>CAUZTZ010000072.1:0-14206 GCA_963582805.1 Alphaproteobacteria bacterium
CGCGTCAAACAGGCGTCACTTCCTTATTCGACCATGTCGATTAAATGAGGTTGCGAATGAATGTTCCTATGAGACCTTTGGCTCGCCCGCCGCGCCCGTGCATGATGTCCTCCGGTCTCCCCAATATCATCGCACTGGAGCCGCGTATAATGTTCGATGGCGCCATGGCCGCCGACATGGCCGGCGCCGCCGCTGCGGACGATGGCGATACCACCGAACAGGCCGATATCACCGCCGCCGCCGAGCGCCGCGAGCTGGTGATCGTCGATCCGGCGGTTGCGGGCTATCAGGAATTGATCGCCGGGCTCGGCGATGGCGCCGAAGTTCTGGTGCTTTCGATGAGCGCCGGAATTGGCGACGTGGCCGCCGCGTTGCAAGGTACCCGAGGCCTGGACGCCATCCATTTGATCAGCCATGGCGACGTTGGCGCCATTTCCCTGGGCGGCCAGCGCTTGGATGGTTCCGGTTTGCAGGAAAACGCAGCGGCGCTACAAGCCATCGGGGCTGCTTTGGCCGAAGACGGCGATATCCTGCTTTACGGCTGCCGCGTGGCCGCCGACGGCGACGGCGCCGCCTTCGTTGCA
This sequence comes from Alphaproteobacteria bacterium, assembly GCA_963582805.1. Lineage (GTDB taxonomy): Bacteria > Pseudomonadota > Alphaproteobacteria > Rhodospirillales > UBA2165. The sequence continues at coordinate 585 of CAUZTZ010000072.1, forward strand.
CAATTGTCGGAACTGACGGGGGCGGACGTGGCGGCGTCCGACGATTTGACCGGCGCCGCGGGCCTGGGCGGTGATTGGGATATGGAAAATCAGTCCGGCGAGATTGAGACGGCGGCAATCTCGGGCGATGGATTTGCCGGCGTTCTGGCGACACCGTCGCTCGGTTCCGGCGAAAACGTAATTTATGCGACCGACAATGCGGCGGCTGTTGTTGCCTCGCCTTCGCTTTCGGTTTCATCGGGCTCGGGCTACGGCGACGGCGGGACGCTAAAGATCGCAATTACCGGCGCCGCCGCCACCGAGACCCTGGCGCTGACCACCGTATCCACAGCCGACACCACAAGCGGCGTCGTTTCCGTTGAAGGCACCCGCGTTTATCTCGGCAACGGCACCTCGGCCGATGAAGTTGGCTCTATCGATTCCACCGATGACGGCAGCGGCGGCAAAACGCTGACCATCAACCTGACCGGCCTTGGATCCACCGCCGCGATCAGCAATGGCGGGTTTGAGACGGGCGATCTGACCAACTGGACCTCGGGTTTGACACAGGTGGACTTGGGGACCAGCTCCATCGACGGCGTGGTGACGCCCACCGATACCACCGATCCGGCAAGTTCCGGCGGCGACAGCGATGTCCCGACAACCCTCGGCACGCTGACGGCGGCGGCCAGCAACACCGACAAGACAACCGGAACCTACGCCGCACAATTGAAAAGCACTGGCATGACGACGGCAAACGGCTTCGATGTGGTGCACGGGCCTTCGATCTTTTCCGACTCGTTCGCCGCCACCTCCGGACAAGTCATAAATTTCGATTGGCGCGCCCTTGGCGGCGGCGATGCCTATGATGTATTCGCCTATATTCAAAAATCGGATGGCACCCAGACCACCATTCTCGATGAAACCGGAAGTTCCGCCGCCGGTTCGACGCTCTGGGCGACCGCTTCGGTCACCATCCCATCGGACGGCAACTACAAATTTGTTTTCGTCTCCGGAACCTACGATTTCACCGGCGGCCGGGCGGCCGGCGCATCACTGTTTATCGATAATATCGCCAGCTTCGACAGCAACCCTGGCCTGGTGACAAACGCCGTTGTCAGAGATATCGCCAGGCTGGTGACCTACGCAAACTCGTCCGTCGATACCACCGACATCAGGACCATCACCTTTACGGCGACACAGAAAGACGGCAATAACGGTTCAGCAACGTCGACAATCAACGGCGAGGTGGTCGAAGAGGCGACGCCGCCGACGACGCCGGCTCCGGCACCGCCAGCCGCCGATGAGCCGATCGTCGAAGCGCCCGCCGACGATGGCGAAGCCGCCAGCCTGCAAACCTTTATTGGCGGATCAGACGGCGGCGACACCGGCCTGGTGAGCCTTGCCGGCGGCGAGACCGGGTTGCAGACATTCATCGGCAGCAGCGACGCCGTGATTGGCATTACCACCACGACCACGACCACGACTTCAACCACTTCCAGTGACGGGGCCGCAGGCCCGGGCGCCTCCGGCGACGCCGGGCGCGGCGGCGGTGATGACCAAGGACAAGCGCCGCGCAATGTGCCAACTGTAACGACAACCAGTGGATTTCAAGTGGCGGTTTCCGCGGCCGGTGACGATGGCACCGGCGGCGGCGGATCGGTTATCGTCATGAATGGCATCGACGATGTGGCTTCGGTGGATCAAGTGGTTTCGTTTCGCGTTCCCGCTGACGCGTTTGCGGTTGGAAATGTGGAATCGGTTGTTCAACTGCGCGCCGTGCAAAGCGATGGCAGCGCCCTTCCCGCTTGGTTGAAATTCAACGCCGATACCGGCCAGTTCACGGGAACGGCGGCGGCGGGGTTCGCCGGCATCATCGATGTTTCGGTGACCGCGACGGACGAAAACGGCAATCAGGCCTCGACCACCTTCTCCCTGGCAGTCGGCGGCGAGGACGGCGCGCCGGCAACGCCGCCAGCGGCTGCGCCGGCGGAACCCGAGGCTCCGGACGGTCAGCAGATGCCGCCGCCCGGCCAGCAATCCGGTCTGGCAACCGGCGAAAATGGCGCCGCAAATGGGGCCTTGCCGGCGGGCGGGCGGGCCAGCTTCACCGATCAAGTCGCCAGCCTGGCCGGGCACGGACGTCTGGTCCGCCACGCCGCGCTGATGGATGCGCTGCAAAAAGTTTTCGCCGGCGCGGATGATCCGGCGATGAAAATACATAACGAAACGGCGCATAAAGAATGAATTTTTGGATGCATGGCTGCAAACCCAAATCCCTCGGCGGGATGATCGCCCTGTTGGTTTTGTCGGCCTGCACCCTGGCGCCGGAGCAATTGACGGTCCCCGAATTGGAGGCCGCCGCAAACTCGGACACGGGCACCATGTTTGATCACGTGGATGCGGTGACCGGCCCCATATCGCTTTCCGAAGCCCTTGCCCGCGCCTTCAAATTTAATCTGGATCACAAGGTCAAGGCGATGGAAGAGGCCCTTTCGCTCAACCAGAGTGACTTGGATAAATTCGCCCTGTTGCCGGGCTTGCGCGCCACCACCGCCTATTCGGACCGCTCCCAATTCATCGCCACCAACTCCAAGGATGTGGATGGCGCGACGCCCAGCGGCGCCTACAGCTATTCCGCCGACCGCTCCAGCATTACCGGCGATTTGACCATGAGCTGGAACATTCTCGATTTCGGGGTCAGCTATTATTCGGCGCGCCAAAACGCCGACCGCTCGCTGGTCGCCGGCGAACGCCGCCGCAAAATTCTGCATAGCCTGGCCAAGGAAGTGCAATCCACCTTCTGGCGCGTGGTCGCCGCGCAGGAGTTGAAGGGGCGGGTGAGCGCCGGCATCAAAAACGCCGAAGCCGCTTTGCGTGACGCCGAAAAGGTCGAGCAGGAAAAGCTGCGCGCGCCCGAGGAAACTTTGCGCCACCAAAAACGCCTGATCGAAAACATGCGCGTTCTGGAAACCATCAACCAGCAGCTATCCACCGCCAGGTTCGAGCTTGCGGCCCTGATCAATCTGCCGCCGAGTAAAGACTTCCAAGTGGTTCCGCCCCTGGACAACGCGCTTATGGTTCCCGAATGGACCGTTCCGGTGCCGGCAATGGAAGCCCTCGCGTTCCAGAACAACCCCGACCTCCGGGAGCATATTTATCTGAACCGCATTGCCGCCAACCAGACCAAAAAGGCCCTTGTCGCTTTGTTGCCCGGCATCGATCTGACCGGCGGGCGCAAATATGACGGCAACAGCTTCCTGGACGCCAACCGCTGGTACGGCTGGAGCGCGGCGTTGAGCTGGAACGTATTGAACGTATTCAAACTTCCTACTCAGCAGAAATTCTCGGCCGCCAACGAGAAATTATCAAAAACCAAGCGCCTGGCCTTGCGCATGGCGGTCATGGCCCAAGTCCATGTGGCCAACCGGCAATATCACAACGCCATTCGCCAGTTCCGCCAGGCGGACAAGCTGTACAATATCGAGAAACGCCTTGCCGATCTGTTTACAATCCGCGAGGCAACCGATGCCGAAAGCCAGTTTGATCTGATTGCCCAGGAGACATCGGCAATCTCCTCCGAGCTGCGCCGCTATCAGACTTATGCGGAGGTGATATCCACATTGGGGCGCATTCACGCGACGTTGGGTATTTCCATCGTCGATGACCAGAAACCGGCCTCCGATATCAAGAGCCTTAGCGAAGCCGTTGCCAAGGCCATGGGCGAGTGGCGCTCGGGCCGCGCCATCAAGCGAGCGGTGTCCGAGATGGCGGCGCTGTATCTGGACAAGTCCCGCATCTTCGAGCCCGGCGACCGGCATCGGTTCTTTGCCGCTGAGAATAATCACCTGTTTGTCGCCCCCGGCGACCGCCACGGCGCGCCCATGCTGGTAAAGACAATGCGCCCCGGTCCGGCGGCGTCCAATTCCAAGGACATCCCGGACGCCAATCAGTTTGATCTCTCCGGGTTCTTCGCCGATGCCTTGAAAAAAGTTATGGGGGCAAAAGGGGCGGGCGGCGGACAGGGAAAAATGGCCAAGACCGATGTCAAGTAAAGCCACCCAAATGGGCAGCCGGTTCCAACTTGGCACGATTTTCGTGGCCCCGATTGTGCTTGCCTTTGGCTTGGCTGCGCCCGCTCTGGCGCAGCAGCCGGGCAATTTCTTAAGCCAGAACACCAGCGCCATTCACGGCGAACTGCGCCCCGGTAACTTTACGACCTTGGCCGCCGAGATCGCCGCGCGCATCCAGATGATCGCGGTGCGGGACGGCGAGCAATTCAAAAAAGGGCAGCTCATTATCCAGTTGGACTGCGCTTTGCTGGGCGCCCAGTTGGAACGGGTCAGCGCCATTTATTTGGGCGCGTCGAAAAAGCTGGCGACGGAAAAGCGCCTGAACGAGCTAAATTCGGCCGGCAAACTGGATTTGGTTTTGGCCGACGCCGCCGCCCAGAAAGCCAGGGCCGAGGTCAAGGCGGCCCGGGTCAAGGTGTCGAAATGTAAAATCCGGGCCCCTTATGACGGCCGCGTGGTCGCCTTGAAGGCGCGGCCGCATCAGTTTGCACAGGTCGGTACCGCCATATTGGACATCCTCGATGAATCCAGCCTGGAGATTGAATTTATCGTTCCCTCCAATAGATTGCAGGAGTTCCGCATCGGCAAGACGCTCACCTACCGGGTCAACGAAAACGGCCGCGATTACCACGCAGAGGTTTCGCGCCGGGGCGCCCTAATCGACCCGGTGAGCCAGACTATCCGCATCGTTGGCCGCATCATCGGCACATACCCGGAACTGGTTCCCGGCATGAGCGGAAGCGTTCTGCGTTAGTGGATCATATGGAGCCTATGCCGGTGGCGGACAGCAACGCCGGATCAGCGGACTTAGAGCTGCTTTCGGCCCTGTTGGGTATTGAAGAACGGGCCAGGCTTTGTGCCACCGAGAAAGCGCTGGCCTTTCTGATCGTCAACGAAACCCACCTTTTCGTTCCTTATCGCCAGGCCATCTTGCTGTCCCGGACGGGGGCGGTGATGGCGGTATCGGGCATTGCCAGCATCGATAATGACGTGCCGTTTTTGCAGTGGTTGCGGCGCAATATTGCCGGCAAGGCGCTTCACAGCGCCGGCGTGGCGGAACTTCACGCCCACCAGTTGCCGGAAAAGGAGGCCGCGCATTGGGACAAATGGCTCCCCCAATCTTTAACCATCTGCCCCATTATTTCGCCCGCCGGAGACCGCTTCGGGGCGCTCCTCATCGGCCGGCGCGAGCCGCTGGACGGCGCGGCGGCACCGCTTCTGGACCGGCTTTTGGCCTGCTATGGGCACGCCTGGTCGGCGCTTTTGGGGCCACGGAAGCCATCCTGGACCTATACCAGACCGGTATTGGTTGCGGCCGCTATTTTGGCATTTATCGCGGCCCTCGGCCTCATCCACACGCCCATCACTGTGCTGGCGCCCGCCGAAATTGTTGCGGTGGAGCCTTTGGTTGTGCGCGCGCCGTTGGAGGGGGTTGTGAACAATATCGCGGTAAAACCCAACCAGAACGTGGCGGTTGGCGATCTGCTGTTTCGGATGGATTCGAAGGCCCTTGAAGGCGAACTCGGGGTGCAAAAGAAGGCGCTGGAGACGCGCATTGCGCAATATAAACAACTTACCCGGCGCGCCCTGGCCGATCCCAAGGCCAAGGCACAGCTGCCGATCATCGCCGGACAGGCCCGCGAACAGGAGGCCGGCATCCGGCGCCTTGAGGAACTTGTCCGCCGGGCAACGGTGCGCGCCGATGCGGCCGGCGCCGTGATCGTCGGCAACGTTACCGATTGGGCCGGCCGGCCGGCACGCATTGGCGAGCGGGTTCTGATGATTGCCGATCCATCAAGGGTCGAGATCGAAGCCTGGCTGCCGATTGCCGATGCCATCAAGCTGCCCCAGGGCGCGGCGGTGAAATTGTTTTTAAACGCCGATCCTCTGAAACCCTTGCGCGGCCGGTTGCGTCTTCTTTCTTATGAGGCCAAGCCGAGGCCGAGCGGCGTCATGGCCCACCGAATACGGGTCGCGCTCGCGCCCGGCCAGGAAACACCGCGCATCGGGCTTAGGGGAACGGCGCGCCTAAGCGGCGAGGCGGTAACGCTGGCCTATTGGATATTCCGCAAACCGTTGTCGGAAGTCCGGCAATTTCTGGGCCTGTAATGACCGATACGCCCGCCCAACTGCCGCTATTCCGCGACGAGCTTGAGATACTCGAGGGGCCCCTGGCGGCGAACGGCGCGCCCACCTGGACCATCTTCGATCCGATCCGCAACCGGTTTTTCAAAATGGATTGGGCCGCCTTTGAGGTGCTGGCGAGATGGCGGGCCGGTGACGCCGGCGCCGTCTCGGAGAAAACAAATGCGGAGACGTCGCTCCACATCACGCCGGAATTCGTAACCCGGCTCGCGAATTTTCTGACCAGCCAACAGCTCACGCGGCCGAGCGGGGCCGCCGCTTTGGCGCAATTGGATCGGACCGCCTCCGGCCAAAACCAGTCCTGGTGGTTATGGCTGATGCACCACTATCTTTTTTTCCGGGTTCCCCTGGTGCGCCCGGACCGGTTCTTAGCCGCGGCCTATCCTTGGGTTCGCTGGCTCTTCTCCGGTCCGGCCAAAATCCTATTGGGACTGGCGCTGGTAATTGGTCTTTTTCTTCTCATGCGCCAGTGGGAGCAGTTTCGCACCAGCCTGATCGAATTGCTCTCGCTCAAGGGTTTGCTCTATTTCGGCCTGGCGCTGGCGTTTTCGAAAATCGCCCATGAATTGGGCCACGCCTTCACCGCCAAACGCTATGGCTGTCATGTGCCCACCATGGGAATCGCCTTTTTGGTTTTGTGGCCGATGCTGTTTACCGACTGCAACGAAACCTGGAAACTGAAGGACCGCCGCCAGCGGCTCAGCGTCGCCTCGGCGGGCATGCTGGTTGAGATTTCCATTGCCATCGTGGCCACATTGCTGTGGAGTTTCCTTCCCGAGGGCGCCGCCAAGGACATGACGTTCGTATTGGCAACGACCACCTGGGTCTCGTCCCTTGTGATCAATATCTTACCGTTCATGCGCTTCGACGGGTATTTCCTGCTGTCCGATTTGCTGGATTTCCCCAATCTGCATGAACGGTCATCCAATATGGCAAGATGGATGCTGCGCGAAGTGCTGTTCGATTTGGGCGAGCCGCCGCCTGAACGCCATTCGGCCCGGATGACGTGGTTTCTTATTGTTTTTGCCGGGCTGGTCTGGGCGTACCGGTTATTGCTGTTCTTAGGCATCGCTATTCTCGTCTATCACTTTTTCATCAAGGTTGTCGGTGTTTTGTTGTTCGCCCTGGAAATCGGCTGGTTCATTTTACGGCCGTTAGCCGCCGAAATGCGCCAGTGGGGGCGGCGGCGGTCGATAATTTTTCGGCGCGGCCGCACGGTATTGAGCACAATTTTCGTTGCCGGCCTGCTTTCTATCTTCGCGCTTCCCTGGCAATCGAAAGTGTCTGCCCCGGCCCTGGTACAGGCGCAAAATTACATCCAGATTTATGCGGCGAGCGAAGGCCGGATACTGGCAAGCCCGCCCAAGGATGGCAGCCGGCTGCGCCAAGGTGACGCCGTTATCAGGCTCGCAAATCCAGGGCTTGGCCACCGGCGCGATCAACTCAGCGCCAAACGCAAGGTTCTCAAGTACGAGCTTGGCGCCGGCGCCTACGCCGAGGCGTTTCGCAAACGCAATGATGTGATCGCCGCCAACATCGCCGGTATCGATGCCCAGTTAAGCTCCTTTCGTCTGCGCGATGAGCGCCTAACGACCAAGGCGCCTTTCACCGGCCTGTTCTTCGATGCCGAGCCGAACTTGAGCAGGGGACAGTGGATCAACCGTGGCCAAAGAATTGGCGCCATGCGTTCCGAAAAGGGCGCGATGATTATCGCCTATGTTGATGAAGACGATGTGTTCCGCGTTAAGCCGGGGGCCGCCTGCCGGTTTTACTCCGTTGAGCCGGATCATCTGGCCACCGGATGCCGCGTCCAGTTTCTGGAAATTACCGCCAGCGCTGTTTTACCGGAGGCGTCTTTTGCCAGCGTCTTTGGCGGTGCGATACCGGTGCGCGCTACCGATGCCGGTTTGGTGCCGGAGCGCGCCGTCTACCGCGCGCACCTCGCCATTGATGGCGGACCAAGGGCTTTGCCTACCCAAATATCGGGGCGCGTCCGCATCGACGCCGATAAAATCAGTCCCTTGCATCGCTTTTGGACATGGGCCTTGGCCGTTCTTATCCGCGAATCAGGCCTCTAAAGGCGCGCACCGCTACTGATTGCGGGCGCGTTGCCCATGGCTATCAATTATAAAAGCGTATCGGCGCCAATGTCAGGCCGGTATCAACGGCGTCGGCGCCTGGGCTTTGCATCGAAGCAAAAGTAGGTTTCAATATTCGCGCCACCCTCAATCCCATCAATCGGACTGCCGCCATGACCACTTCCGCCAACCCCTACGATGCGCTGCCCAAGCTGGCGGCCAACCATGTGCCCCTGTCGCCGCTCTCGTTCCTTGCGCGGGCCGCGAAGGTGTATCCCGGCCGCACCGCCGTGGTGCATGGGGCGCGGCGTTATAGCTGGTCCGAAACCTATGGCCGCGCCCGGCAATTGGCATCAATGCTGGCCTCACTTGGCATAGGTGCGGGCGATACGGTGGCCGCCATGGGCGCCAATACGCCCGAATTGTACGAAGCCCATTTCGGCGTGCCCATGACCGGCGCCGTGCTCAACGCTCTCAATGTGCGCCTTGATGCCAAAATGATCGCCTTCATTCTGGATCATGGGGACGCCAAGGTCCTGCTCACCGATAAGGAATTTTCGCCCACCATCAAGGAAGCCCTTGGCCTGGCAAAAGCGAAACCGGTGGTCATCGATATCGACGATGCGTTGGCTAATGGCGGCGGATTGTTGGGCGAGATGGAATATGAGGCTTTCATCGGCGGCGGCGATACGGATTTTCAATGGTCCCTGCCCGAAGACGAATGGCAGGCCATTTCGCTCAACTATACCTCCGGTACCACCGGCAATCCGAAGGGCGTGGTCTATCATCACCGGGGCGCCTATCTGAACGCCATCGGCAACGGCATGGCCTGGAACCTGGCGCAGCATCCGGTCTATCTCTGGACCCTGCCCATGTTCCATTGCAACGGCTGGTGCTTTCCCTGGACCATGGCCGCCTATGCGGGCACCAATATCTGCCTCCGCTCCGTTTCGGCCAAGGCCATCTATGACGGCATCACCGAGCATGACGTCGATCATTTTTGCGGCGCGCCCATTGTGCTGGGCATGGTGGTGAACGCACCCGATGGCGATAAGCGCGAATTTCAGCACCGGGTGCAGGTGATGACCGCCGGGGCGCCGCCGCCGCCCTCTATCTTGCAAGGGATGGATGAGGCCGGCTTCGATGTCACCCATGTGTACGGGCTCACCGAAACCTATGGCCCGGCCACGGTGTGCGCCTGGCAGGATGATTGGGACGCGCTAGGCGCCACCGATCAGGCCACCAAGAAATCCCGGCAAGGGGTGGAATACGCGGTTCTCGATCAGCTTTCCGTCATCGATCCTGATACCATGCAGCCGGTGCCCGGCGACGGCGAGACCATGGGCGAAGTGATGTTCCGGGGCAACAATGTGATGAAGGGCTATTTGAATAACGAGGGCGCTTCGGGCGAAGCCTTCGCCGATGGCTGGTTCCATTCCGGCGATTTGGGCGTGTTGCACCCGGACGGCTATGTGGAGCTGAAAGACCGCTCCAAGGACATTATTATTTCCGGCGGCGAGAACATATCCTCCATCGAAGTGGAGGAGGTGATCTACAACCACCCCGCGGTGCTGCTGGCCGCCGTGGTCGCCAAGCAGGACGAGAAATGGGGCGAGACGCCGTGCGCCTTTATCGAATTGAAGGCGGACGCCGTGGCGCCGGACGAGGCCGAAATCATTGAATTTTGCCAGGCCAACATGGCCCGCTACAAATGCCCCCGCCATGTACGTTTTGCCGAATTGCCGAAGACATCGACCGGCAAGATTCAGAAATTCGTGCTGCGCGAATGGGCGGAGGCGGATTAGGGCGGCTGCGGTATTGGGCGGGTTTCAAACCCGCCCGGAACATATCCGTCTCACAGCTCGGCCAGAATCTCCGGCGGCACTTCGGTGAAGTTTTTAGCCCCGGCGGCGCGCGCCATCACCGCGTCCGGCCCGCCGTGGCGCTCGACCAGGGCCTTTTGATCCGCCTTGGCGCGGGCGTCGGTGGCATCCGTGTCGAGCATGGCGCGCAGTCTGGCATCCAAATCAGCGCGCACCGATGCATAGGCAGGATCGGCGGTGAGGTTGCGGGTTTCTTCTGGATCATTAGCGAGATCGAACAGCTCCGCCTCATAGCCCACATAAGAGATGTATTTGAAACCCCCCTGGCGCAGCATGTAGGCGCCGGACGGCGAGCGCATGGCGTGATATTCGGAAAACACGGGGCGGTCCGTTTTATCGTCAGCGGCGGCAATCTCGAACAATGAACGGCCCGGCAGATCGGCATCGCCCGCATCCAGCCCGGCCGCATCCATGATCGCCGGATAGGCGTCCACCAGGGACACCGGCGTGGCGGAGACCTTGCCTGCCGGGACGTCGGCGCCGGCGAGGATCAGCGGGACTCGGCAGGCTTCCTCGTAGAGCACCGATTTGCCCCACATGCCGCGGGAGCCGGCGCTTTCGCCATGATCGCTGGTGTAGAGGACGCGGGTGTCGGCGCCCAGCCCGGCGCCATCCAAGGCCGCCAGCACCCGGCCGATCTGGTCATCGACAAAGGTGCAAAGTCCGAAATAAGCGGCCAGGGCGCGGCGCTTCTCATCCCGGCTTAGCCCGGCGGTTCCCTTCGACAAGCGCGCCGACCAGGGGTGCGGGACGAACCCGTCTTCCGGGTCCAGCTTGGCGTCCGGCATGTCTTGAATGGGATAGAGATCGAAATATTCCGCCGGTACCACCAGCGGGTAATGGGGGGAGACGAAACTGACGAACAGGACCCAGGGATTGGCGCCCGTCAGCTGGCCGGCGTCTTGCAGCCAGGCCGAGGCCCGCTCGGCGATCTTGCGGTCATATTGGATATAGGCGGTCTCGCCCGCGCCCGCTTCTTGAGCGATGCCGGGGGCGCCGCCGCCCGGAGGCGGGGTGAAATCGGGAAACTGGCCCCGGATCGAGCCTTGCACCATGCCGACGCCGTCTTTGATATGCAGCGGAATGTGCTGAACATCGAAGCCGGTCGGATCCTCGGCGTTGCGGTAATGCAGTTTGCCGATGCTTTCGACGCCAATGCCCGCCGCCTGCAATTTATGCCCCCAGCCGGGCACGCGGCCGTCATAGGCGATGGCGTTGTCCCAGTAGCCGGTCTCATGAATATAGCGCCCGGTGGCGAAGCTGGCCCGGGACGGCACGCAAATGGGGCAGTTGGTGTAGGCGGCGTTGAACCTTGTGCCACGCGAAGCCAATGCGTCCAGGTTCGGCGTCTGCACGATCCCGTGGCCGGCGGCGCCCATCATGGCGGCATTGTGCTCGTCGGACATGAGGATCAGGAGGTTTTGCGCCTTCATGGATCAGCTTTGCGCAAATCGATGTGCCTCGGCATAGCTGGAGCGCGCAGCCAAACCGGCAAAGCCTATGCCGCTGGCATCGTCCAGGAGCAGCCGCAGCACATCTTTGCGCCCCAATTGCGATGCGGAATCGGCCAGCACTTGAAAGAACAAATCCCGTTGCGCGTGGCTGCCGCCCATCTGCCAAAGCGCGTGCCGGTGCCCCATCAGCCCGGCGACGACCGCGCCATGATCGCCTTTACGGTGATTGATGGCGGCGGCGGCGGCGGGGATGGCGGCGGCAGCGTAGCGCTGGCTCAAGGTGCCCATATCCCCGGCGGCGAAGGCGCGCATCTGGCGCACGAGGTCTTCGGCTTTATCTTCGCGCCCGGCGCCCATCAGGGTGATGGCGGCGTGGGCGCTGGTGAATGGGCTGGCGTGGTTGCCGATGCGCGCCTCGGCGATGTCGGCGATATCGGCCCAGCGGGCGCCCACATCCAGGCCGCGCAATTCCAGGCGCAACAACAGCGCCGCGCAATTCTGGATATCCAGATAGAAGTCCGGCATGGCCTGCACCAATGGCGAGGCCGGATTGCGCACATATTGGTCATAGACGGCGAGGGCTTCGCCGAAATGGCCGCGCTCGGCCTCGAACAGGCAGCGGTGCCACCAGAGATGATGAACAATATGGTTGGCGCCCTCCCAATGGCTTTGCAAGCCGTCCAGCCAGGCGACGCCATCGGATAAACGCCCCTGCATCTCCATCACATGGGCCACCGAATGGGCCGCCCAGCAATCGCCCGGATCAATGTCGATGGCTTGGCGCCCGGTGGCTTCCGCCTCTTCCAGTTGCCCGGTTTCCTCCAGCCCGAAGGAGCGCACAGCAAGGAATGCGCCGAAGCCCGGCACCCGGTCCGACCATGCAGGCGCTGCGCGCTCCGAGATATCGCGAGCCCATTTGGCCTCGCCGAGCCAGAACAGTTCCAACTGGGCAAAGCGGATGGCCAGCAGGTCCAGCGGCTGGGCGGCAGCGATCTGCTCATAGATGCCGACGGCGCCGAGCAAATCACCCTTGAGCGAGGCGTCCAGCGCATCGATATAAGCCAATTCCCGCGCCGTGCACCGATTTTGTGCAGCCCGCGCCGCGCTTAAGTTTTTACCCGCCGCGCCGTGGGCGGCGGGCTGGCGGAGGCTGAACAGCATCAAGCCTTTGATGGCGTGGGCCAGGGCGAAATCCGGATCGGCCTTGAGCGCCGCGTTCAGCCCGCCCATCACATCCGTGCGCCAGGCAAAAAAGCTGAGGTTGGCGGCATTAAAAGCGTCTGCCGCCGCCTCGCTATCGGTAGTGAATTCAAGCCCGCGTTGGTCTGCCGCCATCCGCCCTAATCCAGATCAAAGCCGTGGGATTGCAGGAACGCGCGGAAGCCGTGGCGGGCTTCGGGGACCGACAGGCGGCGGGCGGCGTTTTCGGACCAGCCATAGCTATCGGATTCGCCATATTCATCGGTCATCAATTGGCGCATGGGCCGGATGGCGTTGCGCCTGGCATCGTAACCGTCGATATGGGTTTCCAGGCTGGCGTCATTATATATGTCCGTATGGACGACGATGGCGGGCGGCAGACGTAAGCTCACGTCGCGCTTTTCGCCCGCGTACCCGGCGCACAATCCGGCCACCGGATAGACCCCTTCGGGCAAGCCCAAAAGCTCCGTCACCCCTTCCATGTCGTTGCGCACCTGGGAGATGCAGCAGGTGCCAAGCCCGGCGCCCTCGGCGGCGATGACGTAGCTTTGCATCGCCAGCGCGGCATCGACGGCGGCGTTGAAAAAACTGTCGAGGGTGTTCTGGGCGTAAGGTTTGGCGCGCATTTCCGCGATCCTTTGGGCCCGGCGGATATCACCGCAGAAGACCAGCAGCACCGGCGCGTCCCTAATCCATTCGGTGGCGCATAATTCGGCCAACCTATCTTTGCAGGTTTGCGCCCGCAAATCAATGATCGAATATTGCTGCAAGTCAGACTTGGCCGATGCCGATTGCGCCGCTGCCAACAGG
>CAUZTZ010000073.1:0-14175 GCA_963582805.1 Alphaproteobacteria bacterium
CCGAGATAGGTGTGCGGCGCCGCGCCGACCTCGAGAAATTGCTTGCTCAGATCGATATTGTTCTTGGCCATGGTGGCGATAATCGATTTGCCCGGGCCCTGATTGACCGCATCGAAGACATGCCGGATATCGATGTTGATGTTGCCGCCCTCCGTGCCCCGGCCTTCGAAAATTTCCATCGCCATGGCGCGGGTGTTCAATGCCCGCGTGGTTTTCTCCAGGCGCTCAGGATCGTACTTTTCCATAAATCGCTCGCCGAGGCCGTTGAGCAGATGCCCGCCGGCGGTGAGCAATCCGGTCGAATAGCAGGGATAGCCGGCAAGCTTTTCCGGCGCCGCGGTAAGAACCTGATAGTCGATGAATTCCATATCGATCAGCTCGGCGCCGGCGCGGTAGGCCATGGCATAGCCGTCACCGGTGACGATCGGCGGCGAATCATTGAGGGTGTGGAGCTGCGGCGCGCCGCCGGTGGCGATGACCGTCGATTTGGCGTGAATCACCACCGGCGTGCCATCGCGGTAAAGGAACCCCCAGGCGCCGACCACCGTGTCGCCGTCCATCAAAAGATCGACGAACATGATGTGGATCATCGGCTCGATGTCCCAGCTTTTGGTTTTGCCCGATAGCGCCGCCATCAGCGGCTTGCCCATCAGGCGATTGCAATGGACCATGCGCGGGTAGCGGTGCGGGAAACCGCCGGGCACCTGATCGAGACGGCCGTCCCCGGTCTTGACCAGACCAAGCCCCCAAACATCGAGCTCCGCCGAGCGGTCGATGGATTCGGTGCTGACAATGTCAATCAACCGTTCGTTGCAAAGTCCCTCGCCGCCGGCCTGGATGTCTTCGAAGAACAGATCGGGATTGTCCGCCGGATCGGAATGGCCGAGCGCCAGGGAATGGCCGCCCCGCGCCATCGACGAGGAGCCCGACGCATAGGTGCTTTTGGTGGCGATCATCGGCTTTACGCCGGAGCGCATGGCGCCGACCACGGCCAGCATACCGGCAACGCCGGAGCCAATGATGAGCATGTCTGTCTGCATGCGGCGAAAATCTTCGGGCGGGTTCATGGTAAAAGAACGCTTTGCGTTGTGACCGGTTATCTGGCCCCGATGATAGCCTTAAGAGCGGGCCCGGCGAAAGACGAATAGATGGCGGTTGAATTGCCGGCGCGTTGCGGGCAAGCTTTTCAGCTACAGGGGAGATAGACCATGACCACAACCACCAAAGACAAAGCCGTCGGCGCCGATGTGCGCGCCCGCCTTGACCATCCGGTCATCGACGGCGACAGCCACACCCAGGAGACCGCCTTCGCCATGGAGGATTTTCTGAAACCGGTGGCCGGTTCCGAGATCGCGGCGCTCTGGTCGAAATTCCGCTCGATCCATACCGTGCAGCCCTTGCGCCTGACCTTTTGGAACGTGCCGTCCGGTCCGGCCAGCATCGATCGGGCCATGTCCATGCTGCCGCGGCTGCGCAAGGCGCGGCTGGAAGAGGCGGGGCTCGATTACTGCGTCATTTACACCACCATGGGGCTCGCCCTGGTCGGCCACCGCAACGACGAATTCCGGCGGGCCTGCTGCCGGGCGATGAACGTCATGAACGCCGACATGTATATGGCCGCCGACGTCGCCGACCGCATGACCCCGGCCGCCGTGATCCCGATGAATTCGCCCGCCGAAGCCATCGATGAGTTGGAATATTGCGTTACCGAGCTTGGCTACAAAACGATCATGATCCCGTCCGAAGTACGCACTTCGGTGAAAGAGGTTGCCGAGCAGGCGCCGGAGCTGGCCGCCTATACCACGCACACCCATTCCTTCACCCTGGATGCGCTGTTTGACTACGATCCTTTCTGGCAGCGCTGCGCCGATTTGAAGGTCTCCATCGGCTGTCATTCGAGCCCCAGGGGCGGCGGCGGCTTGCGCGGCTCGCCCAGCAATTATGTGTTCAACCATCTCGGCAGCTTTGCGTCGGGCGCCGAGTTTCTGTGCCGCTCGTTGTTCCTGGGCGGCGTGACGCGGCGCTTCCCCACCTTGCGCTTTGCCTTTCTCGAAGGCGGCGTTGCCTGGGCGGCCGATCTTTATGCCTCCATCGTCGAGGCGTGGGAGAAGCGCAACATGGATACGCTGATGGAGTATCTCAATCCGCACAATCTCGACATGGATCTGATGGTCGAAATGTTCGAAAAATACGGCAACGACTATTTGACGCCGGAAAGAATGCGCGGCTACCCGGAAACCCACAATTCCCGGCTCGACGAGAATCCGGACAATTACGACGATTTCCGCGCCTGCGAGATCAAACAAAAAACCGACATCCGCGATTTGTTCGTGCCCAACTTCTATTTCGGCTGCGAGGCCGACGACCGGCTGAACGCCATTGCCTTCGATGCCAGGCTCAATCACATGGACGCCCGCCTGCAAGCCACGTTCGGCTCCGACATCGGCCATTGGGATGTGCTGGATTCAAGGTGCGTGCTGAACGAAGCCTACGAATTGGTGGAACAAGGGCTGATGAGCGAAGACGATTTCAGGGATTTCACCTTCACCAACAATGTAACCCTGCACGCCGGCGTCAATCCGGACTTCTTCAAAGGCACCGCCATCGAAGCCGAGGCCGAGGCCGCCATGGCACGCCTGAAAGCAGCACAAGCCGCCGAATAAGGGGGACCAAAACATGGCCAAACAATTGCCGCCGGTGCGGCGCATCATCACCGGCCACAGCGCCGCCCGCCAATCCCGCTTCGAAGAGGACGGCCCCGGCCATATTGAAGAGAACCCCAACCGGGCGGGCCTCTATGCCCAGCATATCTGGGGCACTGGGGCGGTCCCCGGCCCCATCGATGATGCCGACCGGAGCCATGAGGCCAAGGGCATCATGCCGCCCAAAAACGGCTCGGTCATGCATATCATCGATTACCCGCCGGAACCGGCGGAGCCGGAAGAGCGCGAACGCGTCTATGCCGATATGCGGACGCGGGTACGCAATGCCGGCGCCAATCCTGAGCCAGGCCAGCGCCGCTTTGCCGATGGCCCGCATCCCGGCATGCACGCCACCGACACCATCGATTACGCCATCGTCATGGCGGGCGAGATTACCGCCATCATGGATGAAGGCGAGACCTTGATGAAGACCGGCGATGTGTTGATCCAGCGCGGCACCAGCCACGCCTGGAGCAACCGGTCGGGTGAATATTGCCGCGTCGCCTTTGTGCTGGTGGAGGCGGCGCCGGGCTAGAGCCCCTCCCCTTAAGCCGCGGAGTCGGCGAGGATCATATCGGCGGCTTTTTCGGCGATCATGGTGACCGGCGCGTGGGTGTTGCCGGACGTGATGGTCGGCATGATCGATGCATCGGCGATGCGCAATCCGCCGATGCCATGCACAGCCAGACGCGCATCCACCACCGCCATAGCATCGTCGCCCATTTTCGCCGTGCCGACGGGATGAAAGATGGTGGTGGCGATATCGCCGGCCAATTTTGCCAATTCCGCATCGGAGGTGAATTCCGAGCCCGGCTTGAATTCCACCGGCGCGTACCTGGCCATGGCGGCGGTGTCCATCAGGCGGCGCGCATGGCGGATACTGTCGGCGGCCACTTTGCGGTCATTATCGGTGGACAGATAGTTGGGCCGTATGGCCGGCGCCACGTTGGCGTCATTTTCCTTGATGTGACAGCTGCCGCGGCTTTCCGGGCGCAGATTGCAGACCGAAACGGTGATCGCCGGAAACCGGTGCAGCGGCTCGCCAAAGGCGTCCAGGGACAAGGGCTGCACATGATATTCGATGTTCGGCGTCTCGAATTCGGCTGCCGATTTGGTGAACAGGCCAAGCTGGCTGGGCGCCATCGCCATCGGCCCGGAGCGGCGCAAAAAATAATCGGCGGCGATGCCAAGCTTGCCCCAAAGGCTCGCCGACATCTCGTTGAGGGTTTTGGCGCCGGAGATTTTAAAGATGGTCCGGATTTGCAGATGGTCCTGCAGGTTCTCGCCGACGCCCTTCAATTCGTGCACCACCGGAATATTATTCTTAAACAATATTTGGCCCGGCCCGATCCCCGACAATTGCAGGATTTGCGCCGAACCGATGGAGCCGGCGGCGAGGATCACCTCGCGGTTGACGGCGGCGTGGCTCAGCGTCCCCCGCTGGCGAAATTCGACGCCGGTGACCTGGCGGCCATCCATGCGCAGCCGTTCCACCTGGGCGTGGGTGATGATCGTCAGATTGCTCCGCCCGCGCACCGGATCGAGGAACGCTTTTCTGGAATTCCAGCGCACGCCCTTTTTCTGATTGACCGGAAAATAGCCGACGCCTTCGTTGTTGCCTCGGTTGAAATCATCGGTCGGCGCAACACCGATTTCGCCGGCTGCATCCCGAACGCTGTCCAATATAGGCCACGACAAACGCTGTTCCTCGACCAGCAATTCGCCGCCCTCGCCGTGAAATTCGCTGGCCCCGCCATAGTGATGTTCGGACTTGGTGAAATAGGGCAAAACGTCGTCCCAGCTCCAACCCACATTGCCCAATTGGCGCCACTGGTCATAGTCCCTGGCCTGGCCGCGCATATAGATCATGCCGTTGATGGACGAGCAGCCGCCGAGCACCTTGCCGCGCGGATAATTCAAGGCGCGGCCATTGAGACCCGGCTCCGGCTCGGTCCGGTAGCACCAGTCGGTTTTCGGGTTGCCCATGCAATACAGATAGCCTACCGGCACATGCACCCAGAACCGGTTGTCGCTGCCGCCGGCCTCGATGAGCAGCACCTTGGTTTTGGCATCGCTGCTCAACCGGTTGGCCAGAACGCAGCCGCCGGAGCCGGCGCCGATGATGATGTAATCGAATGTGCCTTTATCGGACATAGGGCGTTATGGCCATAGCTCGGCGGAGGCCAGGGCCGCGCCTTCGGCCAGGGATTCCAGCTTCGCCCACATAATGCTGGGGTGCACCCGCTGGTAGCCTTCGACCTGGGCAAAGCCGCAATCGGTTCCGGCGATCACGTTTTCGCGGCCCACCAGCCCGGCAAAGCGGATAATGCGGTCGGCGACCAGACGCGGATGCTCCACGGTGATGGTGTGGTGGGAGACAACGCCGGGGATCAGGATCTTGCCGTCCGGCAGTTTCGTTGCTTCCCAGACCCGCCATTCATGCTCGTGGCGCACATTGGCGGCCTCGATGGAATAGGCGCCGGCGTTAACCTTCAAGATCAGATCGATGATCGCCTCCAAGGGCGCATCGGCGGTGTGCGGAATGTGCCAGCTGCCGAAGCAAACATGGTAGCGGACCCGGTCTTCGGGAATGCCGGCAAGGGCGTGATTGGTGGCTTCGATGCGCAGTTCCGCCCATTCCCGGTAGCGTTCCGGGCTCTGCTGCACCAGGTGGTCATACATGTTGGCAAGCACCGCGTCGTCCACTTGAACCAGCAATCCGGCGGCGTGGATGGCCTTATATTCCTTACCCAGCGCCTCGGCGATGGCAAAGATATAATCATGCTCGTTGCCGTAATGCTCGTCGATGCCGTCATAGGCGGTGCTGGCCGGCGCGACGGCGGTGAGGAACGCTTCGGCCACGTTCTGGCCGGCGAGCGCTGCTTTGAGATTGTCGCAATCGCGCTCGACGGCGCCGTTTCCGGTGTAAGCGATGGGGCCGGTACAGGCCTGGACCGGGCGTCCTTCGACGGCGCTCGGCATCTCCTGCAGAATAGCTTCGGGAAACCGTTCCATGTCGCGGCCCATCCATACAACGGGGCGCAAATCATCGGGGCGGACCTCGAACCCGGTGATGCGGTCGAGCAAATAGGCGGACCAGCTTGACTTGCCGTATTCGCCATCATTGACGATATCGATGCCCGCCGCCGCCTGGCGCGCGACCACGTCGGCAACGATATCAGCTAAGACCGCGCCGCGCGCCGCCTCCCCCGCCGCCAGCAATTCGGCGGGGCGGATCAGGCTGCCCACATGGGTGGTCAGGATGCGCTCGCTGCTTCGTTTCATGGCCGATACCTCCCCTACGGTCGCTTGCGCCAAACCTAGCGCAATCGATCCCGGCGGCCAAACACGCCTGGCGCCGGTTGCTTGGCGGCGCCTCCTGGTCCATGCTCGCGCCATGCAAAATCCCGGAGCCGCACGATGCAGATAACACCCTTTGATCCCTTCGGCGCCGAGATCACCGGCATCGATCTGGCCGGCGACGTCGATATCGCGGCAATCGAGGCGGCCTGGTACGCCCATCAGGTTTTGGTGTTCCGGGATCAATCCCTCAGCCAGGACGATCAGCTTCGCTTTACAAGCCGGCTGGGGCCAATGGGCATATCGCGCAACACCATCACCGATGCGGGCCCTAACGGCGAGGCCACCCAGCCAGGCATCATGTGGGTCACAAATTTAACCCGCGATGACGGCAGTGCCTACGGCCAGCCCCACGAGGGCGAAATGTGGTTCCATTCCGACATGTGCTATGCGGAAAAGCCGTACACGGCGACTATCCTTTATGCCATCGAATTGCCGGCCAGCGGCGGCGCCACCCTTTTTGCCGACATGTACGGCGCCTATGAGGCCCTTTCGGGCGCAACAAGGCAAAGGATCGAAGGCAAAAGCGTGGTCCAGGTACACGAATATCAACGGCTGCAACGCCCCTCGCCGGCGGGCGAGCGCGCCGATGCCTTGCAGTTCGCGCACCCGGCGGTGATTACCCACCCGGGCACCGGGCGCAAGGCCTTGTACGTCAACCGGCTGATGTCGGCGAGCGTGGTCGGCATGGAGGCGAGCGAAAGCGAGGCGTTGCTGGAAGAATTGTTCGGCGTATCGGAAGACCCGGCCAATATCTTGAGCCACGAATGGCGCCCCGGCGATCTGGTCATGTGGGACAACCGCTGCACCATTCACGGCCGCGCCGATTTTCCCGAAACCCAGCGCCGCATCTTGCGCCGCACCACGGTAACCGGCGAGCGCCCATCCTGACCAAGCGCCAAGCTGGGTTTTGTATTGCCAAACGCCTTGCATCGCAGCCATGATGCGCAGCGACCAGCCGGGCTAAACCGGCGGTAGAAATGCAGGAGGTTTACATGGAACAATCTGACGAAAAAATCCCGTTGATCCTTCCGGGGCTTGGCGGCATCTACGACGGCTTCCGGCCTTACGCTTACACCATTCTGCGTGTGATGATGGGCTTGTTTTTTGTCCCCCATGGCGCCCAGAAGCTGTTCGGCTGGTTCGGCGGTGCGCCGCTCGCGGGCTACGTTAAGTTTTTTGGCGGCGCCTTGGGCGAGACATTCGGCAGCGCCGGCTGGGTGTATTATATTGGCGGCCTGGAATTTTTCGGCGGGCTGATGCTGGCCTTTGGTTTGCTGACCCGTCTGGTGGCCGTGCAATTGGTCGGCTTCATGGCGGTGGCCGCGTTCGTTGCCAATTGGCCGCGCGGCTGGTTCTGGACCAAGGGCGGCACCGAAGCGCCGTTGACCTGGGGATTGGTTTGCCTGGCCATTCTGATCATCGGCGCCGGCAAGCACTCCATCGACGCCAGAATCGGCAAGGAATTTTAGTCGCGCCATAGGCATTTCGGCGGGGCGTTATCGTTACCGGCGGTCGCCGGGCCTATCGGGGTGTCCGCGGATAATGCGCGGCCCGAAAATGCCGGGGCGCCCCGATTGTGCAACCCGTAAGCGATAGTCTGCTTGACGCCTTCGCCCCTTTAATGATGTCATCGGGCGTGGCAGAGGCAATCCAAATAAGGGGTGGCGGCAATGGGTGAAATACTCGGTATCGGAACAACGCATTATCCGGGGCTGACTGGAACCGACGAGGGGCTAAGCTCGGTCTGGCAGCGCATCATCAACGCGCCGCTGATCGACGCCAAATGGAAAAACAAGGCCAACTGGCCCGCCGGCATGATCGACGAGATCGGCGACGATATGGGCCTGGCCTCGGCCGTCGCCTACCGGGAGCGTATGTGGGACAACTTCCGCAAGCAGCGCAAAATGATCGACGAGTTTGATCCCGACTTTATCGTCATCATCGCCGATGATCAGTATGAGAACTTTAAAGAAGACATCATCCCGCCATTTTGCGTCTATGGCCTCGACGACGATTTCGAACAAGAGGTCTGGGGCCACGGTTTTGCCGCCACCAAGGACAATTACTGGGGCGAGCCCCACGATTTGAAGATGATGTTCCACGGCCACCGGGAGGGCGCCAAATATATCACCGCCGGATTGCTCGAGCGCGGCGTCGCCATGCCTTACGCCTACCGGTTGCTGCATTCGCCGATATTGGCGCATGGCTTCAATTACTCGGTGCTCTATCTCGATCTCGACCGCCAGGGATTTCCCTATCCGATCATTCCGCTGCACGTGAATTGTTACGGCTCATCGGTGATCAGCGCCGGCGGCGCCTTCCAGCATCTGTTCGAAGAGCCCGTGCAAAACGGCTTGCCCGATCCGCCCGGCCCCAATCCCGCCCTTTGCTATGAGGTCGGCGCCAACTTGGCTGAATCCTTGGCCGAAAGCCCTTACCGTTCGGTGATCATGGCATCGTCGAGCTGGTCCCATTGCTTCTTGTCGAGCAATACCGGCTACGTGATCCCGGACTTCGAAAGCGACCGCATGATGCTGGAGGCAATGCGCGACGGCGATTACGAGACCTGGCGCACGCGCACCATCGATGAGGTCGAGGCCGCCGGCCACCATGAATTGCTGAACTGGCATGTGCTGGCCGGCGCCATGGACAAGCTGGACCGCAAGCCGGTAATCGCCGATTATGTGGAAACCTTCATCTTCCAGTCCGACAAGTGCTTCGCCGCCTTCCCGGCCAATTAAGCAGGCGGCACGGCGGCTTGTACTCGGTTGCGCAATTAAGACTTTGCTGGCGGGCAAATCGGTTATAACGTCATCGCAAGTTGGACAGCGTTAAACAGGGAATGAAAATCTCTTGGAAATCATCGGCGATTCACTCATCGGGCTACCATGGTTCCTGGCATATTTTGCGACCGCGGTGGTGCTGACTTTGGTCTTTAGCGTCATCTATACGTGGGTGACGCCGCATGCGGAGATCACGTTAATCCGCGCCAACAATTCTGCCGCCGGGGTCGCCTTCGCCGGCAGCCTGATCGGCTTTTGCATGCCGCTCGCCAGCGCCCTGGCCAACTCGGTCGCCGTGGTGGATTTCGTGGTCTGGGGGGTGATCGCCATCATCGTGCAGATCGTCATTTTTTACCTGGTCCGTCTGCCCATACCCAAAATTTCGGAGCGCATCGAAAACGGCGAAATGGCCAGCGGTGTGTGGCTTGGGGCCGCGTCCCTGGCCGGCGGCCTGCTCAACGCCGCCTCGATGACGAATTGATCAATCACGGCTTGCCCTTATAAAGCGCGCCGGTTTAGAGGAATTTTAGATGCCGAATTTGAAATCAAAAGCAGGGACTTTGGTGATGGGCGTCAGCCTGTTCGCGCTCGCCGCCTGCGGTGAGCCCGAGGTCGAGGCGGCCATATTCGAAAACATTCAGCAATGCATTTCCAATGGCGATGCGTCCCCCGAACAATGCGAGCAGAACTTCCGCGAGGCCAAAAGCCAGCACGCCGCCGTCGCGCCGAAATATGCGACGGCGTCCGATTGCCAGGCCGACTTCGGCGCCGGCAAATGCGAAACGGCGCCCTACCGGAGCTCCACCGGCGGCTCGATCTTCATGCCGTTGATGGCCGGCTACATGATGGGCTCGATGCTCGGCGGCCGCCGTTCCATGGCGCCGCAGCCTTTGTATCGCTCGGCCAGTAGCCCCGGCACCTTCCGCACCGCCGACAATCGCAGCGCCGGGCGCTCAACCGGGCGCACCAAGGTGGCGCGCTCGGCCACGTCGCGCCCGTCGGTCAAAACGGCGACCCGCTCACGCGGCGGCTTCGGCTCGTCCGGGCGGCGGTTTGGATCGGGCGCCACGTAATTCCAATGGCTTTGCGGCCACGCCCAAACCTCTCAAGTCGAAGAAATCATGCAGCGCATTCCGGTTAGCGAACGATCCGGCCTGGCCGATGCGGCGCAAATGCACGGCTTTGAGTTTACGGCAGCGGGCGGTGTTACCGGCTGGGATGAGAGCGCCTACTACCAGTTCACCATGGGCCAGATACAAGAAGATTTGGCGGGGCCGGCGGAAGAGCTTGAAGGCCTTTGCTTTGAAATGGTCGAGCGCGCCGTCAATGACCAAGCCATATTAGAACGTCTGGGCATTGCCGAGACGTTCTGGGACTATCTTGGCGAAAGCTGGCGGGGCGGCGAGAAAAATCTCACCGGCCGGATGGACTTATCTTACGACGGCACCGGGCCGGCAAAGCTTTTGGAATACAATGCCGACACGCCGACGGCGCTGTATGAATCGGCGGTGTTTCAATGGGAATGGCTGGAACAGGCTGCCGAGGAAGGGCTGATCCCGGAAAACTGCGATCAATTCAACGACGTCCACGAGGCCATTGTGCAGAGCTTTGCCGCCATGGGCATCGAGGGAGTGACCCATTTCGCCTGCAATACGGATATCGAGGACGACAAGGGCACCCTCGAATATATGCAGGAATGCGCGGTCGAGGCCGGGCTCGAGACGCGGCTATTGGCGATGGCAGACATCGGCCTTGATGATTGGGGCAAATTCACCGACACCGAAGAAGATGTGATCACCACTCTGGTCAAGCTGTATCCCTGGGAATGGATCATGGACGAAGAATTCGGGCAAAAAGTGCCGGCCAGCCGCGTCCGCTTTATCGAGCCGCCATGGAAGGCGATCCTTTCCAACAAAGGCATGCTGGCGCTTATGTGGGAGATGTTCGAGGGACACCCCAATCTGTTGCCGGCCTATTTCGAAGGCGATCCGGGCGCCGATGCGCTGGCCGGCACCTATGTCCGCAAACCATTGCTGTCCCGCCAAGGCGCCAATATCCAGATGTACCGGGACGGCGCGCTGCAATTGGCCAGCGAAGGGCCCTATGGCGATGGCGGCCAAATCGTTCAGGGATCGGCGCCGCTGCCCGAATACGGCGGCAAATATCCGCTGCTTGGCCTTTGGCTGATCGCCAGCAAGGCCGCGGGCTTGTGTATCCGCGAAAGCCGGACTTTGATCACCGGCCCCGATGCCAGCGTCGTGCCGCACGTTATTTTGGAATGATAAGGAGGAGCGACCTACAATGATTGGCGAAGAAGGCGAGGTATCTTCGGAGGAAAAATACGGCATCGAGCTTATTCTCGATCTGCACGACTGCGACGTTGCCACCTTCACCAGAGAAAGCATTTCCGAATATTTCTCGCAGCTCTGCGCGCTAATCGACATGCAGCGCGAAGATTTGCATTTCTGGGATGATGTGGGCATTGGGGAAGAAGACAAGCAAACCTCGCCCCATACCCAAGGCACGTCGGCGGTGCAGTTCATTCTGACCAGTTCCATCGTCATTCATGCGCTGGACCAATTGCGCAGCGTCTATATCAACATGTTTTCGTGCAAGACGTTCGATCCCGAAATTGCCGAGAAATTTAGCGCCGAATGGTTTGGCGCCGGCCAATGCTCGGCCCGCTTCATCGACCGGGTCTGAGGAGCCGCCCCTTGAAGCTGACCGAGAAACATATCGCCATCAACGCCGCGCCCGGCCACCGCAACCTGATTGCCCATATTCGCGGCGCCATGGAAGCGGCGCTGGGCGATGCCGCCGTGCCATTGCGATTTGCCATCACGGCGATGGACGACGCCACCTACCAATGCGAGTTCGCGGCGCTCGAAGGATGGGATAAGGACGGCCTCGGCTCCATATTCGCGTTCGCACCGAGACAGTTTGAGCGCACCGAAAACTTCAACGCCGTCTTCGTGGTGCCGACCGGCATCGGCGCCGCCATCGGCGGGCACGCCGGCGATGCGACCCCGGCGGCGCGGGTGCTGGCCGAACTGTGCGATAAGCTGATCACCCATCCGAACGTGGTCAATGCGTCCGATCTGAACGAGATGCCCGAGAACGCGCTTTATGTCGAAGGCAGCGCGCTCGCCCGGCTGATGATGGGAACAGCGGCGTTGGCGCCGGTGCGCTCCAACCGGGTGCTGGTGATCATCGATGAGCACGAGATCGCCATGTTCGCCAACGATACCGTCAACGCGGTGAGCGCCGCGCGCGCAACCTACGGGCTCGACGTTGCGAAAGTGGTGAAGCTCGCCCCGCCCCTGCACATGACGGCGAAATTCGTAAATTCCGGCCGCGCCGCCGGCGAGGTCGAGGGACTTGAGCGCCTCTGTGCCGTGCTCGACGAACACCAAGGCGAGTTCGATGCGTTGGCCATTGCCTCGGTAATTGAAGTGGATGATCAATACCACGAAGATTATTTTCATAATGACGGCTCCATGATCAACCCGTGGGGCGGCGTCGAGGCGATGCTGACCCACGCCGTGTCGCTGCTTTACGAGATACCCGCCGCCCACTCGCCGATGCTCGAAAATCACAAAGTCGCCGATTTCGATTTGGGGCTGGTCGAGCCCCGGCTCGCCGCCGAAGCCGTGTCGCTCACCTTTGTGCAGTGCATGCTGAAGGGCCTGCAGCGGAGCCCGCGCATCATTACCGGCACCGATGCCATGGGCACGCCCGGCTTGATCACGGCGGCCGACGTCTCCTGCCTGATCATTCCGGACAATTGCGTCGGCCTGCCGACCTTGGCGGCGCTGGAGCAGGGCATTCCGGTCATCGCCGTGGCCGAGAACGAAAATCTGATGCAGAACGATCTTGCGCTTCTGCCCTGGGCACCGGGTCAGTTGCACCGGGTGGAGAATTACTGGGAAGCCGCCGGCGTTATGGCGGCGCTCAAAGCCGGCATCGCGCCCGCCGCCCTGCGCCGCCCCTTGCCCGCCACGCGAATAGAGACCAGAGCGGTACCGGACAAATAATATGCTCGATCTGTATCACTTCACCAATTCCGTATGTTCCCAAAAGGTCCGTATGACGTTGTTCGAAAAGGGGCTCGAATGGAAGGGCCATGAGGTCAACCTGTTCACGTCGGAACAGTATGATCCCGAATATTTGAAGCTTAACCCCAAAGGCTATGTGCCGGCCCTGATCCATGACGGCGCAGCGATCCGAGAATCGACACTCATATGCGAATATTTGAACGAGGTGTTTCCGGAGCCGCCGTTGGTGCCGGACAGCGCCGCAGAGCGGGTGCAGGCGCGGCTCTGGTCGAAGGCCATCGACGAGGGCTTGTTCGAAGGGGCCACGGTTTTTTCCTTTTCCGCCATGTTCCGGCACCGCATGCAGGCCATGCCGGAAGAAGAGCGCGAGCGCCGCTACAAGAATGTGGGCGATCCGACGCGCCGCGACCGGCACAAATCGGTGTTCGAGCATGGCGTCGATTCCCCGTACGTTGCCCGCGCCGTGGCGGCTTACGAGATTGCCTTCAAGGGGATCGAGGAAGCCCTCGCCGGCGGCAACCACTGGCTGGCCGGCGGCATGTTCAGCCTCGCCGAAATAAACCTGGCGCCGTTCGTCGCCCGCCTCGAATATCTGACACTGCTGGATATTTGGACCTCCGAGCGGCCCGCCTTCAACGGCTGGTGGCGCCGTGTCAAGGAGCGGCCCAGCTACCAGGCCGAGATCATCGCGCCGCTCAGCGATGCCGAGGTCGGGGAAATGCAAACCTCAGGCGCGGCCATCAAACCCCGGGTGGCGGAAATACGGGACGAATATCTGGCCTGGGCAAAATGAACGGTTCGGTGAAATTCTAGCCCGGCTGGGGATGGCTGGGACGGCCAGCCGGGCGGCAGCTTCGGCAGAGTATGAACGGTCGACCGGGCGCCATTATGGTTCACTCACCAGCCGCCGTTGATGGGGTATCACCACAAGAGACGGTGAGGCGTTGAGAAATGTTACATCAGGAATCTGCCATCGATTTTACAATTTGGGAAATGACCCATGAATTCGTTAGGTGCCTTTTGTTGAAATAACGATCAGATACAACAAAGTCGCTGCACCGATAATTGTCGTGCACTGTTTAATATAGAAACTCCAAATTCGTAATTTATACGCTGGCCATTTTCTGTCATATTCGTAATTATTTTCTGTGTTATTTATCGCGCGATTGACGGTGAAGTAACCCGCGAGAAACTGTAGATAATCGAATATAACGGTAAGGCAACCAGTCCCACCGATGAGAAGCAGCATATTCTAGTGCTGAAGCGCGACAC
>CAUZTZ010000074.1:0-14129 GCA_963582805.1 Alphaproteobacteria bacterium
CGGTTGGCGGGCCCAAGCTGCGCCTTGGCAATTGGTATCTGGGCGCCGCCCTCGGCTTTATTCTGGGCGCCGCTATCGCCCTCGGATGGGCATTGCCGGCGGGAATTACCGGCGGCGAGGAATATCGCAACGCCATATTCTGGGGCCAATCCGCAGGCAGGCTGGTCAGCTCCTTTGCCCACCAACAGCCCGTCTGGTGGTATCTGGCGATCCTGCCGGGATTGCTGCTGCCGTGGATTATCTGGCCGAGCCTTTTGCAGGCTGTCTGGCGGGCGGCGCGCAGCAGGTTTCGCACCGGCGGCAGCGGCCAGCCCGACGCCGGTTTGCGCCTGGCCGCCGTATGGATCCTGGCTGCCTTTGTTCTGTTGTCCTTCATCAGCGGCAAACGGCCGCATTATTTGTTGCCGGTGTTTCCGGCCATTGCCATTGCCGGGGCTGTTCTGATCGCCCGGCTGACCGCCGCCGACTTGATCGGGCGCCGGTTGGACATGGCGCCGGCGGCGGCGATCGCCGGGCTGCTTGGCCTTTTGGTTTTGGCGGCGCCGCAAATCGGCGCCAGGCTGGAATTGCAGGCGCTTACCGCCACGGTACCGGTCTTGTGGGCGCTGCCGCTGCTGGCCGCCGCCGCATTGCTGATGATCGTGCCGCCCGCCGCCGCCCAGGCCCGTATCCTGGCCATCAGCGGGCTTAGCGCCATTCTGCTGATCGCATTACAGGGAATTGCCCAGCCGAGGCTCAACCAGGCGTAC
Source organism: Alphaproteobacteria bacterium (assembly GCA_963582805.1). Classification (GTDB taxonomy): domain Bacteria; phylum Pseudomonadota; class Alphaproteobacteria; order Rhodospirillales; family UBA2165. The sequence continues at coordinate 750 of CAUZTZ010000074.1, forward strand.
GATCTGGGGCCGCTGGCCAAACGCCTGTCCGCAGCCCAAGCAAAGGGCTACGTCATCGCCAATTACGGCAAGTATCACGGCCAGTTTAATTTTCTGGGCCGCCTGAGAAAACCGCTGGTCGAAACCGGTGACGGCGAGATTATGCAATTTTTGAAAGACAATCCGAACGCCAAGATTGTTTCCTACCACGACCGCATCAAAAAGAACCGGGCGCCCGATTACGTTCAAAAATTCCGCAACCGGCTGATCGCGGTATGGGATGGCGCGGCGGTCAGGATCGATCCGGACGTGGCCAAACGAAACTGGGAACCCTAATCCCCGGCCTACAGTTCGGCGAGAATACCGCGCACGAAGGGCAAGGTGATTTCCCGGCGGCGCGCCAGGGCAGCCCGGTCGATGCGATCAACCAAATCGCGCGCCGCGCCCAGGGACCGCTCGATCCGCGGCACCATAAAATCGATCACCGTTGCGTCGATGGACAATTGCCGGTCCGAAAACAGTTTGACCAGCACGCCCTTTATGACCGTGTCGTCGGGCTGGCCAATTGCACATGCGGGCGCGCCGAGCAAACGCGAGGACAAATCCCGTAAATCCGGGTTCCAGATTTTGGGCGCCTTCGAGGACATCAGCAATAATTGCCCGCCCGCCGCCGCAACCGCATTATAGATATGCAGCAGCGTTTCCTCGGCAAATTCCGTATCGGCGTCGTCGGCGGTGTAGGCCGCGGCGGCGGTATCGATGCGCGCCAACGCCGCCTCCTCGTTTTTGGCGCCGTTCAACGAGCGGGCACCGCTGCGGCTTGAAAACACCTGCACCAGATGGGATTTGCCGCATCCGGCGGCGCCGTAAATGATCAACGCCGGCGCCGGCCAGTCAGGCCATCGGTCGAGCCAGGCAACCGCATCCCGGTTGCAGTCCGACACCAGAAAATCTTCTCCCGACAGGGCCGGGCGATGGTCAAAGGAAAAGGTGAACTGGTCCGGTGCGCTCACGAAGGATCGCCGCGATCTTCGCCGCCGCCGCCAGCCGGGCCGCCGGCATCATTGTAGAGCGCGCTGTCCAGATATTGATCGATCACGAAGCGGACCACGACGCCGATGGTAGCCGCCACCGGAATGGCCAGCAGAATTCCGGTAAAGCCGAACAAGGCGCCGCCGACCATGAGCGCGAATATGACCCATACCGCATGCAGACGAACCTTATCGCCGACAAATTTTGGCGTAAGGAATAGGGATTCCAATAATTGCCCGACCGCGAATACCGCCAAAACCAAAAGCACCGGCTGCCAATCGCCAAACTGAACCACGGCGATCGCAACCGCAACGGCCAAGCCGATCAGCATGCCGAAATAGGGAACAAACGACATCAAGCCGGCGGCGATACCGATCAGCAGACCAAAATCGAGGCCGACCAGCGTCAGGCCAACGCCGTAGATGACCGCGAGGAACAGCCCGACGATCATCTGGCCGCGCACAAAACCGGCGATGACACTGTCGATATCGGCAAAGATGGCGCGCAAGTCCGGCGCCGAGCCCCTCGGCAGCCAGCTATCGATCCGGGTGACGATACCGTCCCAATCTCTTAACAGATAGAAACTGACCACCGGCGTGATCACCAGCAGGGAAATCGCGTTGAACAAGGCCAATCCACCCTGCCAAATGCCACCCAATACCCGGATCAGCCAGGACGCCGCCGCGGCGCCAAAGGTTTTGGAGGTAGCGCCGATTTCGTTCAATGGCTGGCCGGGGAATTTTTCCTGGAGCGCCGCCTTGGCCGGTTCCAGCCACGCGGTTACGGTATCGATTATCGCCGGGACTTTTGCGAACAACCCGACGATTTGGCTCTGCAGCAGCGGCGCAATAACGATGACCAGCGCAATCATCACCGCAAAAAACAGGATGCAGACCGCCAGTGTCGCGGCCAGTCTGGAGGCGCCTTTATTTTCGATCCAATCGACCACCGGATCGAGGAAATAGGCGACCGCAAAACCGGAACAGGACGCTGCCGGCCATTACCAACAGCGCAATTGCGGCGGCCAGAACCGCCGTCCAAATCCAGAACTGCCGCTCGCGGCTCACTCGCCGGGCTCCATCGCCGCCGCCCGGCGGCTCCAGATAATCACATAGGTCGTGCCCGACCAGATCGAAGTGATGGCAACCGCCATGCCAGCGATTTGAATTGCCAATTCAGCCTCAATAGAGAATCCCGCCGCCCCCATCACGAGCATGACCATAAGAAACTGGAAGGTCGTATTGACTTTCGAGATGGTCAGCGGGTGCATGGTCAGGTTTTGGTATAATATCTGGTAGACCGAGGCGCCGGCGACAATCAGGCCATCGCGAAAGACCACCAATATGACCAGCCAAACCTCGATATAACCGGCAGCGCCAAGAGTGATAAAGACGCTGATCAGCAAAGCCTTGTCGGCGATCGGGTCGAGAAAGGCGCCGATCTCGGAGCGCAGATTGAACCGCTTTGCGATATAACCGTCGAGGGCGTCACTGAACCCGGCGGCGACGAACACCCAAAATGCCGCCAACAGGTAGCCATTCAATATCAGCCACACGGTACACGGAATTGATAGGATACGCCCAAGGCTGATGAGATTGGGAATATTCAGCTTCAACGTTTGGTATTTCAATTTTGTACTCCGGTTATACTTAAGAATGGCAGAAACGGTCCTATTTAATCAGCGCCAGGGACCAACTGCCCTCTTCCTCCACCAAACTTAAATCGGCCTGGGCGAGAGCCAGCTTCAATTGATGCGGATCGCCCAGGTAAAACAAATTAATGCGCGCCTCATTGCGTGACAAAAGAATTAAATCCACGCGCTCGATCACGGCGACCTTTTTTAACCGGCTTTGCGCTTCGACCCAATCGGAAAGTCCGGTGATCGGCAGAGCCGTGGCCAAAACCGCGCTTAAATCGAACTGCAGCAGATTATCCAACTTCCATTGATCTTCGATCAGCCCAACCGCCTCGGCCGCGCCGCGCGCCAGCATAGCCTTGACGGTCTCGCCCTTGCCGGCTTGAACGCTTGTGTTGATGGACTGGTACCGCTCCGCCGAGCCATGGGTTTTGGCGCTGATTTTAATCGCCGGTACGCCGCGCCGGGTTGCCGTCAATTGGGCATGGGCCACGATCACCGCCGAGACGCTGTAGTTGTTGGCAATCGATGTCAGCCGGGGCGCGTCTCCCCGGATCGCCAGTTCACCGCCGCCGAGCGCCCGGATATCGCTCAAATCTCCACGCGGAAGCTGCATCGGCACCAGGCCATCGGCAATATTGACGGCCGCAAAGGCATCGCGCCAGTCATTGGAATCGTCCCACAGGGCCACCGCGCCGGCGGATTCATAGACCGGCAGAACCAGCACCGGCTTGGAGCGCGTTTCGGCGAAATCAACCGCCAAATCCCGCAAAAATTCCCGCACCGCGGTGGGTTTGAAGCGGAAGGTCAATTTCGCCAAATAGCGAATTTGCGAATTTTTTTGATCGGCCACCTGGATATCCTGGACCAGGGCCGAAATATCCTCAGGCGCGGCATCGCCGGCGCGAACGTGATCGGCGCGCACCGTCAGGCGCCGGAACAACCGCTCAAAAGCTTTGCGCTCGCCGTTGGCAAGAGCCTTTTTGCGCGCCACTTCAGCCGATTCGGCCACCTCGTCGACAGCGACACCGGAAATTGTAAACACGTTGGGCGATTGGGCGCCCGCCTGGCCGCCAATAAGGGCCAATGCCAACAAGACCGGCAAGGCCGCCCAAACCCGCATAACCCTCGCCCATCCGGCAATTATCCGGGCGCGGGTTTGGTGTTGGATCGGCCTTGGGATCGGCCTTGGGATCGGCAGTGGGATCATTTCGGTCAGCATCGCATCAATTCTGGTCTTGGCTTCCGGGGTCCGTTAAATTAGCACCACGGGTACACCGGTAAAAGGATTTCCGCCATCTCCTCCGAAAAGGAAACCAACGGCTTATCTTATCGCGGCGCCGGCGTCGACATCGACGCCGGGGAACGCTTTGTCGATAATATCAAGCCATTGGCCGCCGCCACCATGCGCACCGGCGTGGTCTCGGGGCTCGGCGGCTTTGGCGGCCTGTTCGATACCAGCGCGGCGGACTTCACCGATCCCATCTTAGTGGCCGCTACCGATGGCGTTGGCACCAAACTTAAAATCGCCGCCGCTGTGGGGCGCCACGACAGCATCGGCATCGATCTGGTCGCCATGTGCGTCAACGATCTGATTGTACAAGGCGCCGAGCCGCTGTTCTTCCTCGATTATTTTGCCACCTCGAAGCTCGATGCGGATGCCGATACCGCTATCGTTGCCGGCATTGCCGAAGGCTGCCGCCTGGCCGGGTGCGCGTTGATCGGCGGCGAGACCGCGGAGCTTCCGGGCATATACGCACCCGGTGATTACGACCTGGCCGGCTTTGCCGTCGGCGCCGCTGAACGCGGCACTTTGTTGCCGCGCACCGATATAGACCCTTCGGACGTGGTCCTCGGGCTCGCCTCGGACGGCGTTCATTCCAACGGCTATTCCCTGGTACGCCGGGTGGCCGAGCATGCGGGCGCCGGCTACGGCGATGCGGCGCCATTTGATGGCACACAGAGCTTGGGCGATGCCCTTCTTTTGCCGACGCGCATCTATGTCAAAAGCTGCTTGGGCGCCATCAGGGAAGGCAACGTCAAAGCCCTCGCTCACATAACCGGCGGCGGGCTGGTGCAGAATTTGCCGCGCATATTACCGGACGGCCTAGGCATCGATTTGTACGCCAAGGCCTGGGACATACCGCCGGTCTTTCGCTGGATAAAATCCGCCGGCGGCGTTGCAGAGGCGGAAATGCTGCGCACCTTCAACTGCGGCATCGGCATGGCGGTTATCGCCGCGCCCGATCATGCCGCCGATGTGGCCAAATTACTCACCGATGCCGGCGAAAACGTCATTCCCATTGGCGAGGTGGTCACCCGGACGCCGGGCCAAGCGACGGTGGTCATCCACGATCAGGCGGCGGTTTGGGAATGATGCGCGTCGGCGTCTTGATATCGGGGCGCGGCAGCAACCTGCAATCACTGATCGATGCCAGGGACGCCGGCTCGCTCCCCGCCGAATTGGTTTCCGTGCTGTCCAACGTCGCCGGCGCGCCGGGCCTGGCGCGGGCCGAAGCGGCGGGCATTGCCAGCCAAGTCATCGATCATAAAAATTTCGATGGGCGCGCCCCCTTTGAGGACGCCCTCAATGCGGCGCTCCTTGAGGCCGACGTGGAGTTCCTGTGTCTGGCGGGCTTTATGCGTCTATTGACCGATGGCTTCGTGAACAAATGGCAGGACCGGCTTATTAACATCCATCCGTCGCTGCTGCCCGCTTTCAAGGGTCTGGATACGCACGCACGCGCCATCGAGGCCGGGGTCCGCTTCGCCGGTTGCACCGTCCATTTCGTCCGCCCGGCCATGGATGAAGGTCCGATCATCGTGCAGGCGGCGGTGCCTATCTTGGCCGGCGACACGCCGGCAAGCCTGGGCGAGCGGGTGTTGGCCGAAGAACATAAAATTTACCCCCTCGCGCTCCGCATGATTGCCGAGGGGCGCGCCACCGTTGACGGCGCAAGGGTGATCATCGACGGCACCCATGCGGCCATCGCGGCAGTGATAAACCCGCCTAGTTAAGCGCTCTAGCCGACGAGTTCCAAATCGGAGAAGAAGAAGGCGATTTCCCGGGCCGCCGTGTCCGGCGCGTCCGAGCCATGCACCGAATTGGCTTCGATGCTTTCGGCGAAATCCTTGCGAATGGTTCCGGCATCCGCATTGGCCGGGTTGGTGGCGCCCATCACTTCGCGGTTCTTGGCAATGGCGTCTTCGCCTTCCAGAACCTGGACAACAACCGGGCCGGTGATCATGAAATTACAAAGATCCTCAAAAAATGCGCGCTCCTTATGCACATCGTAAAAGGCTTGTGCCTGCTCGAGGGTCAGGCGCACGCGCTTTTGCGCAACAAAGCCAAGGCCCGCATCCTCCAGCCTGGCATTGATCTGACCGGTCAAATTCCGGCGCGTGGCATCTGGTTTAATAATGGACAACGTCCGTTCGATGGCCATGAAAGCGAATTCCTCTTTCTTTAAATTTCTATGTTACGGTTTCTTGTTAAATTTGCCGGCGCCAGGGCGGCACCGTTGAAAACCGGCGCCTTAAGTATACAACTCAGGTATGGCTGGCAAACGATTCTTACAAATTCAGACGCGCCTTGGGCAGCGTGAGTTCGGCTTTTGTGCCCTGGCCCGGTGTGCAGGTGATCGACAACGCCCCCTGATGCAACGCCATGATGCCCGCCGCGAGATTGATTCCGAGCCCGGCCCCCAGCCGGCTATGGGCCGGAGATTCGGGGATGCGGCCGAAGGGGGCAAGCGCAACATCCAGGTCCGCTTCGGTCATGCCGGGACCGGTATCTTCGACCGCAAATACCAGTCCGCCGCCGGCATTTTCAACCCCAGAAACCGTCACCCGCCCGCCGGCAACCGTGTAGTTCAACGCATTTTCCAAGATACAATCCAGCGCCTGCGCCAAGCGGCGCCTGTCGGCGGTCAAGACCGGCAGATCCGCGTCCGGTTTAAAGCGCAATGCCACGCCCCAGTCCGATGCCCGGTCGGACCAATTTTGTTCCAGTTCCTGCAATATCTGTTCGGCCGGTAGCGCATCATCGCTAAGGGTTATGGCGTCGGCATCGAGCGAAAGGATCGCCATTATGGCGGTGAGGATATGTTCCAGACCCTGGCCGGACTGGTGAATGGCGGCCACATATTCGGCATATTTTTCGTGGCCCAAAGGCCCGAAAATGGCTTCGTCCATGGATTCCGCAAAGCCGAGAATCGCGGTCAATGGGGAGCGCACGTCATGCCGCGCATGGGCGTAGAAATCACCGTCAATTAGCGGCGGGGCAACCTCGCGGACAAGCTTTTTACCGGCCATCGGCGCCAATCCAATGCAACATGATCGCGACCCCTTATTATGGCGCGCCAAAATCCCGGCGCGCCTACAAACCTAGTTTTATTGCCATTTGAGCGGTCATGCCATAGACAATATTCCGCCGACCCCGTAAGCAATGATCCCGGCCGGGCAAATGACCTTTGTGCCCAGCAACCAGGAGGTTCCCCGATGAGCGCACCCGATAGAATTTCCGGCGTCCTGACACCGGTTATCACACCGTTCGGCGATGACCTGATGCCCGATGCGAACAGCCTGATCGCCCAGTGCCGCTGGCTGTTGGGCCAAGATGTGGGATTGGCGGTGTTCGGCACCAACAGCGAGGCCAATTCCCTGTCCACGGACGAAAAACTGGATTTGATCGACAAATTGGTAGAGGCCGGCATTGATGCAAATCGCATGATGCCGGGAACCGGTACTTGCGCCATTACCGATACCGTGCGCTTGACCGACCATGCGGTGAAGGCCGGCTGCGGCGGCGTGTTGATGCTGCCGCCATTCTTTTACAAGGGCGTCAGCGACGACGGCTTGTTTGCCGCCTTCGCGGAAGTGATCGAACGCATTGGCGACGAGAATTTGCGGATTTATCTTTATCACATACCGCCGATGTCGCAGGTGCCGTTGTCGGTCGGGCTTATCGAGCGGCTGATAAAGGCCTATCCGGAAACCGTGGTCGGCGTTAAAGACAGCGGCGGCGATTGGTCCAATACCAAATCCATGCTCGATCAGGGCTGGGATGATTTCCGGGTTTTCGTCGGCGCCGAATCGTTCCTGCTGGCGAATATGCAAAATGGCGGCGCCGGCTGCATTTCGGCGACCGCCAACGTCAATCCGGCGGCGATCCGGGACCTGTTCGAAAATTGGCAGAGCCCGGACGCGGCCGCCAAGCAAGCCGCCTTGGACGATGTCCGCGAACGCTTCATGAAGGTGCCGATGATACCGGCGCTCAAGTCGGCGGTTGCGCATTTCTCGGGCGATCCGGCCTGGTCGGTGGTGCGCCCGCCGCTGGTAGCCCTCGATGACGCCCAAAACGCGACGCTATTCGGCGCCTTGGCGGAGATCGATTTCATCATGGAGGGGCTCGGCCAAAGCGATAAACAGGCGGCCCACGCCTAAATTAATCCGTGCCCTGATTTATTCCGGGTAGTGCCAGCCGCGCCAGGTATTTTTAAGGCGCGGATTAAGACGCTTGGCATAAACGTCCAAGATTCGTCCCGCCACCAGGCAAATGATCGCCGTTGCAACAACTTCGCGCACGCCGCCAAACGAGAACCAATAATCGTTGATGAAGGCGAGCAGCTCTATCCCTTTCCAGACCTCAAGAAAAATCATGATCAGGAAGCCGACGAAGAATATGTACAGCCACGTGGACAGCATATAGAGGACGATGGCCGTCTTGGGTCTTCGCTTCGGTAGTTCCGGTTCAATTTCGCCCATGAGGTCTCGCCATTGGCGGTCAACGCACTGCCCGCTCAGTATACCCCTTTGCCGGATCGGATTAAAGCCGCCGGGGATCAGGTTGATCATCGGCGTGGAACGGAGACCCATGTGCCGAAATTGCTTGCATTTGTTCAATTTTTGTTCTATACTATGTTTTCTTCATTACCATGAAAATAGTGCGGTTGCGACGGGGCCTCCTTGTGCGCGTGCCTGACACATGAGGCCGGTACAAACCGGTATGAAACGCTAGAATTGATGGTGATCCGGTATGGTGAAAACCCCCGGAAAATGTCCCTGGATGTCCATAAATGTCCATAAATGACAAGGATGTCCATGTGATTTCGGCGTGTTGCATGTCGCACAAAATGTCCAGCCCGGCTGGGCATGGAGCGCTCGGCCAGCCGGAGGTCGTACTTGGCGGATGCAAGGCGGCCTGCCAGCGGTGCCTTGTTTCGGCGCGCCCGGCTTCGTATACCGGGATCGAATGCACAATTAATATCTTAGACGTTGTTTAGGAGTCCCCATGCCTCATGTCCCCCAACCGGGTGTTTCCATCCACAAAAAATCAAAAACCTTCAAAGGTTTCACGGTTTTCGCGCCGACCCGCTCCAAATTCGCCTTTTTGATCAACATGGCCGGCGACACGGTGCACCGCTGGGAAATAAACGAAGGCGCCATCAATCACGCCCTGCTGCTGGAAAACGGCAATTTGTTCATCGGCGAGCGGGGGCCCGAAGACTCCCCGATCGCCATGGCGCGCGGCGGACGGATCCGGGAATATGATTGGGACAGCAATGTGGTATGGGATCATGTGGACAATACGCACCACCACGATGCCCGCCGCCTGGCCAATGGCAACACCGCTTATATCGCATGGGCCGCGATACCGAAAAAAATTCAAAAGCGGGTCAAGGGCGGACTTCCAGGCACGGCCGCTCCGGACGGGCGCATCTACGGCGACGTGATCCGCGAAGTGAACCAAGGCGGCGAAGTCGTTTGGGAATGGCGCTGCTGGGAACATATGGCGGTGGAGAAATATCCAATCACGCCGCAATATCCGCGCAATGAATTTGGCCACGCCAACACCCTGGTGCCGCTCGCCAATGGCGACTATTTGATCGGATTTCGGGTCATCAACACGGTCGCCATCGTCGACCGGAAGACGAAAAAGGTGAAATGGGAAATGCGCGACGATAGCTGGGGCGGCCAGCACGATCCGCACATTCTTCCCAATAAGAATCTGATGCTGTTTGCCAACGGCCAATTGACGTCGATGGATCATCCGTTTTCCCGGGTCCTCGAAATCAACACCCGCACCCGCAAGACCGTGTGGGAATATCGCGATCCTCAGGTTATGAATTTTTGGAGCGGCTTTATCAGCGGCGCCGAGCGGCTTCCCAACGGCAACACATTTATCTGCGAGGGCGCCTACGGACGTTTATTCGAAGTCACGCCCGCAGGCGAAACCGTGTGGGAATACAACAATCCCTACGTGGGTCCGAGCCCGCTTTACGGCCATGAGCAAAATTGGGTTTTCCGGGCGCATCGGTATGCGGCCAACTCGCCGCAAATAAAACGGCGGGTCAAACAGTAAGCCATTCCCGAACTGAGCGGAGGTAGCATGACCACCCAGGCAGAATCCCAAATCCTGACACGGACCGGACCGGGCACGGCAATGGGCGATCTGATGCGCCAATATTGGATACCGGCAGCCGCGTCATCGGAAATCATTGCCGATGGCGATCCGGTGCGGATCAAGCTGCTGGGCGAGCAATTGATTGCCTTTCGCGATTCGTCGGGCCGCGTCGGCATCATGGATCATCGCTGCCCGCACCGCTGCGCGTCGTTATTTTTCGGGCGCAACGAAGAAAACGGCATCCGCTGCGTCTATCACGGCTGGAAGTTCGACGTGGACGGCAATTGTCTGGACCAGGCCAACGTGCCCCCGCATCAAGACTTCAAGAAAAAAATCAAAGCCAAGGCCTACAAGACGACCGAGCGAAACGGGCTGGTCTGGGTGTTCATGGGCGACCAAGACAACGTCCCGGCTTTGCCCGATATCGAGCCGAACCTATTGGCGGAAACAGACGTGCGCATCATGTTCGTGCAGCGCGAATGCAACTATCTGCAAGCGCTGGAAGGCGATATCGACACCTCCCATTTCAGTTTTCTGCATGCCGGCGGCGTCAATCTTGAAGACATTTCCCGGGACGAGATCGCCCATTACAACATTGCCCACCGCCAGCCCGAATTTCACGTCGCCGATACCGACTGGGGGACCATGTATGGCGCGCACCGCCCGGCGGGGCCCGATCAGACCTATTGGCGCTTTGCCCAGTTTTTCTTCCCGTTCTGGACCATGCCGCCGGACGGCGACTTTGCCGATCACATCATCGCCCGCGCCTGGGTGCCGATGGATGACACCCACACCATATTTGTCCATATATCGTGGATGAACAACAAGCCGGGCCTGCGCACCGACAAGGCCGGCGTTCCCCTGCCGGGTATGAGCATCGGCATGGATAAGCTGCCCAACACAACCGATTGGCTGGGACGGTTCCGCACCAAGGCCAACGCCGGCAACGACTATCAATTGGACCGCGCCCAGCAGCAAAGCGGAAGCTATACGGGCATCACCGGTATCCATCTGCAGGATCAGGCGATCACCGAAAGCATGGGCGCGATTACCGATCACGGCCACGAGCATCTTTCCCCCAGCGATGAGATGATCACCCAGACCCGCCGCCGCCTGGTGGTTGCGGCCCGCGATTTCGCCAAGACCGGCGCGCCGCCGCCGGGTGCCGCGAACCCCGATGTCTTTTTGGGGGCCCGGGGCGGTGATTTCGTCGCCCCCAAGGCGGCCAAGTGGCGCGATGTCTATGACCAGCAAATGCAAGGCTCCAAGGATCCGACCGGCCGGCTTAAGGCCGCCGAATAGAAATTTATTGGGCTAAACGGCGGCGCCGGGCAACGCCGCATGTGCCATGGGACAAAGCGCGGTGGGACCGGATACCCGATCCCGCTTGACCCCAAATTCCAAATGGTAATTTGTAATTTATTGGGATTTATCCCAACTAAATTTTGTTCAAATAAATGGGAAAATGTATTGCACGTGCCCCCGCCCATGGCGTAAATGGCCGCCGAATAAGGAGTTACAAAAAATATGAACGCACAATCGGTACCAAGCGATCTGGAAATTGCCCGCGACGCGACGCCGGCGCCCATTCAAGAAATCGCCGACAAATTGGGGCTTGACCCTCGGGCCGTGCTTCCGTACGGGCGCGCCAAGGCGAAAGTCGATCTCGAATATTTGGCGTCTTTGAATGACCGGCCCAACGGCAAACTGGTCCTGGTAACCGGCATGACGCCGACGCCCGCCGGCGAAGGCAAAACCACCACCACCGTCGGTCTCGGCGATGCGCTCAATCGCATGGGCAAGAAAACCGCGATCTGCCTCCGCGAGCCCAGCCTTGGGCCGTGCTTTGGGATGAAGGGCGGCGCCGCCGGCGGCGGTTACGCCCAGGTCATACCGATGGAGGATATCAACCTCCACTTCACCGGCGATTTTCACGCCATCGGTTCGGCCCACAATCTTTTGTCGGCGATGCTCGACAACCATATTTATTGGGGCAATGCGCTGGGTATCGATTCGCGCCGCATCAGTTGGCGCCGGGTTGTCGATCTGAACGACCGCGCCTTGCGCACCATCACCGGCTCTCTCGGCGGCGTCGCCAACGGCTTTCCGCGCGAGGATCATTTCGATATCACCGTCGCTTCCGAGGTTATGGCCATTTTCTGCCTGGCGCGCGATCTTGCCGATTTGGGTGATCGCCTTGGCAAAATTCAGGTCGGCGAGACACGCGAGCGCGAACCGGTAACGGCGCGCCAGCTTGAGGCGTCCGGCTCGATGACGGCACTCTTGAAAGATGCGCTGATGCCGAACCTGGTGCAGACCTTGGAAGGCAACCCGGCCTTTGTCCATGGCGGACCGTTCGCCAATATCGCGCATGGCTGCAATTCGCTAATCGCCACCCGCGCCGGCATGAAAACGGCGGACTACACGATTACCGAGGCCGGCTTCGGGTCTGACTTGGGCGCCGAAAAGTTTTTTGACATTAAATGCCGCAAAGCCGGATTGACGCCCGATGCGGTGGTCCTGGTGGCCACGATCCGGGCCCTGAAAATGCACGGCGGCGTCGCCCGCGACCAGCTCGGCGCCGAGGATTTGGGCGCGCTCGCCGACGGTCTTGCCAATCTGACCCGCCATATCGAGAACCTGCAGCAGTTCGGCATTCCGGTGACCGTGGCGCTCAACCGCTTTTCCGGCGATACCGACGCCGAGATCGCGCTGGTTTTGAAAACCGCCAACGAGAACGGCATCGATGCCGTCGAATGCACTCATTGGGCCGATGGCGGCGCCGGCACCGAAGCCCTGGCCGCCCGCGTCGTCGACAATATCGAAAACCAGACAGGTTCATTCAAATTCCTTTACGAGGATGATCTGCCCCTTTGGGACAAGATCGAGACCATTGCCAAGCGCATCTACCGGGCTGCGGACGTTACCGCCGTCGACCGGGTGCATCTCCAGATCAAAGCCTATCAGGATGCCGGCTATGGCGATCTTCCCATCTGCATGGCAAAGACGCCGCTCAGCCTGTCGGCCGATCCGAAACTGCTGGGCGCGCCGGATGGCCATGAAGTACACATCCGCGAGGTGCGGCTGTCAGCCGGCGCCGGGTTCCTGGTGGCGATTTGCGGCGATATCATGACCATGCCCGGCCTGCCAAGAGTTCCGGCGGCGAATAATATCAGCGTCAACGATACCGGCCAGATCGAAGGGTTGTTCTAGGGTCAGAACTCATTAACCATTAATTGATTCAATGGTCTGGAACTTAATAATGGGAGTTTCAGATTATGAGGCGTTTATTTTGGTTATCAGATCAACAATGGGAACTGATCAGACC
>CAUZTZ010000075.1:0-14017 GCA_963582805.1 Alphaproteobacteria bacterium
AAGCCGCGCCCGAAGCGGCCCCGGAAGCCCCCGAAGAAGCCGCTCCGCCGCCGCCGCCGGAAGAAGAGGCGCCGGTCCTGATCGTGGAGCCGGTGATCGACGAACAGGGCCGCTCTTATGCCACCGGCAAGCGCAAAGACGCCGTGGCCCGGGTCTGGATCAAGCCCGGCAGCGGCAAGATCAACGTCAATGGCCGCGACTGGACAACCTATTTCGCGCGCCCGGTTTTGCGCATGATCATCAACCAGCCGTTCGAGGCCGCCGAGCGTACAGAATCCTTCGACGTCACCTGCACGGTGAAGGGCGGCGGTTTATCCGGCCAAGCCGGCGCCGTGCGCCACGGCATTTCCAAGTGTTTGGTCTATTACGAGCCGGGTTTGCGCCCGGCGCTCAAGAAGGGCGGCTTCCTGACCCGCGACAGCCGCGTCGTCGAGCGCAAAAAATACGGCCGCGCCAAGGCCAGGCGAAGCTTCCAGTTCTCGAAGCGCTAGCAACGGGAGTAGGCGGATGGGGATGGCATGGTTGGCCATCCGCCGGGACGCCGAACAAGATTTTCGCTATAGGGCCTGGCAGCAATGCTGGACCCTTTTCGTGTCGTACGCCGCAGCATTGCGAAGCCGACAACTTTCACTAATATAAGCGCCAGCAAACCCGCTTCGGGGGAGGCACATGTCTGAGCAAGCCATACAACGCAAGCTGGCGGCGGTCCTTTATGCCGACGTGGCCGGCTATTCGCGGCTCACCGGCGCCGACGAGGACGCGACCCACGCCGCCCTGCGCGCCGGGCTTGCCAGCCTGACCCGCGCCATCGAAGGGCGCGGCGGGCGCGTCAATCATTATGCCGGCGATGCTATCCTGGCCGAGTTCGGCAGCGTCGTTGCCTGCGTCGAGATGGCGGTGGATATTCAGCGCCGGTTCCGCGAAGAAAACGCGGACGTGCCCGAAGACCAGCAGCTTTTGTTCCGCATCGGCATCCACATGGCCGAAGTGATCGACGACGGCGGCGAGATTTACGGCGACGGCGTCAATATCGCGGCGCGCCTGGAAAGCCTGGCCGAGGCCGGCGGCATCTGCATTTCCGGCATGGTCGCCGAACAGGTACGCCAGCGCCTGGATGTGGGCCTGGAAGATATGGGCGACCAGCAGGTGAAAAACATCGTCCAGCCGGTGCGCGCCTATAAGGTGATTGCCGATCAGGCGTCCGGGCAGCCGGTGGCGGCGGCACCGGTTTCCGAATTGCCTTCCATCGCCGTGTTGCCGTTCGACAATATTTCGGGCGATCCGGAGCAGGACTATTTCTCCGACGGCATGACCGAGGATATCATTACGGCGCTCAGCCGCCTCCGCTGGATTTTCGTCACCGCGCGCAACTCCACCTTTTCCTATAAGGGCCAGTCACCGGATATCCGCGACGTGGCAAAGGATTTGGGCGTTCGCTATGTGCTCGAAGGCAGCGTCCGCAAGGCCGGCAACAAAGTGCGCATATCCGCCCAGCTTATCGAGGGCGCGTCGGGCAATCATATCTGGGCGGAACGCTACGACCGGGACCTCGAAGACATATTTGCATTGCAGGATGAGATCACCGAAACTGTAGTCGGCGCGATCCAACCGGAGTTGACCGAGGCCGAGATCAAGCGCGCCCGGGCGAAGCCGCGTGAAAACCTCGATGCATGGGACCTCTGCCAACGTGGTATGCACCACTACTATATTCATAGCGGCGACGATATGCTGGAAGCCGCACGCCTATTCCGCCAGGCTATCGCACTGGATCCAAACCTGGTTGCGTCCTATTCTGGATTGGCGCAAGTGCTATTTATCGTAACTATGGGACAATATGCGGAAAACCGGGCCGAATTGCGGGCCGAAGCAGTAGAGATGGCCCGCAAAGCGGTCGAGCTTGACCGGGATGACGCAAACGCCCACGCCAATTTGGCTCGGGCACTGCTGAGTGTCGCACAGATAGACGGCAATTACGATGCAGTGTTCGCAGCCAATGAACATGCGATTGGGCTCAATCCAAGCTCGGCCTACGCCCATTATAGCTTTGGACGCTCCCTGGAAATGGCCGGTCGTTCAGAAGATGCCATTCGGCATTTATCAACTGCTATGCGCCTGAGCCCACGTGATCAATATGCTGGCCAAGCCATGGCCGGTATGGCCGGTGCCTATTTTGATCTTGGCGAGTTTGAGGCCTCCCTCGAATGGGCGGTCAAGGCGGAGCGTTCAATCCGAACTTGACTTGGCCGGGCATGTACCTGACGCGAGTTGCTACCTATGTACTTCTTGAGCGGAACGACGATGCGCGACTTGAACGCGATGCGCTACTAGCCCGCTTCCCCCAAGCGACGCTCGCGGCATATCACAGCGATTGCTCGGGTTTCGCAAGATGTGGTGCCGTCACCGAAGCCGTTCGCAAGGTGGAATTCCCGGAGTAGGGCGGCTACTCGGTAACGCTTATCACCGCTGAATAGATGGAATTGCGCCAGTCCGCTTCGGGCTGAGTCTCGCCTTTTATGTCGGTAGTCCGGCAGCGGAGATCGTAGGTGCCGGGTTTCGGCGGCGTCCACGGATAAATGAATTTCTGCCAGGCGCGGCCCTGGGGATTTTCCAAATCCGCCGCCTGCCAGGTTGCACCGCCGTCGACGCTCACTTCCACCGATTGGGCGGCGCAGTTGGACCAGGCCCAACCCCAGATTTCGGTTGGTGCGAGGGGGATTTCGTCTTTTGCCGCCGGCGCGATGATGAGGGATTCCGGGCTTACGTCCCAGACCGGCTTGGTCACCTTGCCGGACGGATCGGCGGCGTAATCGGGGTCTGAGTAGAGCTCCGTAAAATGATGATCCGGGCGCCCGTTCGCCAGTTGCAGCCGGCACAGCCATTTGACGCTGTTGGTGCCGTAATACCCTGGAACCACAAGGCGCGCCGGAAAGCCATTTTTTGCACTTAAGGGCGCGCCGTTCAGCTCGTAGGCAAGCAACACATCGCCGCCCGCCACCCGGCCCAAGGGAATGTCTTTCAGGTAATGATCCACCGTCTCGCCCTTAAAGGCGCCGTAATCGAGCCCATAGGCCCAAAGATGGCTGGCCGCATTTTGCACGCCCATCTCTGCCAGCAGCGGCGCCAGCGCCACGCCGCCCCAGACCACGTTGGCGGCGCGGCGCATGGCCAGCTCCGGCTTGTCCGGGTTACCGGCGCAAACATAGGCGCTTTCCAGCTCTATCTTTTCCAGCGCCCGCAATTGCCCGAAGGAAAGGGTTGCCGGTTTGTCGATGAGCCCGGTGAATTCCAATTGCCAGTCATCGGCTATCACTTCGGGAATGCCGAGATGGCTGGTTCCGAACAAATTATCGTTGGTGGTCCGCCGCTCGGTCAGTTGCTTGGTTGGAATTTGATCGATGCGCGTACGCGTCTCGATCATGGTCGGTTTCGGTGCGATGCGGGCCATGAGGCGCTCCCCAGCAATTATTGCGGTGGCGGCGCAACGATAGCATGGCATGACATCGGGTGCGCAAAAATTTAGAGTGCCTGGACCAATCACCAGGAAACCATCCACCATGACCAAAACGCCCACCCATGCCGGCGGATATGAATCCGATGGCGCCCGGTACATCCACCCTTCGCCGGAACGCAACAAAGGTCCAATTCTCGAAATCTTGAAAGAGATACTGCCGGCCTCTGGGCTTGTGTTGGAGGTTGGCGCCGGGTCGGGTCAGCACACCGCCCATTTCGCCGCCCATTTCTCCCACCTGGAATGGCAGGCGACGGAGCCGGATGCGGATTTGCGGACCAGCATCGCCGCCTGGATCGATTACGCCGGTATTGCAAATGCCCGTGACCCCCTGGATTTGGACTGCCGCCAGTCCGATTGGCCCGTCGATCAGGCGGCAGCTGTGATATCGTCCAACATGATCCACATATCGCCCTGGGCCTCTTGCCTCGGCCTGATTTCCGGCGCCGGCAGGATACTTGGCGAAGGCGGCGTCTTGTATTTCTATGGGCCCTTTTCCGAGGGCGGCGTTCACACCTCTCCCGGCAACGCCGATTTCGATGCCAGCTTAAAGTCCCGCGATCCCGAACTCGGGATACGCGATGTGGATGATGTGACGGCGCTGGCCAGGAGCCACGGGCTCGAATTCGAGCGCCGCGTGACCATGCCATCCAACAACCTATCGCTGATTTACCGGAAATCTTGATTTTCCCGCGAATTTGTCGGACCACTGGTTCAGGCAATAAACGGGGCAGGGATCATGGCATCGGATGACGGCAAACTGGCGGGCAAGGCGGCGATCATAACCGGGGCGGGGCGCAATATCGGCGAAGCCATCGCCACACTGTTTGCCGCCGAAGGCGCATCCGTCGCGGTGGTCGATATGGATGCGGGCCGTGCCAGTGCCGTTGCCGAAAAGATCAAGGCCGCCGGCGGCACGGCGACACCGATCACCTGCGATGTTTCCGACACGTCCGATATCACGAACATGGTTGCCGCCACGGTGGATGCCTTTGGCGGTATCGACATCCTGGTCAACAATGTGGCGATCACCGACAGGAAAGACATTTTTGCGCTCTCCGAAGACGAATGGCGGCGCACCATCGATGTGACGTTATCATCGCCGTTTTACGTCACCAAGCAGGTGGCCAAGTGGATGGTCGATAACGAGCGGAGTGGGCGCATTGTCAATATCGGCTCCACGTCAGGCTTCGCCGGGCGCCCGCAAGCCATCGCATACGGCGCCGCCAAGGGCGGGTTGAACACCCTGACCCAGTCATTGGCGGTACAGCTTGCCCCGCACGGCATCATCGTCAATCAGGTGTCGCCCAACATGACCGGCTCGCCGGTGGGCAAGCAAGATTTCGATCCATCCCGCCAGGTGAGCAATCTGGTGGGCCGCGCCGGCGCACCGGAGGAACAGGCGAAAGCGGTATTGTTCATGGCTTCGGAAGACGCCTCGTTCGTTGCCGGCGCCAATCTGTTCGTGGACGGCGGCACCATGGCCATGGCCTCGTTTGCCGATGCCAATCGATCCGTACCTAAGGCCGCTACATGACCGGACCCTATCGTCTCGGCGTCGATGTGGGCGGCACCCATACGGATCTGGTGCTGCTCGACATATCCGACGGCTCCATCGAAATCGAGAAGGTCGCCTCGACGCCCGCCAACCCGGCGCTCGGTGTGCTCGATGGCGTCGCCCGGTTCGTCGCGCGGGGGCGGCGCCCGGAGACCATCGAATATTTCGCCCACGGCACCACCATCACCACCAACGCGCTTCTGGAGATGCGCGGCGCCAAGGTGGGCATGCTGATTAATCAGGGCTACCGGGCGATTCAGGAAATCCAGAGCCAGGCCCGGGACGGCAATCCGTTCGATTACTACTTCCAGCGGCCAACCCATCTGGCCCCGCAAAGCGCCACCTTCGAAGTCGGCGGCCGCCTGGATTACGAAGGGGCTGAAATCACGCCCCTGGACGAGGACGCGGTGCGCGCCGCCGCCATTGCCCTGCAAGCAAAAGGCGTCGCCTCCATCGCCATTGTCTTTCTGTTTTCCTACATGAATGCGGGGCACGAGCAGCGCGCCCGGGACGTGATCCTGGAAGTCTGGCCCGAAGCCGATGTGTCGTTGTCGTCGGACGTGTTGCCGCGCATCCGCGAATGGCCGCGCATGTCGACGACGCTTCTGAACGCCTATCTGGAACCGGTGCTGGTGCATTATATCAGCGACCTCGCCGCCGGGCTGGATACGGCGGGCGTGCAGACCAAGCAGCGCTTTTTGATGCAATCCAACGGCGGCGTCATGCCGTTCCAGGCGGCCATCGCCGGCGGAAAAACGGTGCATACGTTGTTTTCCGGCCCGGCCGCCGGCGCCGAGGCAGCCGCGTATCTGGCCGCCGAGGATGCCAAGACCGGGCTCGTGACCCTGGATATGGGCGGCACGTCTTGCGATATCGCTTTCATCGAAGGCGGCGCACCCCTCGAAGTGACCGAGGGCGAGGTGGCGCGCCGGCGCTTGGATGTGCCGGCGCTGGATTTGACCACTATCTCGGCGGGCGGCGGCTCCATCGCCTGGATCGATGGCGGCGGTCTGCTGGCGGTGGGCCCGAAAAGCGCCGGCGCCGATCCCGGTCCGGTCTGCTATGGCCAAGGCGGCGAAGATGCGACGGTGACCGATGCGGACATCGCCTGCGGTTTCCTCAATCCCGATTATTTTCTGGGTGGCGCCCAAACCCTCGATGCGGAGGCATCTTTAAAGGCCCTCGCCAAGGTCGGCGAACCCCTGGGGCTATCGGGGCTGGAGGCCGCCGCCGGCATCCGCCGCATTGTCGATATGCGCATGGCCGACGAGGTGCGCGTATTCGGCGCCAAGCGCGGCGTCGATCCACAGGAATTCACGTTGCTGCCGTTCGGCGGCGCCGGCGCCGTGCACGCCGCCGCCGTCGCCGAGGAACTGACCATGCGCCGCATCTTGGTGCCGCCCAGCCCGGGCGCATTTTCGGCCCTGGGGCTGCTTTGCACCGACGTGGTGCACGACTATATCCGCTCCGAATTACGCCCCCTCGATCAAGTGGCCCCCGAACATGCGGAAAGCATTTTCCAGGAGCTGGAGGATCGCGGTCGCCAGGAGTTGCAAAACGAAGGCATGGATCCGGCGGCCGCCGGCTTCACCCGCGAGTTTGATATGCGTTATACGGGCCAGGGGTACGAGCTACGCGTGCCGGTTTTGGAGGGCGCCATCGACGCCGCCGCGCTCATCGCGCTCCGCCAACGCTTCGATGACATCCACGCCCGCATGCACGGCCACGCCGCCCGGGAAAAGCCGGTGGAACTGGTCTCGTACCGGGTGCGGGCGCGTATCGAAGTGCCCAAGTACGAGCCCGCCATGGCGCAGGATTTTGCCGAGGCGCCGGCGCCGGACGCCGCATCGAAAGGCAGCCGCCAGGTCTGGTTCACGTCCGGTGCGCCCATCGATGCGGCCATTTTCGCGCGCGCCGATTTGCCGGCGGGGGCGACCTTCGAAGGTCCGGCCATTGCCGAGCAGTTGGATGCCACCATCGTCGTGCCAAGCGGCTGGCAAGCGCGTATCGATGGCTATTTGAATATGATTTTGGAACAGGAACACTGAGATGGCCCTCGATCCGATCACCGTGCAGATCCTCAAGAACAAGGTCGCCAGCCTGGTGGACGAGATGCACTACCACTTCTACCGGTCCGGCTATTCCACCATCATCCGCGAAAGCCGGGATTTCTCCTGCGTCATATTGGACCTGACCGGGCGCCTCATTGTGCCGCCGCCGATGTTTTTCCACGCGCCGTTCTACAAATATTTCGTCGACCGCACGATTGAAATTCATGGCTTGGACGGGCTGGTCGAGGGCGACGTGATCGTCTCCAACCACCCTTATGAAGCCGGCGTGCCGCATGTCTCCGACATGGCTTTTATTGCGCCCATATATGCGGGCGGCGTGCTGATGGGTTTCTCCGGCTCTTGCGCCCACAAAGCGGATATCGGCGGCACCAATCCCGGCTCCACATCGGCCAATTCCACCGAGATTTATCACGAAGGGTTGTTGCTGCCGCCGGTTAAGATCAGCCACGCCGGAAATTACGATATCGATATCGAACGCATTATCCTGTCCAATAGCCGCCAGCCAGACCTGGTGCGCGGCGACGTGCGCGCCCAGATCGCCGCCACCGAAATGGGGGCGGCGCGCATGATCGAACATTGCGCCCGCTTCGGCACCGAGACGGTGATGGACGCCTTCGCTGCTATCCTTGGCGCGGCCGCCGATGAGTTGCGCGCCGCCATCACCGCGCTGCCCGACGGCGAGGCCAGCGCCGACGGCTATATGGATGACGACGGCATTGATTTGGACACGCCGATCTATTTCGCCGTCACCATCACCAAGAAGGGCGCCGACATCACCTTCGACTTTTCCGATAGCCAAGAACAGGCGCGCGGGCCGATCAACTTGCGCCCGTCCATGGTCGAGGCGTGCGTGTTCTATTCCCTGATCGGCTGCCTCGGCCCGGAGATGCAGTTCAACGACGGTATGCGCGACGTGGTGACGTTCAAATACGCGCCGCGCACGATCACCAATGCCGAGGCCCCGGCGCCGGTGTCGTCCTACCAGAAAGCCAATCTGCGCCTGACCGACGTGATCCTGACGGCGCTAGCTCATTTCAATCCGCTGCGGGCCATCGCCGGGTCGGGCTCGTCGGGCTCGCTGTCCATCAACTGGCACCAGGGCGGCAGGCCCGGTCACAACTCCCTGCAGTACGAGATTCTCGGCTCGGCCTATGGCGGCGCGGCGGGCAATGACGGCTGCAACGCCACGGCGACGCATTTGTCGAACCTGCACGTCACCTCCATTGAAATCATCGAAAGCGAATATCCGTGCCGCATCACCGAGTTCGACATGGTCACCGATTCCGGCGGCGCCGGTGAATTTCGGGGCGGCGTTTCGTTCCGGCGGCGCTACGAAGTGACCCAGGATTGCACCGTGGTGCGCCGCTATGACCGGCGCAAGTTCCCGCCGCCCGGCGCCGAGGGCGGCAAGGATGGCGGCGCCTCCAAATTCGTGATCCGCGCCGGCACTCGGCACGAAGAGGAAACGCCGGCGGCGGGCCGCTTCGATTTGCAGGCGGGCGATGTGTTTTATTTGCAAAGCGCCGGCGGCGGCGGCTTCGGCGATCCCATGCTGCGGGCGCCCGAGCGTTTGGCCCGCGATCTGGAAGAAGGCTATGTGAGCGAGAAGGCCGCCAAGGACCTATATGGCCGCTAGCCGCGCCGCAATTCGTCGATCAGTGATGTGTCGATGTAATCTGCGGGCACCGCCCCTGAGCCCGGCGCGACCGTGGCAATAATGTTTTCGGCGCCGGCGATATCGATCTCGGCATATTCGGGCGTGAAATCTCTGAAATTGGCGTAGCAGATGTCGATGGTTTCAGGATCCTCAAGCGCCAGCGCTTCCGCCAATACCGCCTTGCCGCGCGCTTCATCGGCGGCGGCGAGGCGGTTGCCGTCCATGGTGGCGGCGAGGAAATTCCGCACCGTCTCCCTGTTCTCCCGCAAATAGGCGCCCGTGACCGCGAGGCTGGTATAGAGCCAGGGCACCCGCTCAGGTAAAAAATCGATGATGGTTGGGAGCCCCGCCTTAAAAGCCTCGCTGCGCTGCGGCTCGTCCAGCATGGCCGCCGTAATCTCGCCCGAGAGCAGCGCGGCCAATCGCCCGATGCCGACCTCCTTTACCGTCACGTCGGCGCGGGCAAGGCCGAGGCGCCCGAGTGCCAGGCTCGCCGCCGCGTCGCTTTCCGAGCCGGCGCTGGAGATGCCGAAAACACCGCCTTTCAATTCGGTGACGCCGGGCGCGCCGAACAAGGTGCCCCGGATCACGTTGGAGAGCGAGCCGACGGCCACCAGATCGGCGCCGGCGGCGTTGGCGCGCACCAGTGACGATAAGCCGATATGCATCAATTGGATATGCCCGCCCATCAGTGACGGCCCGGCCTCGCGCCCGCCGACCATGGGCACCACTTCTATTTGCAGCCCCCGGTCCCCATAAAAGCCCGCCGCCTCGGCCATCCAGATGGCCAGGAACGTGTTGGCCGGCGCCGAGCGGCCGACTTTGAATGGGATCATGGGCGGGGTTTCCCCAAAACAAAAAGCCCCCCTCCAAAATCAGAGGGGGGCTTTATGGATCGCTTATGGTGCGGGATTTAGCAACCGCTGACGCATTTGGCGTTGGCGTCGAATTCCATGGTTCGGCCGCTCAAGGGAAGATGAACGGGAATGCCCTTGACCATGGCGGCGAACTTGGCGGTCTTGGTGCCGGCCACCAGCTTGCCGCCCTTGGTGGCTTGCTCGTTCATATGCTGGGGAATGGCCGCATTGGGCTTGATCAGCTCGTTGATGGAAAAGGCAGCTTCCTTTGGCCCCGACGTAAACATGTCACCGCCATTGATGATGGCCAGTTTGGCTTTGTAAAAACGGCGCACGGTAACGTCCTGCTCGGCGGTGATGCCGCTGTCACCGGACAAATAAACCACCAATCCGTTGGTAAAGGTCAGGATAAAGCCGTTGTCGGGCCCCACATAAGCGGTCAAGCCGTCCTTTTTCAGGGTTGCGGCTAGCTCTTTGGTCAAGAATCCGGGATTGGCACCGTTGGAATGGGTCACCGGCACGATGGCGACGCGCACCCCGCCGATTTTACCCTCGGCGCCGAAGCGCAGCACGTTGACTTGCTTTTTGGCGTTGCCGCCCGCGGCGCCGACCTGGGCGCGCAGGAAAGACCGCATCTCGCCGCCCGCCAGGCTGACGGCGCCCTTTTTGACGACGATCTCGGCGAAGTTGGAACTGGGCATTTTTTTGACTTTGATGGCCGGTTTGCCGCAAGCGCCGCCATTCGGCGCGGCCAGGGCGAAGCCGCCAATATGATCCACATGAACGCTGGTCAGCAGCACGCCGTCCAGCTTGCCGATCCTCGGATCATCGCCGCCGGTGACGGACATGCCAGGATCGACCATGATGCGGGTGCCGTCCGGGTCTTCGAATATCATCGCCCGGTCGCGGGCGCAAAACTCGCCTTCGTGGCTGCCGAGCGGCGTGACTTTGACGCCGGCGGCATTGGCCGGGCTGGCGGTCACGGCGGTAATGCCGGTGAACGCAATCGCGGAGACTGCTAGTAATGCTATGGTTTTCATGGTTCTCACTCCCTATTGGTTATACGTGCAAAATATTTTTATTCACTATTTTTAGCAAGTTCGGATCAATCCGGTACAATCACGCCGCCGCTACCAATGTGTCATTTTTGTTCGCTTAAGCAATTGTCAGCGGGCCAGGTTCGGCTTATATAGCCGTCAAAACATATGGCTTTCAGGGAGGAAGCAAACATGCTCGGCAAGATGATGAACACCCAGCTTACGATCAATTCGCTGATCGAATTTGCTGTCAAATTTCACGGCTCCACGGAAATTGTGTCGCGCTCCCTCGAAGGGCCGATCCACCGCTATACTTACGCCGATTCCTACAAGCGCATCGGCAAGCTGGCGCACGCGCTGGCGGCCCTCGGCGTCGCGGAGGGTGATCGGGTGGCCACATTGGCCTGGAACACCAACCGGCATTTCGAATTGTACTTCGCGGTCTCCGGCATGGGCGCCATCTGCCACACCATCAATCCGCGCCTGTTTGCCGATCAGATCGCCTATATCCTGGGTCACGCCGCCGACAAGGTGATCTTTGTGGATTTGACGTTCGTGCCGGTGCTGGAAGCGCTGGTGGATCGATTGCCGGACGGCGCCCGCGTGGTCATCATGACCGACGCCGAGCACATGCCCGAAACACAAATTCCCGGCGCCCTCGCCTACGAAGACATCATCGGGCCCGAGGCCGAGGACTACCCCTGGCCATCGCTGGATGAAAACACTGCGTCATCGCTTTGCTATTCGTCGGGGACAACCGGCAACCCGAAGGGGGTTTTGTATTCGCACCGCTCGACGGTGCTGCATTCCTGGGCCACCTGCGCCGCCGACGGGCTGGGCGTTTCAGCCCGGGACGCGGTGCTGCCGGTGGTCCCCATGTTCCACGTCAACGCCTGGGGGCTGCCTTATTCGTGCGCCATGGCGGGCGCCAAGCTGATCTTCCCGGGCGCCGGCATGGACGGCAAGTCGGTGGCCGAGTTGCTCGCCGATGAAGGCGCCACCATGAGCGCCGGCGTGCCCACTATCTGGGCCATGCTGCTGGCGCATTTGAAGGAAAACAACGTGCAATTGCCGAAGCTGGAGCGGGTCATCGTCGGCGGCTCGGCGGTGCCCCAATCGATGATCGAGGCGTTTGAAAACGACGTCGGCGCCGAATGCATCCACGCCTGGGGCATGACCGAGATGAGCCCGCTGGGCACCGTCGCCAAGATCAAAAATTCCATGACCGGTGCGGACCGTTCGGAAACAATTGCCTACCGCACCAAACAAGGGCGCCCGGTCTATGGCGTCGATATGAAGATTGCCGGCGATGAAGGCAAGCCGTTGGCCCATGACGGCGTAGAGTTTGGCGAGTTATGCGTGCGCGGCCCCTGGATCACCGGCGGCTATTTCGAAGACGCCGACGCCGATGTCGGCGCCTTTGACGAGGACGGCTATTTGCGCACCGGCGATGTCTCCACCATCGATCCGGAAGGTTTCATGCAGATCGTCGATCGGGCCAAGGACGTGATCAAGTCGGGCGGCGAATGGATCAGCTCGATCGAATTGGAGAACCTCGCCGTCGGCCATGCGGACGTGGCCGAAGCCGCCGTAATCGGCATTGCCGATGACAAATGGGGCGAGCGGCCGTTGCTGATCATCGTGGCGGCCGAAGGCGCATCGCCGGCAAGTGGCGATATCCTGGCCCTGTTCGACGGCAAGGTGGCCAAGATGTGCATCCCCGACGCGGTCGAGTTTGTCGACGAATTGCCGCACACGGCCACCGGCAAAATCCTGAAGACCAAGCTGCGCGACGATTTCAAGGATTACAGCCTGCCCGGCTAGGGCTTCCCGATCCGTTCGATTTGCAGCGGTGTTTTGGTCAGGTTCCCGTCGAGGGCTATCACATTGCATTCCGTGTCGGAGCTCATCCGGCACCGGAAAATGGCCATGGCGATGGCCACTTTGAGCCCTTTGTTGGAATTCCAGAACAGCCATTTGCCATCGTCGGACATGACCATGGCGCGACGCTTGCCGTCTTTCATATATTCTTCGACGATTTCTTCGTTTGCGTCGTTGAGCACATTGCCTTGCAAAAGCTCGGAAACATTTAGCTCGGTTTGCTTATAGAGGCCCGGCGTCCAATAGGGCGTGTCCTTGACGTGGCCCAGTGCGGCTGTGGTGATGATGCCGTAATCGAGCGCTGTTTTCTGGAAACGCCGGCAGTCGCCCAAGGCCTTGCGTTTTTCGCAGAGGAAACTGACGACGCCGAAACGCGTCTTGAGTTCAGGGTGGAAAAATCGCGCCATGCCGGACGAGCGGGAAATGCGAAGCCAGTCGAGCACCAGTTCCGGGTCAAGCTTGCCGCCGGACCGCTCCATATACCAGCGTTCTGCACCGTCCGGGACATCGGTCATCCAGCCGCCGCTGCCGGGCGCCGGGTAAACGCCGTGAAAGCCGAGATAGGAATTCGACAGCGGAAAGTCATCCGAAAATTGACGTTTTTCGCCGGCCAGGAAGATGTGGGCACAGGCCGATACGCAGATGCCCGATACAATCGTGTTGAGCTTTTTATCCTCGACCGTGGCGGCAATACCCTCCATCGCGGTCACCTTGCCGCCCGGCATTTGGCGCAGGACAATCGTATCGACTTTCGGATTTTTATCGAGAGTGCGGTTGAAATCCAAGGCGTCGGTATTATAGATCTTGCCGGTCACGATCATTTGGTTCTCGGAAATCTTGAATTCCAGCGCCTGCGGCGCCCGGCCGCCCCCGATCCAGACAGCGCCAATCAAAAGAGCGGCGATAACAGGCTTCATGGATTTCCCCCCAAATGCGCTATTCCATAACAATATACGCGTATTAAAAGAGGCCGCGCAATTGCCCAAATTGGCGGGCCGGGGCGGGCTAGCCTGTCAGCGCACCGAGGGCTTGGGCTGCGCTGATCTGGGCACGGGCCTGGGCCTGAAATTCTTCCGGCCAATGGCTGGGCAGGAGGCCGGTTGCCCGGGCGAAATCGACCGGCTGGTAGCCGCCGCCGGGGGATTTGCGCATCGCCCAAAACCCATCGAAGACCGAAACCTTCCCGAAAAATTCCTGCACCGCCAATGTCACCCCCGGATGCAATCCTCGGGCGTCGGCGTCGGTGATATAATCGGCGCCCTTGTTGGCTTTGAGGAACCCCGCATCGCATTGGTGGAACTGCAATTCCAGATCGTCGCCGCACATGATGCCGCCGGGCGCCAGCAGGCGGTGGCATTCGGTGATGTCATATATGGCGTCGTCGTACTTGTGGCCGCCGTCCACATAAATAATATGAAACCGTTCTTGCTCAAGCAGCGGCAGGGCT
>CAUZTZ010000076.1:0-13926 GCA_963582805.1 Alphaproteobacteria bacterium
GAAATCCGCGACTATATGATGGCTCTATTCAAACCAAACAATCCTCGGAAACCGTTGATAGAGTTGGTGTTTTGAAAAGAGTCGGGTACTGTGAGTGATGGCAATAGTGCTACGCAATTCATTGAATTGAATTTAAGATTGTGGTAACGAATATTGAATCGTAGTTCGCAAATTTTTCGGGTTTATTTTGTGTTATTCAGGCGTTAACACACTCTAATGTAGGATTTTCCTGAATTTACACCGTGTAAAAGTACTGGGAATGAGTATGCGAGGGGACTTGGGGGTGTTGTCTGTGCACAAGTTGCATGGATTTTCCCCATTATTGTTGGGTTTTCTGATGGTTGCGTCCTTGCCGGCGCAGGCCCAGTCGCTTGGCGAATTGATTCCCGAGTTGCTGGAAACCCACAACCTGATCAAAGCCAGCCAGGCAGACCTGGAAGCCGCCAGCCAAAATGTC
The DNA here is from genome assembly GCA_963582805.1 of Alphaproteobacteria bacterium. Lineage (GTDB taxonomy): Bacteria > Pseudomonadota > Alphaproteobacteria > Rhodospirillales > UBA2165. The sequence continues at coordinate 458 of CAUZTZ010000076.1, forward strand.
AAATCATCCCAAGGCGCATGGTTCCCGCAATTGGACCTGACCGCCCATTACGGTTTCGAGGCACAAAACAAGCCAGCGGAATCCGGCGACACTGATCTGGCGACCCGGAAAGCGGATTTGTCGGTCACCCAGTTGTTGTGGGATTTCGGCAAGACCAACGCCGATATTCGCGCCAACAAACTCACCCGTTCGGCGTCGCGCTTTGCCTTGAAGGCGCAGACCCAGGATATTTTGCTGATCGCAATCGAAAGCTATTTGACCGTCCGGCTGAAAGCCGAAGTTTTGATGTTTGCGTTGCTGTCGGAAGCCAACATGAAACGCCAGAACGAGATTGAGGATGCGCTGGTCGAACGCGGCGCCGGACTATCCACGGACGTATTGGATTCCAAGCAAAAACTTGCCGGCGCCCAGTCGAAACGCTCGGCCGCCGCGGGCGAGCTTAAGACCGCACGAAACGCCTACCGGCGTGTATTTCAGACCGACGTGAAAGAACCCGGCGCCCTTGAAAAACCGAATTTGCCCATCGATTTATTGCCGGCCAGCGTCGAAGAGGCCATCAATACGGCGTTGCGCGAAAACCCCAGATTGAAATCGGCGTCCGCGACGTCCCGCGTCAATCGGGAAACCGCCAATGCCCAGCGTGCCACTGGCTTTTTCCCGGTGATCAACATGGTTGGCGAGGCGATTGTCAAAAAGGATGCGGGCGGCACCGTCGGCAACCAGCAGGAACTGCTCGGCAAGGTCGAGATGAATTTCCCCTTCAATCTCGGCTTCACGGCGATCAATACCTTGAAGGCGGCCAAGGGCGCGGCCACGGCGGGCGAACGCCGGGTCAGCGATGCCCGCGACCAGCTTGAGCTGGATGTCCGCGATGCCTGGGATAACCTCGAAACGGCGCGCGAAAAACTGGAATTCGACCGCAATCAGGCAAATCTGTCGGCGGAATTTCTGGAATTGGCGCGCCGCGAGAGGCAGTTGGGCAACCGCACCCTCAATGATATCCTGGATGCCGAAACCGAACTGATCGATGCCAACAGCCGCACCGCAACCGCCGAGACCGACGTAGCCATTGGCGTTTATAAACTGATCCAAAAAATGGGCCGCCTGGAAGCCGATGTATTAACACGGTCGTGGTTCTAGTTACAGACATCCTGCCTGCCCTTCCTTTACAATTCTCGACATAACAGCCGCAAATAAGGGGTGAAATTCGCATGCCTCCTCCCCATATGTCAGACGGCTGGAATATAGGAGAAATTGGCCATGGAACAGGCTGTTCAACCCCCCATCGTAGCCGCCGCCGAAGACATGGGCGGGGCTGCGCCGATCACCGTTCCGGGCGGGCCGTGGCTGTTGAGCGCCGACTTTGCGCGCCTTGGCCCCGATTTGCTGCTCACCGGCGCCGATGGCCAAAAACAGCTCCTCACCGGCTATTTCAATTCTGAAACGCCCGCCGATCTGATAACCGAAGGCGGCGCCGTGATATCGGGCGATCTGGCCACCAAGCTGGCCGGCCCGGTGGCGCCCGCCCAGTTTGCGCAGGCCGCGCCGGCGGCGGCGGCCGATCCCATCGGGCGCGTCGAAACCGTCGAAGGCGGCGTCGAAGTGACCCGCGCCGACGGCACCAAAATCACCCTCGGCCACGGCGCGCCGCTGTTTTCCGGCGACGTCATCGAAACCGCCGAAAACGCCAGCGTCGGTATCGTGCTCGCCGACGACAGCACCCTGTCGCTGGCCGAAAGTGGCCGCATGGTGATGGACGAGGTCGCCTACGATCCCGCAACGGAAACCGGCAACGCCACCATATCGGTGGTCCAGGGCGTGTTTTCCTTCGTCTCCGGGCAGATCGCCAAGGTCGATCCCGACGCCATGGTCTTGCGCACCCCGGTCGCCCAAATCGGCATTCGCGGCACCAAGATCGCCGGCGTGGCGGCGGCCGAGGGCCAGGAAAACACCATATCGCTGCTGCCCGACGCGGACGGCTTCATCGGCGAAATTTCCGTATCCAACAGCGCCGGCACCATCGTCCTCAATCAGGCCGGTGCCACCACCAGCCTGGCCAGCGCCTTCCAGGCGCCGGCCAAACCGGTCATCGTTCCGATCGCACAAATTCAAAAGCAATTCTCGAAGGCGCTGAAATCGCTGCCGGCAAAACCGGCCCCGCAGCAGGACGATGCCCCTGAAGAAAACCAGGGCGAAGGCGAGGAAGCCGCCGCCGAAGGCGAAGTGCCGCCCGAGGGCGAGGGCGAAAACCTGGAAGGCGAAGGCGAGGAACTGGCCGAAGGCGAAGTGCCGCCCGAAGGTGAAGGCGAAAATCTTGAAGGTGAAGGCGAAGAAGGCGAGATCGACGCGCAGTCACCGGAAGATTCCGACGAAGATTTTGCCGATGGACAAGAAGGTGAAGGCGGATTGGATGGCGAGCCCGGCGAGCAGCTCGCCGAAAACGGCGAACAAGGCGCCCCCGAAGCGGCCTTCCAGGAAGCCATGGCGGGCGGCGCCACCGTCGAAGAGGCCTTCGATGCGGCTGCACAACAAGCCATGGAAGGTATGACCGCCGAGGGCGTTTCCGAAGACCAGGCGCAACAAGCCATGGACGCCGCCAAGGCGGCCTATAGCCAAGCCATCGCCGACGGCTTTTCGCCGGAGCAGGCCCTGGCCCTGGCCGCCGAGGCGGCGGGTGCTGAAGTGCCCGATACCCTGGCCGACGGTTTCAACACTGACCCCACCGGCGAAGGCGCCACCGAAGAGCTGGCATCGAACGTCGATGGCAACCCCGAAAATACAGAAACAGGCTCGGAGACCGGCGGCGATGGCGGGTCCGATCCCAGTAATAACGAGCAACCGGCCGAGGATGGGTCCGGCGAGCCGACCGGCGACGGTGAGCCGACCGGAACGGACGGTGGCGACTATCAGCCCTACAGTGGCGGTCAGGTCGATTATTCGATCAACACCAGCTTTAATTTGAACTCCGGCCCGGAGCCAACCTACGATTATTATCAGTCGAGCTATGAGTTCGAAAGCCAGACCATCATCAATCTCAGCAATGATGATCCGAACAGCACCGAGCCCAACACCACAACCGCTTTCACCGAAATTTTGACTGCCACCACCGGCAATGACGCCCTCGCCGGCGGCGATGGCAACACCCAGTTTTCCATGGTCCAGGGCTCGACCCTCGGCGGCTCCGACACGGTCAGCGGTGGCCTTGGCACCGACGAGATCAACTTCCAAAGCCTCGACAATATCCTGATCGTCTTTAACGCCACCACCATGACCGCCGATTATTCCAACGCCGATGGTTCGGTCAGCGGCGACATCACGCTCACCAGCGTCGAGCAATTGTTTGCCGGCATCGGCGATGGCAGCCTCACCGACGCATCGGGGACCGACGCCGAAATGAATAGTGCGGCAAGCGGCGTCCGCCTCGCTTTCGGTCCCGAAGATACGGGCTACGGATATATCGCCGCCGGCTCGTCGGGCGCCGATACCATCACCCTCGCCACCAGCACCGTTGTCGGCTCCTCGCCGATGACCTATGGCTCGCTCAGCCACACCGTCGGCACGGACATCCTCGGCAGCATCATCTTTGCCGGCGCCGGCGCCGACAATATTACCGGCACCAGTTCGGGCGATATTATCTTCGGCGGCGCCGATGACGATACCATCACCGGCAGCGGCGGCGATGGCGGCGATATCATTCTGGCCGGCGCCGGCAACGACACGATCATTGTGTCGTCCAGCGATACCACGGACGGCGGCGTCTTTATCGGCGGCGCCGGCGCCGATGTCTTGCAAACCACGGAAATCGGCCTCGACACGACGGCCGCGTCGTTCTCCATGTCAGGCATCGAAACCTTGGAGAGCACCTATAGCGTAAGCGCCGCCACCATTACGCTGCGCGGCAGCCAATTGACCGGCGAAGGCGGCGATGTGACCGCCGTGACCGCCGGCTTTGCCGGATCGACCATATCCTCGGCCACCGGCTCGCTCAACGTGACCGGCGTGTCGCTGACCAATATAGCCAATCTCGCCGGCACCGGCACCACCAGCTTTGCCGTCGATGCCACCGCCCTCGGTGTCATCACGTCGTACAATTCCGGCGCCACCGGCGGATCGATCACGGTTTCGGGCGCCAATGTTTCGGTCAATCTTGCCGCCGTCTCGTTCACCAATATTTCTTCCATCTCCGGCGTGACCGGCAGTGACAGCTTTACCCTTGGCAGTGCCGGCTACACCATGACCATGACCGATGTGGAAACCCTGGTAACCGGCAGCGGCAATGACGCCATTACCATGGGGTCCGTCATGACCACCGGCAACGCCATCGATTTGGGAGGCGGCACCGACACGCTGACGCTCTGGGGCGGCACCAACGTCGGCACCATCACCAATGTGGAAACCGTCAACGGCGCCGCCTCCACCGACGCGCTGACCCTGGAAGGCACCGTATCGGGCACCACCTTCGATATGGGCGCCGGCACCGATAGCATTACCCTGGCGGACGGCGGCAACAGCGCGACCGTGCAAAATACGGAAACCGTCGATGGCGGCTCCGGCGCCGATACCATCACCACCAGCGGCACCGCCAATGTCACGATCTTCAGCCATGCCGGCGACGACATTTTGAACCTGTCGGGCAGCGGCACCCACAGCATCGATTTCGACGCGGCCGCCACCAACGGCACCGATACCATAACCAGCTTCAATGCCGGCGCGTCGGGCGACGTATTGGATGTGGATACCCTCGGCTTAAACGGCGCAGGCGCCAGCACATCGGCCACAACAGCCGTCGAGGTTCTGACCGGCGACGCGGCGCTCACCAGCGGCACCAGCGTGGTGGTCTTTGACGATGCCTTTTATACCGGCGTTGATTCGACAACCACGTTTTCATCTCAGGTTACAAGCTTCCTGTCATTCCTGGGCACCAGCGGAACATCGATGACCGGGTCCTTGAGCGCCGGCGATAAACTGATGTTCGTCATTGATGATTCGACATCCGCCAACGATATCAGCTTGTGGCATTGGGATGACACCAGCGCCGACGGCACCATCGACAGCGGCGAAATTGTCGATGTGGGCGTCCTCGATAACACCGATATCTCGAGCTTGGTAGCGGCCAACTTCGCATGATGGAATTCAGCCTCGCTGCAACGCCAATTCGCGCAACCGGTTAGGCATTTCCGATGCTTGAACTTTTACGCCGCCTCGCCATCCGGCCCGGCCTGACCACAGAGCTGGTCGCCGCTTCGTTGCTCGCCAACCTGTTGGCGCTGGCGCCGCCATTGTTCGTGATCCAGGTCCTGAACCGCTATATCGCCCATGGCGTCGATGCAACATTACTAACTCTCACTTCGGGCGTGCTGATTGCCATCGCCCTTGAGTTCGGCTTCCGCCAGATCAGGCACAAATTGGCGCGCGGCGTTTCCGCGGGCCAGGACGACAAGCTGTCGGTATCCGGCTTCGGCGTGCTGATCAGCGCCAAATCAGGCGCCCTCGACCGCTTGCCCCCAGGCCAGCAGCGGGAATTCATGAGCGGGCTGGATGCCATCCGCGCCGCCTATAGCGCCACCAACGTGGCCGCCGTCCTCGACCTGCCCTTTGCGTTAATGTTCCTGGGCGTGCTGGCGGTTCTGTCGCCGGCGCTGGCGATCATTGCGGCGGCGTTTATCGGCCTCGCCTTTTTGGCCGGGCTCGCGGTCATGCTGACCATCCGGGGCGCCAACAAAAATCTGATCGAGGAGACCCGCAAATCCAATCTGCTGGTGGGCAGCGCCATCGGCGAAAAGGACACCTTGCGCGCCTTCAACGGCGGCGCCTTTTTATTGAAGGCATGGCACACACAAGCGCGCGTCATCCATGAAATTTCGCGGCGCATCACCGGCCGCCAGGGTTTGTTGGCATCATTCACCACCTCGACCGTTGCGCTAATGAGCGTCGCCATCATGGCCACCGGCGCCATCATGGTGGTCGGCGGCAATATGGATGTGGGCGTGCTGATCGGCGCCAACATCCTGTCGGCGCGCGCCTTGCAGCCGGTAACCCGCTTCGTCCAGGTCGGCGAAAGCTTCCAGAAAGCCCGCCAAGCGGCGCAGCAATTGCGCGAATTTATGACGCTGCCCCGGGAAGCCGATACCGGCTCGGCCAAGCGCGACTATGCGGGCACCATCGAATTGCGCGATCTCGGCTTTATGTATGACGGCGCCACGGGGCCGTTGTTCGAATCGCTCTCGATCAGCATCCCAGCCGGCGCGGTCTGCGTCGTAACCGGCGCCAACGGCACCGGCAAATCAACCCTGGCGCGCCTGGTCATGGGATTGCTGGAACCGTCCAGGGGGCAAATCCTCGCCGACGGGTTGGATTTACGCCAGGTGCATCCGGCCTGGTGGCGCTCCCAGGTTATTTACCTGCCGCAAGAGCCGGGCTTTTTGAACGCCACCATCGGAGAGAACCTAAGCCAGCTTAACCCCGATATCGACGAGGCCGGTCTGAACCAGGTGATCGACGCCGCCGGATTGCGTCCATTCCTAGACGAGACGCCAGCCGGCTTTGATACGCCGATCGTTTCCAACGGCCGTAATCTGGCCCTCGGCGTTCGCCGCCGCCTCGCCCTGGCGCGCGCCCTGACCGCCGACGGCAGGCTGGTTGTGCTGGATGAGCCGATCGAGGGGCTGGACGCCAAGGGGCGCGAAACCATCGCCACCATACTGGGCGAGTTGCACCGGGCCGGGCGCACCATCATTGCCCTCTCCCACGATCCCGAAGTTATCAATCAGGCCGAGATCGTGGTTGACCTCAATCACAAGCCGCAGCCCCGGGTGGTCACCGTCCCCAAAGTGGTCACCGCCACGCATGGCAGCGGCGAAACGGAGGCAGCGGGATGACCATCGATACCGGATTGCCAAAGCTCAAAGACGGCGTCTCCTTTGCCAGCCATCTGTTTCTGATTATGTTTCTGGCCCTCATTGCCGGCGCCGGTTATTGGGCCTGGTCGGGCAACCTCGCGGTGGTCAGCGTCGCCGAAGGTGAAGTGGTGCCGTCCAGCCAGATCAAGTCGATCCAACATCTGGAAGGCGGCATCGTGCGCGCCATTCGCATTGCCGAAGGCGATCAGGTCAAGGCCGGGCAAGCGTTGATCGTCCTCGAATCAACGGCCAGCGGCGCCGACGTGGACGAGTTGCGCACCCGCATCGCCGGCTTATCGATCGAGATTGCGCGCCTGACCGCCGAACAGCAGGGCGACGCGGCGCCCACATTCGATGCCGCCACCGCCGCCCAACGCCCCGATCTGGTGCGCGACGCCTTGGCGCTATTCACCAAGCGCCGGGCGCGGCTTGAAGATGCCCGCGCCGGCCAGCGCGCCATCATCAACCAGCGCCGCCAGGACGCCCGCGAAATTTCGGCGCGCATTGGCGCGTCTGCGAAAATGCTTAAATTAATGCGCGAGCAGGTGAATATTTCCGAGAGCCTGCTGAAAGACGCCCTCACGAACCGCTACAAACATATCGAGCTGTTGAAGGAAACCGCCCGTCTGCAAGGCGCCATCGCCCAGGACCGGGTGGCGGCCGAGCGCGCCAAATCGGCGCGCATCGAGGCCGTCGCAGATCTGACCGGCATCGGCTCCAAATTCTCCGAAGAAGCGGCCGAGGATTTGGACGCGGCGCGGCGCCAGTTGGCCGAGTTCACCCCGCGCCTCGCCAAATTCGAAGACAGCTTAAAGCGCACCATTTTGCGCGCGCCCGTCGACGGCGTTGTCAAAACCCTGCATGTGGTGACCGTCGGCGGCGTCGTCAAGCCGGGTGACGTGGTTCTCGATATCGTTCCCGGCGGCGACCGGCTGATCATCGAGGCGCGCCTGGCGACCCAGGATATCGGCTTCGTCCGCGCCGGCCAGGAAGCCACCGTGCGCCTGACCGCGACCGACGCCATGCGCTTCGACAACCTCACCGGCGAAGTGGTGGCGGTCAGCCCCGACACCCTGACGGCAGAAGATGGCCGCCCGTTTTATCGGGTGCGCATTGCCACCAAGCGCGATCATTTCCTGCGCGGCGCCGTCCGCTATGATCTGTTTCCGGGGATGGAGGTTTCCACCTCGATCCATACCGGCGAGCGCACGGTGATGGAATATCTGCTCGATTCGTTCCTGTCGGCCCGCGGCGAAGCCCTGCGCGAGCGGTAGCATTTATTTCGCTCCCGGTAGCGGGCCAGTGGCCCGCACCTGCGCGGGCGCGCCGGACGACCGGCGGGCCGCATTGCGGCCTGGGTAGACTTCAGGCGCCGAAATCGTCCGAACAGTCTGGGCTGGTCACTTCCCCTTGAATTCCGGCGGGCGCTTTTCCATGAAGGCGGTGCGGCCTTCCTTGAAGTCGGCGCTGTCGGCGCAGGCGCGGACCAACGCAGCGCAGGCATCCTGATCCCATTCGCCCGGCGTCTTCACCACCTCGGCCACCATGCCCTTGGCGGCGCGCACCGATAATGGCGCGTTGCCGGCGATGGTGGCGGCATAGTCGCGCACATAATCTTCGAGCACGGTCTTTTCGATAACCCGGGTGGCGAGACCGATGGCGACCGCCTCGGTGGCCGAATAGCGCCGCGCCGTATAGAGGATTTCCTTGGTCATCGATGGCCCCACCGCTTCCAGCACCCAGCGCGTGAAGTTGGCCCGGTAGCCAATGCCGAGCCGCGCTGCGGGAATGGCAAAGACGGCATCAGGGGAGCAGATACGGATATCGCAGGCGCAGGCGATGGCGACGCCGCCGCCCATGCAATAGCCCTCGATCATGGCGATGGTGGGCTTCGGGTTCTCGCGGATGTTTTCGAACATGCCGGTGGACGAGCGCTCATATTCATCGCCGCTGTCGGCGCTGGAGCGGCGTTTATCGAACTCAGAAATATCGGCGCCGGAAACGAACGCCTTGCCGCCGTTTCCTTTAAGCACGATGACGCGGACCTTGTCGTCGGCGGCGAACTCGGTCATCACCTCTGCGCTTCGGCTCGACATAGCGAGGGAAATGGCGTTGTGCTTTTTCGGATTGTTGAAGGTCAGCCAGCCCACGCCGTCTATCACTTCGGTCAAAATCTGGTCGGTCATGGCGAGGCTCCTTGAACGGGTTATGAAGAATTGGCGGAAGAGAGTGGGAGTCGAACCCACTAAGACCGTCTTACGGCCTTCACTGGTTTTGAAGACCAGCCGCACCACCAGGCACGCTTCCCTTCCACCGGCGGTTTTACAGGGGAATTGGAGATTTTCAAGGCAAACAAATTGGCGGCTCGGCGCGCCCCCGCCCTGCTCCTAAAGCAGCATGGTCGCCAATTGCGGCACCAGGGCGACCAGCACCAGCACGATAACCATGGTCGCCGCGAACGGCGCCGCGCCCCAGAAAATGTCCTCGACCGAGATACGGTCATCCTGGAGATTGTTGTGGATGACAAAACAGGCGAGCCCCAAGGGCGGCGTTAACAACCCGATCTCGACCGCGATGATGGTGAGGATGCCGAACCAAATCAGATCCACATTGAATGACGCCAGCGCCGGCACCGCCAGCGGCACCGTGATCAGCATAATCGAGCCGGCATCCAGAATGGTGCCGAGGATGACCAAGGTCACCAAATAGATCACGATCAGCCCGGCGAGACCGAGACCGGAGCCGACGATATAGCTTTCCATGACGCCGGGAATGCCGGTCAGGGCGATCATGCGCGCATAAACATGGGCCGAAATTAAAAGAAAGCAGATCGCCGCCGTGACGTGGCCGGTCTCGGTCAAGGCCTGCCACAAGCTGGCCCAGGTCAGCCGGCGCTTGAACAGGGCCAGCACCAGCGCGCCCATGGCGCCGACGGCGCCGGCTTCGGTGGCCGTAAAAACGCCGCCATAAATGCCGCCGAGGACAACAACGATCAGCAATATAATGGGCAGCGACTTGGAGAACATCTCCGCCCCGCTCATTTCAGACTCGATGCCGCCTTCGAGCGCTTCGGGCACCGCCACATGGGATGGAAAGCGCCGCGCCATGAACCAGATTAATACGCAATAGGCGAACGCCAATACCAGGCCCGGGATAATGCCGGCGATGAACAGATCACCGATCGAGGTTTCGGAAAGGATGCCGTAGAGGATCATCAATAGGCTCGGCGGGATCAGCATGCCGAGCACCGACGAGCCGGCGACCACGCCGACGGCGAAGCGCGGCTTGTAGCCGAGGCGCAGCATTTCGGGAACGGCGACCTTGGTGAACACCGAGGCGGACGCGATCGACGTGCCGGTAACGGCGGCGAACACGGCATTGGCGCCCACCGTCGCCATGCCAAGCCCGGCCTTGACCCGGCGAAACAGGTGGTTGGCTACGTCGTAGGTGTCCTTGCCGATGTCGGAGACGCTGACCAGCAATCCCATCAACACGAATAGCGGAATGACGCCGAACTCATAGCGCTGCAGGCTTTCGGCGGCGGCCAGGGCCAACAGCTTGCCGGCGATGGTGGCGTCGCGGATGACCCACAGACAGACAAACGACAGCGCCGCCAGGGCTACGCCCACATGCACCCCGATATAGACCAGGAACAACACAAAGAGGACCGAGATCAGCCCGACCTGCACCGAAGACAGATCAAAGATGGTGCCGAGGGAGTAGAAGATGAAAGCCACCACCAGGGCGCCGAGAATGGGAATGACGGCGGCGTCGGTCTGTAGCCGTTCCTGGCGCAACATGCCGCGCATGCTTCTGAAATCGATACCCACCTGACGGGCGAACTGGATGGCGCAGATGGTGGCGCCCAAGAGGATAAGCGCCTTCAGGGGCCACACTGGCAGGGTGAAGTCACCCTCCAGTCCGGCATAGGTGTCGCGCCGCCATGCCTTTTCCAAAAACGGCCGCGAGAAATGGAACAATATCACCATCAGCACGAAACCGGTGGCGTGATAGATCGCCTGCAGCGCCGTGCCGAGCTGCGGCCGCCGGTCCAGCAGCTTGGCAATCAACACGTCGGACCGGGTCATCCGCCCGCCCCGAAGCGCCGCCGTTAATTGCAAAAAGACGATGGCGATGATCGACATCTCGACCACCAGCGGCACGCCGGCGATCGGCGCGTTGAACAAGAAGCGGGAAAACACATCGGCGTTGATCGCCAGCATGAGGGCGAATATCCAGGCCGTGCCGATGGCATTGAGGACCGAGATAAGCAAATCGAGTGTGCTCATCACGCCGTTGCGCCAGCCGGCGGCGGGCGCGGCTATAGCTGCTTCGCTGCTCATGGCGCCTTACTCCGGATGCGCAGCTTCTATTCGCGGTCCCACTGGCGGGCGATATCGATCTTGCGCGCCCGCAACTCATCCATGAAGGCGGTCAGCACGGCGCGGCCCGGAACCTTGCGTTTTTCCAGCAGGTCCGCCCATTCTTTGGCGATATTGGGCATCGCCATGGCCCAACGCCGGCGCTCGTCCGCCGACATATCGGCCATCTTGACACCTTTTTTCTTCATAATTCCGGAGAATTTATTGAACTTGGCGCGATCGATGCGCGCCTGGGTCGGTCCCCAGCCCTTGGCCACATCGCGGAATATCTGCTGAACCTTGGGCGGGAAACCGTCCCAGGTGTCTCGGTTGACGCTCAAAAACGAGGTCGCCGAAACGCCAAAATTGACGCGGGTCATTTGCTTCGCCGCTTCATAGGTCTTGTAGGGAAAAGCCAGGCCGACCGAGATCGGATAACCATCGTAGAGGCCATTGCGGATATCCGTGAACGAAGCTGCCATGTTTGCGTTGACCACCACGGCGCCGGTCCCCCGAAGCCAATGGCCCATGGAACCCGAGGCGCCGAGTTTTTTGTTTTTAAGGTCCTCATAGCGTTTCACCGGAAATTTGGTAAAAAGCTGCATCGTCGGCGACCCAGCGCTAGTAAGATAAACATTATCGCGGTCAAGCATCGCCTTGTTCATCGCAGGCACTTTTGCGCGCACGGCATCGTCAATTGCTACCACCTGATTAACCGTTTGGCTGCCGAACGGCGCCATATAGAGATACTGTTCGAGGGGTAGCGATGACGGCTCAAAGGTCTTCAGGCAGAGGCAAAGCTGGGCGATGCCTTCCTCGACCGCCTCAAAGACCTCGGTGAACTTGGCCAAGCTCTGGCTATAGGCGCCGATCCATTCGATCTTGAAATCAAGGCCGGAGGCGGCGAGGCGCTTGTCGATCTCCGGCATGAAGTAATCCTTGGAGGCGCGCACATAAGTGACGATTGGCGGCGCCGCCGAAACGGCGACCATCTTGACGGTCTTGGCGGCGGCCGGCTGAGCCAAAGCGGCAATAACAATTGCGGCGGCAGCAACGCTGCCGGTGAGTGCTAATTTATTCGGCATTTGAAATCCCCTAGTGTGAATGAAGCCCCATTTTACGGCTTGGCACCGTTTTCGTGATGGTCACGGTAACACAAGCGCGATTGGTTGGACAACGGATTAGCCCACTCGGGGATGCTTACAACCATGGTTGTATTCTCTGGTAAATATCGTGCGACATATTTCGCCAAAATCGACCATACCGTTTCATCACTATTCCTACCGGATCGTACCGGAATATACCGGTTTTTAATTTTCGTCCCAGCCGGTCTGGGGATGGCAGGGTCGGCCAGACCGGCGTCCTACTTGGCACCTCGTGATCTGATGCGCGCCCTATCAGCCCACCATCGGGACAGACGGACGCGGGACCAAAAATTCCTATTCAGAATGTCTAAGAGCACCCTCTATCTATTTAGTTTGTGAGGCGATCATTGCAAGTGGCTAAGGACGATGACTTGGCCTGGTTTCGCGGGTTTTCACCGGTTACCCCTTATTTACAGTGTTCTGAGCTTGGTCGCCTGTTCCGACCCGTGGCGGGGACATGTCCGCAAATAACGCGTCGGCACCTCAGAGGACATTCACCAATTTCCATCATCAGTCGGATTGAATGGAGCGAAGCAATGCCTGCAACTGATTGCTTGGCAAAATTTTGAGCGAATCAAATCCCAACGTTACCAAGAGTGTCGCGATATCTTCTTCGGAGCAAGATAATTTGCTCGCAAGCGCTCGCACATCGCTACGGCGCATCGGAAATTTCAGAAGTTCATCGTTCGAAGAGTCGGCATCGCCATCGGTGCTTTCCAGATTATCCGAAATATCGATATGGGAAGGGTCGTCCGCCTCCAACAAGCGAATTGCCATATCATCCTCTCCCAACTTTGCCGTCACCCACGGCGCCGCTCCATCGTTGTTTTGAATATTTTTGTCGGAACCAGCCATGAGCAGAAATTGTAGCGTCGAATACTCCTTTGTTTTGATTGCAAGATGTAGGGCAGTATCCCCGTTTTGCACTTTGGCATTGATATCGGCGCCGGTCTCGGGGTGAAGCGCGTGATCCGCGTCAGTCGTGAGGAGGCCGAGGCCCTGATTATCGACTGCACGGAACAACCGATCCAGAGGCCAGGCCGAAAACAGCGGTGCTGGTATTC
>CAUZTZ010000077.1:0-13889 GCA_963582805.1 Alphaproteobacteria bacterium
TCCATGTCGATGCGCAGTTTCGCAACGATCGCCGCATTCGACGGGCGCGAAATGGTTGCGAAGCGCGGGTTGGTTTCCAAACGCTCGAAGCGGAACGTCACCGGGCTCAAGGGATCAAACGCCGCCGAAAGATCGGCCAGAACCACATGCACCATGCGCTCCACGAGATTGCGCTCGATCGTGGTGTAGGGCCGGCCCTCGATGCGCATGGCTGCGGTTCCCCGGCGGCCGCCCAACAACACATCAACGGTCGAATAGATGAGCGATGAATCGACCGTCAGCAGTCCGAAATTGTCCCATTCCTCGGCCTTGAATACGCCGAGCATGGCGGGCAGCGGGATCGAATTCAGATAATCACCGAACCGCAGGGAGGCGATATTGTCCAGCGACACCTCCACATTGTCGGAAGTGAAATTGCGCAAAGACGTTGACATCATGCGCACCAGCCGGTCGAACACCACCTCGAGCATGGGCAGACGTTCATAAGATACCAGCGCGCTGTTAAGAATGGCCTGGATACCAGCGCGGCCGCCGGTATCTTCCTGCTCGTCGTCAAATCCTAGCAGGCTGGCGATTTCATCCTGATTGAGGACGCGCGTGGTTTCGCGGCTGGAAGAACCGGCGCCCGCATCGTCGGTACCACCGGAACCATCGGCGCCGACCATGGCTTCCCATTCGGCGGCAAGATCGTCTTGATCGTCACCGCCGCCATCGCCATCGCCATCGTCACCGGCCTCGCCGCCATCTCCGGCAGCCAGCTCCGATTCCAACTCGGCAGCCACTTCTTCTTGATCTACTTCTTCGTCGCCCGGAGGAACCGTCATATTTTTTTAGTCCCCGCTTTCCACCATTTTTATGAATATATATCGAGATTGGTTAAGGTTTATTGTACAAGCATCTCCTTAAACAAAACGCCGTTAATTTTGGCCGGATGGGCCGCCGCTCTGACCCGGGTGAGCAATTCCTCGCGAAGGCGGTACATGCCCGCCGATCCCTTCAGATCGTCGATCCTAAGCTCGCGAAGATAGACCTGGAAATTGTCTATGATGCGGGGCATTAGCGCCTGAATTTTTGCAACGTCGCCGGTGCTCCTCAGCTCCAAGCTTACCCGTATCTTCAAGAAAACCTGCTTTCGTCCACCGGTATTGAGCGTGACGATCATTTCCGGCATGTCGTGGAATACGGCGGGCCCTCCGCCTTCCGCATCCTCGCCATCTTCGCCGCCGGAAGCTTCTCCCCCGTCGGAATGTTCGGCTGTCTCATCGCCGCCGCCCAACAGCGGATCAAGGAGGCCGGTAAAAAATACCGCCGCCCCGGCGCCGATTACTAGAAAAACGACCAAGCCGACGATAATAAGAAGTTTCTTACTGCCGCCTTTAGATTTTTCGCCGTCGCCGTCGCCTTCGCCGTCTTCGTCTTCGTCATCAACATCGTCGTCGTCATCAATTTCGTCGTCGGCCATGCTTCAATCCAATTTGACGGTGACTTAAATACGAAAGCGCCGAATCTCTTGACTCGCCAAAGATAAGTCCGGTTCGTTAAGAATCTATTGAGGACGGCCGAACCAACAGGGTTGCGCCGGCCACAATCGGGGCCAGCATATCAGAGGCCGGGCCGGGCGGGCAATAATTGCCGGGCGCTCCGGCGATAAAGTTCGCGAAGCCACCCTGATTTTCACCGGCATAAAAATTAAACCATTGAAAAATAAGGATAATTTATGTTGGCACGGATGCTGCAACTTCTCGGGCAAACCAAGCTAATTGGAAAAATCCAATGCGAAATGCAAAGGAACGGGAAAATGGAAACCTCAGCGTATATCGCGCTGTCGCGCCAAAGTGCGCTACGACGCGAACTGGATGTTGTCGCCCATAATCTGGCGAACATGAACACCACGGCTTTTAAAGCCTCGAGAATGATGTTCGTGGAGCATGTGGTTAAAAGTGAAGGCGGCGAAAGTTTCATACCGACGAAGCTGTCCTTCGCGCGTGATGTCGCGCAATATTACGATACCTCTGAAGGGCCGATCAAAACCACCGGCAACAAGCTTGACCTCGCGCTCCGCAATGACGGCTATTTTGCTGTCGGGCCGAACGAAGGGAACGGCGCGCGGGCGCCCGACGGCGCAGCGGAAATGTATACGCGCAACGGCCGGTTCTCCATAAGCCCCGATGGCGAATTGGTGACCCAGGGCGGCTTTACGGTGTTGTCCGATGCCGGAACACCCATATTCTTTGCCCCCGGCGATACCGAGATCTCTGTATCCGCTGACGGCGTTGTTTCCACCAACAACGGCACGCTGGCAAAAATGCGCGTGGTCCGTTTCGAAGACCAGCAAGCGTTGAAACGCCAGGCCGGCGGATTATTTACCTCGGAAAACCCGCCCGAAGACGTGGACCGCCCGAAGGTGATCCAGGGCGCGCTCGAATCTTCGAACATAAATCCGATTATCGAATTAACCAAAATGATTGAGGTTCAACGCGCCTATGATTCGGTGCGTTCCTTCATCGACCGAGAAGACCAGCGGCAAAAAAAGATGATCCAGCAAGCGGCGCCGAACCGGTAGCCGGTAATGGGAAAATATACCCTTGAATTGAAAGGACGGGAACAATGAGATCGCTCAACATCGCTGCAACCGGCATGCTCGCCCAGCAGCAAAACGTCGAAGTGATATCGAACAATATCGCCAATATGAACACCACGGCCTATATGCGGCGGCGGACCGAGTTTCACGACTTGATCTATCAGAACCTGCGCCGCGTCGGCTCGACCTCGTCGGATGCGGGCAATATCGTGCCATCCGGCGTGCAGCTCGGTCTCGGCGTGAAATTGGCATCGGTCTATCGGATTCATGAGCAGGGCAATCTGACATCGACCGACAACACCTTCGATCTGGCCATCCAGGGCAACGGCTTTTTCCAAATTCAATTACCCGATGGAACCACCGCCTATTCCCGGGACGGCTCGTTTCAATTGAGCCCGACGGGACAAATCGTCACCCACGATGGCAATCTTCTGGTGCCCAACATCACGGTCAACACCAACGCCATCGACGTCACCATCAATTCCACCGGCGAAGTTCTGGTCAAGCTGCAAGGCCAGGTGGCGCCGTCCAATGCCGGGCAAATCCAACTGGCCTCGTTCCCCAACGATGCCGGCATGGAAGCCATCGGCGACAATTTGTATCTGGAAACACCGGCATCGGGAACGCCGGCGGCCAGCTCACCCGGCTCGTCCGGCTATGGAACCTTGCTGCAGGGCTTCTTGGAGACGTCCAACGTCAACGCCGTTTCCGAAGTAACCGAGCTGATATCGGCGCAGCGCGCCTATGAAATGAATTCGAAGGTGATCAAGACATCCGACGAAATGATGGGCACGTTGAACCAGATTAAGTAGGAGGCGATGATGAAAACGCTTACCCTCTTGGTTTCACTATTGGCGGCGCTGGCTACCGCCGGGACCGGCGGCCACGCGGTCGCTGCCGCCGAAGCCATCTTGAAAAACGCCGTCATTGTCGAAGGGCGTTACGTTACCCTTGGCGATTTGTTCGAGAATGCCGGGGCGCGCACCAAAACCAATGTCGCCTACGCCCCGTCGCCGGGAAAGCGCGCCATATTTGATGCCAGATGGCTCTATCGGGTGGCGCGTGCCCATGGCCTCAAATGGCGCCCGTTAAATTTGAAGACGCGCGCCGTCGTGGAACGGGCCGGCCAGGAAATTCACCGCGCCGAAATTGTCGATGCGTTGATGTCGGAATTCAAAGATCGTGGATTGGACGACGACATTGAAATCGATTTCGGCGGCCGGTCCATGCGCCTCTATGTGGCGGCCAACCGCCCGGCCACGGTCGGCATCGAAAGCCTGAACCACGATCCCAATACGGGCCGGTTTGTGGCAACGATTTCGGTGCCCGCCGGTGATCCGGCAGCGAAGAGGCTGCGCATCACGGGCCGCGTCTTCACCCTCGTCGCGGTGCCGGTGCTAGCCAAGAAACTGTACCGGGGCGATGTCATCCGCAAACATCATCTGGAATGGAAGAAAATTCGTAAATCGAAGGTTTTGCGCCAGACAATAACCGAGGCCGAGCAGTTGATCGGCATGGCGGCCAAACGCCTGATCGGCAGCAACCGCCCGATCCGGCTGGCGCAAGTTCGCCGGCCGCTGCTGATCGCCAAGGGCGGTATCGTCACCATCCGGCTGAATTATGCCAATATGAGCCTGACCGCCCAGGGCCGCTCTCTCGATGAAGGCAGCCTCGGCGACGTGGTTCGTATCACCAATTCGCAAAGCAAAAAAATTGTCGAAGCCCGCGTAACGGGAGCGAACAGAGTGCGGGTGCAAGGCCTCGGCGCCAGCACGATTAACTAGGAGTATAAATATGATCCCCCAATCTTCAAAACCGTTGCGGCGCACCGCTATTATTTTCGTTGCCCTGTTCGCCTTGTCGGCCTGCAACGTCCTGACGCGCCTGTCGGAAGTCGGCGACGGTCCCAAAGTTTCGGAAATCGCCAATCCCATCAAGCGGCCCCAATACCGCCCGGTGAGCATGCCGATGCCGGCGCCCCAGGAGATATCCAACAAAGCCAATTCCCTTTGGCGGCCGGGGGCACGCGCATTCTTCCGCGATCAGCGCGCCAATGAGGTCGGCGATATCCTGACCGTCAAACTGTCGATCTCGGACAGCGCCGCGCTCGACAACAAGACCACGCGGGAACGCGATGACAAGGAAGACGGCGATCTGTCGAACCTGTTTGGGCTTGAAGGCGAATACACCAAATTGTTGCCCCAAGCGATCGCCGCGGCAACCACGGTCAGCCTGGGCACCAAGCATGAGACCACCGGCGACGGCGACATTGCCCGCTCGGAAACCATAACGGTGTCCCTGGCCGCGATCGTCACGCAGATATTACCGAATGGAAACCTGGTGGTTTTCGGCCGCCAGGAAATCAAGGTTAACGCCGAGTTGCGCGAGGTCATGGTGACCGGCGTCATCCGGCCAGAGGATGTTGATTACACGAACGCAATCAGCCACGAGAAAATCGCCGAGATGCGTGTTGCTTACGGCGGGCGGGGAACCCTTTCGGATCTCCAGCAGCCGCGCTACGGCACGCAGCTCATCGATATTATTTTCCCGTTCTAATTCCAAACCGAATTGGAACAACTCGGGCCGGCGGTTTTTCCGCCGGCCCCTTTTTTTGCGCGCCGCCATGTTTTTTTCGCCCAGCCATGGCCGCGGCGCCTTTAATCGTCGCGGCGCATTTTTTCGGAGCGTTCGTGACGCTCCTGAGCCTCGATACTCAAGGTCGCGATGGGCCGGGCTTCGAGCCTTTTGAGGCCGATCGGCTCGCTGGTTTCCTCGCAGAAACCGTAGGACCCATCCTCGATCCGCTCCAGCGCCTCATCGATCTTATTGATCAGCTTGCGGGCGCGGTCACGGGTGCGCAGTTCCAGCGAGCGCTCGGTCTCGGTCGACGCCCGGTCGGTCAGATCGGCTTCGACCAGGCTGTCTTCTTTTAAGTGATGGCGGGTTTCGTCCGAATCGACCAGCAAATCCGATCGCCAGCGCAACAGCTTTTGACGGAAATATTCCTGCTGAAGCGGGCTCATGAATGCTTCATTGTCTTCCGGCTTGTAGTCAGGCGGAAGTGTCGACATGGTTTTTGACCCTCTTTTTTGAAACCCTGTTTTCGGCGGCGAAATATAAATTTGCACGCCGGACGGTCAAGCGATCATTTGCGAAAACCGCATTTTTCTGTTTCGCGCGAATTTGGGGTATGGCTGCCCGGATGCCTGCAAACGGCCCTGGCCGACGGTTAAATCGTGCGCGTCAGCTTGGCCAATTCGACCTCGGCACGAAGCTCAATTTCGTCGATCAGGGCGATCAATTGCGGATCATCGACCTTGTCGCGCCGTTGCCGCAGGGTCTGGGCAAGGTTCTCCAATCGATTTTTGGAAACGGCGCCGGCCAGGATTTGATCCCGGATTTCATCGAGCCGGTCAAGGATATCGGTGCCGTAATGCACCATGCGGGCGCGCGCATCGGCCGGCGATTCCGCATCGACTTCCTGTATCGACAATATCGATGCGACCGAAGCGACCGGAGCCGTTTCGGCAACCGTCGGGACGCCACCGGTCGGCGGCGGCGCTTTATTCAAATGCTCGGCAAAACGGGCCCCGCCAGCTTTGTGCGGCTGTTTCACTTTGCTCGCCGACTTGGCGGCCGATTTTCGAATTTCCGGGACCTTCATAGGGGCGCAGCATAGGCCAATTCGCAAAAATTGAAAACCCGTGAAATGGGCCATGATCACCGCCAAGACCGCCCGGCAATAATTGCAGCCCAATCGCCCAATCAGGACTATTCGCCAAAATGCGGACCCTAACATTGAAAATTAACCTTTGTTTTTCAATGGGTTATGAATTTACCGACTTGGCATCATGCTTGCGTCAATAGGTTTGAAAATTCGTCTGTCAATTGACACATCGGTGGGCCAAAACCATGTCACTCTATGGCGCATTCGCCGCTCCCTCACTGGGAATGCTGACACAAAGTTCCGCGTTCGGCACGATTTCCCAGAACATCACCAATATGAATACGGGCGGCTACAAGTCAGCCAACACCCGGTTCACCACGGTGTTGGCTTCGACGTTTGATTCCAATTCGGATATCGGCGGTGTGCGCGCGTATCGCAAAGAAAACGTCAGCATCCAGGGCCGTCTGGTAGCGTCCACCAACAATCTCGATATCGCCATCAACGGCAGCGGGCTGTTTGCGCTCAATTCGGATGTCGGCGGCAGCGGCGATGATCTCTATACCCGCGACGGCGCCTTCCAATTGACGAAGAATGGCACCGATACGGTCACCGCGGCCGGCGGCGCCAGCGTGACCGTCGACAAGGCCTACCTGACCGACAAAAACGGCCATTTCGTGCAAGGTTGGACGCCGGACGCAACCGGCGTATTTTCCACCAACGGCACCCTAGGCGCCATTCGTCTGGACCAGAACGCCTTCAACAGCGAAGCGGCGGCGACCACGACGGCGTCGTTGGCCGTTAATCTTCCGGCCATCGCCAGTCCCGGCGATACCAAGATCACCAAGGCCAGCGTCTACGATTCCGCAGGCACGCAAAGATCCTTTGAATTGGTTTGGACGCGGGGAACCGTGGCGCAGCAATGGGACCTGCATGTTCGATCAGCCGCCGACGCCGATCCCGATACGGCGGTGACCTCGGCCAGCACGTTGCCCAATCTTTCCACGCCCCAATCGCTTACTTTTAGTTCGACCGGCGGTCTTCCGGCGGGCACCACGGTCGCCGTGGCCGTCAATTATGCAACCGATCCCGACCTGTCGTTCACTCTGGATATTGAGAACGTCACCTCGATCGGCGATCAATTCCTGTATTTTGATTTCCAGGCCGATGGCCGCGGACCGGGCACCTTGAAGGACTACAAATTTGACGCCGAAGGGCAGATCGTTGGCCAATTCACCAACGGCACCGAACGGGCGCTTTATAAGATGCCGCTGGCGACATTTGTTAATCCCGATGGGCTGGAAGTTATCCAGGGCAACCTCTATGCCGCTTCCGGACCATCCGGCACCGTGACCCTGCGCCAGGTTCGCGATCCATTGGTAACCGTCGATACGGCGACCGGCAACAATCAGGAACGGTTCGAGTTTGCGTTCTTCGTTCCCCACGCCAACGAATTGGCCAATACCAATTTGCAGAACGAATTTACCAACATGATCATGACGCAACAGGCCTACAACTCCGCCGCTACGTTGTTCGCCACGGTCAACGAAATGACCCAGACGGCGGCCAATCTGAAGACCTAAACGGCGCCGTAGCTCCGGCCAAAGGCCGGCCTGGGCCCGCCTACCACCCTACCCGGCAATTATTTCCCGCCGACGCGCCAGGCGCCATGGCGGGGCTCTGTAAATAACGCCGTAATTCCCACAAACTACTGATTTTAAACATTTTTTTAACAAACAATGTTTGGCATGGTTTTCGCATTTAACTATCGGAAATAGGCGCAAATTATACATTGATGCGTCCGCGCAAAGGATAAAAGTAATGGTGGGACTGAAATTGAACCCCGAAATCAAGGTCGCCGGAACCGGCCTGATCAAAGCCCTATCCGGTCTGTTTGCGGTGACAAGTCTGGCCTTGGCGTTGTTGACCGGCGCCGCCAATCCGGGCAGCGCCGCGTCGCGCATCAAGGACGTCACCAATTTCGAAGGCATTCGCGATAACCTGCTGGTCGGTTACGGATTGGTGGTCGGGCTCAACAATACCGGCGACACCCTTGCCGATGGGCATTTCACCAAGCAAAGCCTGCTGGCCATGCTGGAACGGCTGGGCGTCAAGCCGACCGAGGCGGGATTAAGCTCGAAAAACGTTGCCGCCGTCATGATCACCGCCTCGCTGCCGGCTTTCGCCCGCCAAGGCAGCCGCTTCGATGTCACCGTCAGCGCCCTCGGCGATTCGGCGAGCCTGCTCGGCGGAACCTTGCTGGTCTCGCCGCTTCTCGGCGCCGACGGCGAAGTCTACGGCGTCGCCCAAGGCCAAGTGGCGGTCGGCGGTTTCAGCGCCGGCGGCGATGCCGAAACGGTAACCAAAGGCGTCCCCACCAGCGCCCGCATCGCCAACGGCGCCATCGTTGAGCGGGAATTGAAATTTGATCTTGCCTCGCTGAAGTCCATCAACATCAGCCTCCGCAATCCCGATCTGACCACGGCGCGCCGCATCGCTCAGGCGATGAACGCCTTCCTCGGAACCGATGCCGCGCGCCCCAGCGATCCCGGCACCGTCAAGCTTCGCGTGCCGCGCGGATATGAAAACAACGTGGTCGGCCTGTTGACCGATTTGGAACAATTGCGGGTCGAGCCGGACCAGCTGGCGCGCATCATTATTGATGAGCAATCGGGCACCATCGTCATGGGCGAGAATGTCCGCATCTCCACGGTAGCCATTGCCCAGGGCAGCCTGACCATCCGCATCACCGAAACCGCGCAGGTCTCGCAGCCGGGCCCGTTCGCCGAGGTGGGCGACACGACCACCGTCGCCAGGACCGATATTCAGGTCGACGAAGGCGCCGACAACAAACTATCGGTCGTCAGTTCCGGCGTGACGCTGCAGGATTTGATCAATGGCCTCAATTCCCTGGGTATTGGACCACGGGATCTGATTACCATTTTGCAGGCGGTCAAGGCCGCCGGCGCCCTGCAAGCTGAAATTATGGTGATGTAATGGAAGCCCAAGCATTCCTCGGCGCCGGCCTCGACGCCTACAAGGCATCCCGGGTGCCGCCACAACTGGGCAAGGTAAATAGCGCCGCCGCCGCCGAAAAGACAGCGCAGGAATTTGAAGCCTTTTTCCTCGGCCAGATGCTGCAGCCGATGTTCCAAGGGCTGGGAGCGGAGAAGCCATTTGGCGGCGGCCACGCGGAAAAAATCTGGCGCAACATGATGGTTGATGAAATGGGCAAGGCCATGGCCGAGGCCGGCGGCATCGGCATCGCCGATCAGGTACAGCGGGAAATCCTTCGCCTTCAGGAGGCAGAGCAATGAGTACGGAAAACAAAGCCCAGGAATTTTTGAACCTCACCGGCCAGTTGAGCCAACTTGTGAAGCGCGAAAACGAATTGCTGAAATCGCCGGGCCGCGCCGGTGGGTTGAATGAAGTGTTGGTCCAGAAACAGGCCCTGAGCGAGGCCTATGAGCGCCAGCTCCATTACTTCGCCGAACCCGAAGTAGCCGACGAGCTGGACCCGGTGGAGCGATCAAGAATCAAGGAAGCGATCACCGCCCTGACTGCCATGATGGATGAAAACAAGAACCGCCTGGAAGCCAAAATCGAAGCCGCCAAACACGTCTTCGAGGTCATCGCCAACGTGGCGAAGGAAATTCGGCAAAAGCAATCGGGCGTCTACGGACGTTCGGGCGAGATCGGTGACAATATACGCCAAGCCTATGCCCCGGCCGTATCGGTCGGCTTGAACCAAGAATTTTAACCGGAAAACGGACGCCAAACCGTGTCGCTGGAAATTACCCTTCAAAATGCCATTAGCGGGCTGCAAACAGCCAAGCAGTCGCTACAGGTCATTTCCAATAACGTCGCCAACGTTAATACCGAAGGCTATACGCGCAAGATTATCGAGCCGACGTCACGGGTTATATCGGGCATTGGCTTTGGCGTTGAATTGGCGAATGCCAAGCGCAATGTGGATGATGGCATCTTGCGCCAGTTGCGCACCGAAACCAGCACGTTCGAGCGGCTGACCATCAAGGAAAGTTTCCTGACCCAGATCAACTCGTTCTTCGGGCGGCCCGAAGACAACAATTCGATTACCCATCTGCTATCCGAACTTGGCGCCCAATTCGATTCGCTGTCGGTAACGCCGGAATCCGCAGCCACCCAATATCTAACTGTGAAAGCAGCAACCGATGTTCTCAACGAGCTGGAACGCATGTCCGATGAAATCCAAAGCCTGCGCTCCGACGCTAACACCAAAATCAGTGGCGCGATCACCGAGTACAACATTGCAGCCGATACCGTTGCTTCCATAAACTCTGACATCATCCAATTCATCTCATCGAATATTTCTACCGCCGAACTTCAGGACCAGCGCGACAAGGCCTTGAATACGATGTCAAAAATTTTGGACATCAAATATTTTGAAAAAACCGATGGCAGCTTCACAGTTTTTTCGGGTGGCGGAGCGACGCTGATCGACGGGCAGAAGCAGACCATTAGTTACAGTAGGCCTTCTTCTATGGCAGCGAACCTGAGCTATACCAAAACCAATGCTATCAACTATTTGGCACCCGGCACTTCCGGCCATCCGGTCGGCAGTGTACCTGGAATTTTCGTCGGCGCTGAAGTCAAAGGCAACGATATTACCTCTACTTTGTCGTCCGGGAAATTGAAGGGTTTGTTGGATCTACGCGATACGAATTTGCCCAGTCTTCAGGCGCAATTGGACGAGTTAGGGGAAAAACTGAAGGACGAATTAAACGGGGTTCATAACAAGGGCGCCGGATATCCTGCCCTGTCGACCATGACCGGCGACAGGTATGTGCAAAGCGCCACCACGTTTTCAGGCACCGGCATCATCCGCGTCGGGATAGTCAATGATTCAGGCGTGTTGCAAGAGGACTTGAATTTCACCATGTCCTCCTACTCGACCGTCGGCGCCTTGGTGACCGCCATGGATGCGATGACCAATCTATCGGCGTCGGTCAATTCGGACGGACATTTACAATTATCAGCGCAAAACGATTTTCGGGTTGTGATCAACGAATTGACCAGTTCGGTCAGTGGCGCCGGCGATCTGAGCAAGGGGTTTTCGACATATTTCGGCCTAAACAACCTCATCGATTCGACAGAAAGTTATGCGAATTATCGCACCAACCGGTTCACCAGTTCCTCTTCAGCCGCCGTCACCACCGGGGGCACGCTGCAATTTTCCGGAAACGATGGCAGCGCATGGTCGACAACCGTTGCCTACAGCTCCAACAATTCACTCACCCAGCTGGCCACCGCCATCAATGCCAATTCGACCCTAACCACGGAGGGCGTGGCGGCCGAAGTGATTGCCGACGGTACCGGGTTCCGGCTGGAAATATCGGACTCGTCTGGCCAAAGTTTTGCCATGGTCGAAACGGCAAGCGGAACGGTTTTGGCCGATTCTGGTTTGCGCACCGACGTGCGCGGCATCGCCAACCGGCTTAGCGTCCGCTCCGATATCATCACTTCCGCATACCTGGTTTCACGTGGCGCCTTGCAATCGAACACGTTCCAATCCTCAAGCGGGCGGACCATCACCAACCCGGCCTCCGCCCTGTCGGCCGGCGGGGTCACAGCCAACGGCACGTTGACCTTTACAATCGATCCGTCAACCTCGACAACGGTCTCCTATACCACTTCCGACACGCTCAACGCGGTGGTTACGGCGATTAATTCCAATGCCACGCTGCAGACCGCAGGCATAAGCGCCGAAGCGGTCATCAACGGTTCCAACTATCGCCTCAAGATCGTTGACGGCGATGGCGAAAACTTCTGGATTGCCGATTCGGGCAGCACCGGCGGGCTCGTGGTCGACACCACCCAAGGCGTGGCGGTTGGTGACGGCTCCGTCGCCAGGGATTTGGCGGCCGAATTCGCGACCACGGTCTCCTTCCTGTCAGCGCCGGCGGATGGCGGCGGATTGTCGGCGTCGGACACCACATTTGCGGACTATTCGGCAAGCATTCTGTCGTTCAATTCGGCCATTGTATCTTCGGTGGAAAACGATCTGTCGTTCCAGACCAATCTGAAGAATGAATTGTTCTCCAAGCACACCTCGATCAGCGGCGTCAACATGGATGAAGAATTGGCGAACCTGATCATATTTGAGCAAGCCTACCTTGCGGCCGCGCGCATGATCACAACGACGCAGGAACTGTTCAAAGTTCTAACCAACATGTTGCGCGGTTAGGGGGAGGAATAGAAAATGCCAGCGCGCATAGCCGATCTCGCTTCAAACAGACTTATACAGGCGACAATCGCGAGCACGCAACAGCGTATTTCGGATCGCCAGATGAAGCTCAGCACCCTGCAAAAGTCGCAGGATTATGCTGGTATTTCGGACAATTCCAGCCGGTTGGTGACGCTAGAAGCATCGCGCATCCGGATCAATAAATTTATGTCCGAGCACACCTTCATTCAATTGCGCATGGACACCATGCTGAACAGCATCGATGCCATGAAAAACACCATCAACGATGTTCGCAAGCTGCTGCGCGAAGCGCTTGACGACGGCACCATTCCAAACGGCATAAATAAAGACGATTTCGCCACTGTTAAAATGTCCGAGATCGAGGATTTTTTGAATGTACGCGTGAGTGGACGTTATTTATTTTCCGGCTCAAAAACCGACACCAAACCGGTTCAACCGGGCAATTTGGATACCGCGCCGACGTTTGATGCCAGCAACAATTCAGCTGCCGAGCCAAGCTTTTATTACCAAGGCGACGACACCACTTTGAAGGCGCGCATCGATGAAGGCGTCGAGATCAAATACGGCGTCACTGCGGCCGATTCGGGATTCGAAAAGCTTATCCGCGCGGTGCGCATTTTGAAGTCGGTTGATGTCGGCGACGCCAATCATATGGCAAAGTATCAGGGCGCACTGGACTTGGTTATATCGGCGGAAGAACGCTTCCAGGCGATGGAGCTGAATATTGGCCTCAACATTCAGCAACTCGATACGACCCACACAAAACTTAACCATACTCGCAACTTCCTTAGCGGCATCACTTCCGACATCGAAGGCGTCGATACTTTTACGGCCATCGCCGAGCTGACCCAGGACCAGACTATGCTGGAAGCCTCATACGCCACCTTGATGCGGCTCAGCCGGCTTAGCTTAACGTCGTTCTTCTAAGGTAATCAGGAGACGTCATAAACGTACGTAGATAACCACTTGTTAACTAGATGGAGGTACTATGACCATGTCGATACCTGCACTCGACATAACGAGACGAAAAATAAGGTGGCGAAAATGCGCCGGCGTGAAAATGAAGAAACCACAGTATTTTCAATACCTTAGCGTATTGAGATCCCCTTGCGTATTGAGGAGGATTTCATTATGATGCCGCTTGTGACTGTAAAAGCCATGGTCATGCGCTTAGGCATCGCATTCCGTGCACATCGCGGACCGTTGAGCCCGGCAGGCAGAAGGGCTTGTAGATCAGAACCTAGAATAGGAGCTTTAACTCATGGCTAACGAAAGCGTTAATCTATCCAGTGCAACACGTACCAACCTTCTCGCGCTGCAAAACACAACCAGTTTGATCTCGAGAACCCAGGAACGTCTGTCGACGGGCCTGAAAGTGAACAGTGCCATTGACGATG
>CAUZTZ010000078.1:0-13870 GCA_963582805.1 Alphaproteobacteria bacterium
TCCTCGGAAACCGTTGATAGAGTTGGTGTTTTGAAAAGAGTCGGGTACTGTGAGATAAATGATATTATATGCCCTCCCAAGGTAATATTGCCTTGCCGTGCATTGAGTCCTACGTGAGTATAAGTGCGTTTGCAATGTGTGAGTCGCAACGTTCAGAATACATCCAAGGGAGATGACTTATGAGATTAAGCATTAACAAAAGCGCACTTAGCCTCGGTGCCGTAGCGGTGGCCGCGGCGATGATGTCCGCGTCGTTTGCCAGCGCCGAATCCTTTTCGTTGCGTATCGGCTCGGGTCAGCCGATGAAGCCGCTGGAGCCGATCTTCAAGGCCGACGGCTACTTCGCGCCGACGGTATCCAAGCGGGTCGCCGCCGAAACCAAGCACAAAATCAAATTCATCAAATTGTGGAACACCGTGTCAGGCCCGTTTGACGTCCTCGAAGGCGTCGAAAAGGGATTGTTCGACATTGGCTTGTGGTGCGCCTGCTTCGAGCCCACCAAAGCGTCCCAACTGGCGTTCAACTATTTCGTTCCGTTCGTCACCGAAGATCCGGCAACCCAGTTGAAAATTTCGCGCCAGACCTACAAGGAATTTCCGAAATGGACCAGCGCCTTGGGCAAATTCGGCCAACGCTGGCTCGGCGCGGGCGCGTTCTCGTCCTATGGCATGGGTACCAAGTTCGCCTGGAAAAAGATGAGCGATCTCAAAGGCCATAAGATTGCCGGCGCCGGTTTGAACCTGCCCTGGCTGAAAGCCACCGGCGCCACGGTCGTGCAGACCAGCCTCAACGAAGCCTACAATTCGCTGCAGTCCGGCGTTTATGAAGGTTTGGTGATTTTCCCGACCGCATGGAAGGGCTTCAAGCTGAATGAGCCGGCCAAGCATTTCAAGAATGTCGGTTGGGGCTCCACCTTCCTTTATCAGATGTCGATGAACTCCAAGAGTTATAACAAGCTGCCGGGTAATGTTCGCAAGATCTTCGACGAGGAAGCCGAAAACTGGATGGTCGAGGTGGCCAAGGAATCCACCCGCCGCTTCAAGGGCTCGATCAAGGGGCTGCGCGCATCGGGCAGCACGGTTACCGATTTGCCGTTCTCGGAACGCGCGGTGATGGCCAAGGCTTTGGCCGGATGGTCTCAGGAAAAGGCGACGCTTTATGACAAGAAGGGCCTTCCCGGAACCAAACTGTTCAGGCGCTATCTCGATATCGCCGAGCAGTCCGGCGTCAAGTTGCCGTACAAATATACCTATAAATAAATAACATTCGGGCCGGCCGGCCCAATGCTAAATCAAAGGCCCGCTTCCGGTTTGGAGGCGGGCCATTTTCTTATCTGCCCCCGTCTCAAACGCGCGGCGTATAGCCGCAACTAAGCCCGCCATCGATAAACAGCTCCGAGCCGGTCATCATCGCCGATTCGTCCGACGCCAGGAACAGGATGGCGAAGGTGACGTCTTCGGTCTCGTTGATGCGCCCCAGTGGCACCATTTTGTTGAGCCGCTCCAACGCGCCGTCATCGTGCAGGAACTGATCGATAAGGGGGGTGCGGATATAGGTGGGATGGATGGAATTGCAGCGCACTTTATAGCCCTTCTGCGCGCAATCCAGGGCCACGCATTTGGTCATATAGGCGACGCCGGCCTTGGTGGTACCGTAGGCGATGGTGTTGGGATTGCCCATTTTGCCGGCCACCGAAGAGATATTGATGATCGATCCGGCAGCCGAATTTTTCATCACCTTCATGGCTTCCTGGCAGCCCAAAAAGACGCTGTTGAGGTTGATGTCCATCAGTTTTTGGAAATCGCTGTAGGCTGTGCTTTCCACATCGCCGTGCAGGCTGATGCCGGCATTGTTGACCAGGATGTCGAGGCCGCCAAAGTGGGTTGCGGCCAGATCCACCGCCGAGACCCATTGGTCTGGTTTGGTGACGTCGTGAACGGCGGCGACCGCGGCGCCCTGAAATTCGCCGTTGATGGAAGCCGCCGTCGCTTCCGCCGTTGCGCCATCGATATCGGTGGCGACAATGCGGGCGCCTTCCCGCGCCAGGTGGATGGCCGTTGCCTGGCCCAGACCTGAGCCGGCGCCCGAGATTAGTGCGATCTTGCCGTCTACGCGTCCGCTCATGGTTCGGTTCTTTCCAATGGTTCTACGGTATTTCCGATCTACGATATCGGCTAGGGGCGCCTTTGTCAGCCGCTTACCGGTTGCAGACCTGAGCCCCGGTTGGCGATGGCGATGGCGGCGACGATCAGCACAAGCCCGCCGACAACGCGCAGCGAAAACGGCTCCGACAACAGAACCGTGGCGATGGCGATGGCGACCACCGGGTTGAGGCCCACGGTCACCGCCGCTTGCGTCGGCGAGATGGTGGACAGCGCCTGCCCCCAAGCCCAGATCATCAGCGCGCCGCCGGGGATCGCCAATGTCAGGACCACGGTCCAGCCGGTGAAATCGAAATCGAGGGAGCCGCCGAACGGGCTCTCGAATATGATCGCCAGAATGCTAAGCGCCGAAACGCCGATCACCATGGTGACGGAGATAATGTTGAGGGCGCCGTAAGCCATGAAGTAGCGCTTGGAAAAGACGTTGAAGGTCGCCGCCGCGATCATGCCGAGCAGCATGAAGATGTCACCGCGAAGGGCCATGGGCGCGATATCGTCGACCTTATCGGAAAGCGCGAACCCGGTGCCGGCGATGGCCATGACAACGCCGATGGCTTTCGCCCAGCTCATGGCCTCGATGCGGAATATTCCGGCCAGAAGGATGGTCACCAGGGGCATGGTTGCGAAGAAAATGCCGCCCCTTGTGGCCGTGGTGTCTTCCAACGCGCGCGCCATGAAATAGGGGAAGGCGGTGAAAAATACCAGCGCCAGGGCGATGATAGGCAGCCAATCGGCGCGGGCGAATTTTGGCAAACGCCGCGCCGCCAGCAAAATCCCCAGCAAAATCAGCGCCGAGATACCGTAGCGGACCGCCGTCAGGGTCAGGGGCTCGGTCTCGGTGATAATGAAGCGGGTCAGCGCCACGGTCATGCCGCCGAGTGACGTGGACAGACACGCATAGGCAACGCCGCCGTAATTGATACGCGCCGGATTGTTGTCATCGGTGGCCAGAATTTTTTGCATGGATACTTTGGCGGGCGTTCAGATACGGTAGACCCTGGCCGCGTTGTCATGGAAGATGGCGCGGGCCTCGGCTTCGGTGAGGGTTTCGGCGGCGCTTTGGAAGGCGGCGATCAGGGTGCCGTAATCGCACCAAAGCTTTTCGATGGGAAAGTTGGAGCCGAACAGGCAGCGTGCGGGCCCGAACATATCCACGGTCTGGGCCACCATATCTGCGATATGGGCTGGATCGTTCTTGTGGATGAAGGTGCCGAAGGCGGACAGCTTGGAAACCACGTTTTTTTGCGCGGCCAGCAATTGCATGCCTGCCCGCCATTCCGCCCGGCCCGCATCGGATAAATCTTCGAGCATGCCGGCATGTTGGAGGATAAAGGTCACCTCGGGACAGGCTTCGGCCAGCGCGGCGGCGCCTTGCATCTGGCCGGCGAAGACCTGCAGATCGAAGCTCAATCCGTAGTCACCCAAATAGGCAATATTGCGCCGGAAAGTCGCGTCCGCTGCCACGTTCGCGTGGGGCGCAAACCGATAAGCCTCATTTTCGTGCCAGTGGATTTGCTGGCGGATACCGCGCAGCAGGGGAAATTTGCACAATCGGTCCAGCTGCGGGCGCACATCGCCGTCCATCATGTCTACAAAGCCGACGATGGCATGGGGCCAGTCGGTCTCGTCCGCCGTCTTCTGCACCCAGGCGGCCTCGTCCTCGAAGCGCCCGGGCGCCCAATTGGCCTGCACATAGACCGATTTGGCAACGCCGGAGCCCTCGAGGTCTTCCAAAAATTCGGCCATCGGATAGTCGCGGCGCAGCGCCTCGTAGGGCCCGAATATGCGCGCCACCATCGGCCCGGCGAGCCAGGGCAGGTCGTCCTGGCGCCAGATATGATGGTGTGCGTCGATGATTTCGGCCATGGCGCTAATTCGGATATTTGCCGGTGGATGTCAAACAGCGCCGATGACCTAGTGCATGTTCTCGCCGCCGTCCACATTGAGGGTCTGGCCGGTGATGAAGTTCGACGCATCGGAGGCCAGAAACATCACCGCGCCGACCAGGTCGTCCGGCTGCTCTGCGCGCTTGAAGGCGCGTGCCCGGTAGCGGTCCGACTGGCCTTGCAGATATTGGGTCGTCGAAGAGGCGAGCTGGGTCTCGCTTTCGGTGAAGCCCGGCGTGATCGCATTGACCGCGATATTGTCGTCGCCCACTTCGCTGGAAAGCGAGCGGGTGAGGCCGATGACGCCGGCTTTCGATGTGGAATAATGCAGCCGGTTGGGCGCCCCCGACCAGAAGCGCGAAGACGAAATATTGATGATCTTGCCGCGCCCCTTTTTCTTCATTGCCGGGTAGACCGCCCGGCAGCAGAGGAACATGCCGCGCAGATTGACCGCCATCACCCGGTCCCATTCCTCCACCTCGATCTCGTGCCAGGGGCGGCGCTCCAAGACGCTCATCAAGGACGCGTTGTTGATCAAAACATCGATGCCGCCAAATTCTTCGATGGCGGCGGCGGCCATTTTCAAGCTCGCCGCCTCGTCCGCGATATCGGTGGCAACGGCCAGCGCCTGGCCGCCGCCGTCAGTTGCGTTGATGGCGGCGGCCACCGCTTCGCCTTCCTTGGCGGCGATATCGGCGATCACCACATTAGCGCCGGCGCCGGCCAGGGCGGTGGAATAGACCTTGCCGATGCCGGTGCCGCCGCCGGTGACAATGACGCAGCGTCCGGTGAGATCGAACAGTGGGTTGGCTTCCATGTCGCTCATGGCGCCGCCTCGGGGCGCGACCCGGCGACCGCGACCCGGCGCAAAATACGCGTTTGGCCGGGATCGAAATCGGTGCGGGCGTGCTGGGATGCAAAATTGTCCCACATAAGAAGATCGCCGGGCCGCCAGCTATGCTCAAATATGAATTGTGGTTGTTCCATGTGATCGAACAATTCGGATAATAACGCGTCGCTTGCCCCCCGCTCCATACCGGTGATGTGATCGCTCATCAGGCGGCTGACGAACAAAGCCTGCTCTCCGGTGTCCGGATGGCGGATCACCACCGGGTGTTCAAACTGGGGCGCATCGGCGCGGATGCCTTCGCCCTTGATGGTCGGGTTGGTGTCGTAGTCATAGATATTGAGAACCCGGAGCCCAACCAGCTGCGCTTTTAAGTCCGGGGCAAGCGCCGCGTAGGCTTTGGCCGTGTTCAGGAACAGGGTGTTGCCGCCTTGGTCCGGAATTTCGATGGCGTTGAGGATGGTCGCCTTGGCCGGGCGCTCGTAATAGCTTTGATCGTTGTGGAACTGCATCTCGCCCTCCGGCAAGATGCCCGGCTTGCCGTCCACGACCCGGTTAGAGACATGCATGAATTGTTGATCCTCGCCGAGGATGTGGGTGGCCGAGCGGATCGGCTGGATATCGCCGAAGCTTCGGGCGAAGCGGGTCTGGTCGTCGGCGCTCAAAGACGTTCCGCGAAAAAGGATGATCTTGTGGGCCAGCCAGGCGGCGTGCACGGTTTCGGCCACGTCATCGTCCATGGCTTCGGTGAGATCAACGCCGCTAATCTCGGCGCCGATGGCGTCCGATAAAGGCGTCACCTGGACGCTCATAGGGCTGCTCTTTTGCGGCGCAACGCATGCGCGGCGTACAGGCCCGCCAGGATCACCGCCGAGATACCGGTCGCCTGAAGATTGGGCGCAATCATGCCGAGGCCGAGGATGGCGAGGACAATGCGCATCCATCCCGATAGCGGCGCGAACAGGTAGGCTTCGAGCGCCGCCGCCAAGACCACCAGCCCGATGGCGGCGGTAACCGCCGATACCAGGATCATCAGCACCGGCCCGGCCATCAAGAGCTCCGGTCCATAAACGAAGGCGAACGGGATCAGGAACGCGCCGATGGCGAACTTGACCGCCAGCAACGCGATATAGAGCGGGTTGTCTTCGGCGATGGACGCGGCGGCATAGGCGGCCACCGCCACCGGCGGCGTCAGTGCCGACATGACCGCGTAATACAGCACGAACATATGCGCCGCCATGGTGGGAATGCCGAGCTCGGTCAAGATCGGCGCCATCAATGCGGCGGCCAGGATATAGGCGCTCGGCGTCGGCATGCCCATGCCAAGGACGATGGTCACCGCCGCCGTCAGCGACAGGGTCGAAAACATTTGCGCGTTGGTGATGCCGTTGACCACATGGGCGAACTTGCCGGCGAGGCCGGTCATGGTGATGCCGCCGATCACCAGCCCGGCGGCGGCGCAGGCGCCGGCCACCGGCACCATGCGGTAACAGGTCTCGCTCAAGACGTTGATCAGGGTGACCAGCCCGACACGTGTTTCCGCCTTCAAAAGCGATACGGCAAACACGGCGATGGTGCCGAAAATGCCCACCATGGTCGGCGTGTAGCCATTGAGGAGGGCGACCGAGAGGATCACCAGCGGCACGAAAAACAGCCCGCCGTTTTTCATGGTGGTCAGAAACTTGGGGATTTGCGATTCTTCCAGGCTGCCGAGGCCAAGGCGCAGCGACGAGAAATGCACCTGGGAATAAATCGACACGTAATAAAGGATCGCCGGGATTAACGCGGCGATGGCGATGTCCCGGTACTCGACGCCGGCGAAATCAACCATGATGAAGGCCGCCGTGCCCAGTACCGGCGGCACGATAGAGCCGCCCGTGGACGCCGCCACTTCAATGGCGCCCGCATAGGCGCCCCGGTAGCCGAGCCGCTTCATGATCGGGATGGTGATCGAGCCGGTGGTCACCACGTCCGATGTCGGGCTGCCCGACACCATGCCGTACATGCCCGATGATATGACCGCCACCTTGGCCGGCCCGCCCGGCTGGCGCCCGGAAATAGCGGCGGCGAAATCGAAAAAGAACTCGGAGCCCTTGCAGGCCTGCAACAGGGTCCCGAACATGACGAACATGAAGGCATAGGTGGCGGCAACCCGGAGCGGCAGGCCGAAAATGCCGTCGGTGGTAAAGACCGTGATTTCAATGAAATGGATATAGTCGATCTCGCCGTGCTGCAAGACGCCTTCCAGATTGTGGCCCCAAAGATTATAGGCAACAAAAATCAGAACCAGCCCGGTCAGGCCGAGCCCGGTGGAACGCCGGGTCACTTCAATGGTCAGGAAAAATACCAGCGAGGCAAAGAATATATCCCAACTGGTCAGCTCGTCCAGGAGGACGATACGCTCCACAATCTCCGGCGCCTTGACGCCGAAATAGATGCCTGCGGCGACGGATAACAGCGCCAGTATTACATCGAGTACGCTGGGCCGCTCGGACACCGAATTCTCGAAGGCGCCGGTGGTCAGGAAACCAAGCGCCGCCATGCCGGAAAAGAACAAAACGGTCAGCGCCCAGGGCGCGATGATGATGTAGGTGGCCGCCGTGATCACATAAACGCCGACGGCCACGGCGAACGGCGTGAACACCCAATAATAAATGCCTTGCGGACGGCGCCGGGCACCGACCGAAAACCACATGGAAGCCGATAGTAGCGGGTTGGATGCCATAATCGGGCGCTTCAAGTCATTCGAATTCAGATGATTTGCGAAGGGAGCATGGCGGCGGCCATGCTCCCTTCAACAATGATCGAGGCGGTAACAGGCCTACAAAAGACCCGCTTCTTTGAAGTATTTGGCGGCGCCCGGATGGAACGCAGCGGCGCCCTTGACCGCCATGAATTTCTTCTTGGCGTTTTTCTTGATCAAGCGGTGCGATTTGTTTTTGAACTCTTCGATCTGCTCGACCATTGCCTTGGCAAGATTATAGGCGGTGCCGTTATCCATCGAGGCGTTGACCACGATTATCGCGCCGATGCAAATCGACGACGAGCCGGCCGGCGACCATTTGTAATCGCCGGGCTTGATCATGCAGGGTGCGCCGCCGAACGCCTTGGCGACCTTGGCGGTCACGCTGGCCGGAATATCCAGCAATACCGGCGTCACGCCCTTGGCAATCTCGCGCACGCGGGGATGCTTGTAGGCGATACCGAAATTGACCATGTCGATGCGCCTGTCCAGATAGAGCGAGACCATTTCCTTGGACGCGGCATGCACAACCTGGCCGCCCCAGCTTTTGATCTTGTCCGGGGTGGCGCCCATCAGACGCATGACCATGGCGCTGACATCGGAATCCATATTGCCGCGCCGGTTGATGGCAACCCGAAGCGGCGCCTTCTTGTTGACGATATCGGCAAAACTTTTGATGCCATGCTTATCGGCAAAGCTTTTGGCCAGGATCATATGGGTGGCTTGGAACCGCCAGGACGGCGCATAGGCGCGGAAAAGAACGCGCACATTCTTGATGGCGGCTTTGTACGGCTTGGAGCCATTGACCGCGGCGTTCAATTCGCCATCGGTGGCGAGGCCCATGGGCACCTTGCCCTTGGCAACCAGCGGTATATTGGCAAGACCGCCCGACGAGGTCTGATAGCTGACCGTCGAGCCGGGATAGGCCTTGGCGATGGCGGCATCGATACCGCCGCCAATGCGCGACCACAGCCCGCCCGGGCTGGCGCCCGACAGGGTAAGATTATATTTCTGCGCGGCCACCGGTGCGGCGGCCAACGGAACGGCGATGATGCCAAGCGCGGCAACGGCCAATAAATTGAATTTCATAATATTCCTCCCAAACATTTTACCCGTTGGCGTTTTGCCAGGGGCATTCGAAAATGAACGAAAACTTCAAACGCGAATATCAACCAGAACGATCTTATACAATTCAGGCCAAATATACACCCTTGAGTTCATGTCCGGTTGGTCTAAAGTGCCAGGAATTCTTAGCCATTTAATAATGTGACCGCGCCTTCGGCCCCCGCCAGATCATTGGAACGCCGGGGCGGTCCGGCTAAGCATTAGGGGGCTATCAGCCGAACCGTCCGGACACAGCGTCCGGGCGCGTTTCCGCCGCCGATTAACGCGGCATTGATGCGTCCCCGGGCCGCCGACAAACGCAGCCCATCGGGGACGCCTAGGAGATGAAAAATGGATGCAGAGACCAAAATGACCGGTGCCACGATCGACGGCGTCAAGGACTTGCGGAACACCATCGACTGGCTTCGTTCCGAAGGCGATATCATCGACACCGACAAAGAAGTGGATCCCGACCTGGAAGTGGTGGGTCTACAGAAACATCTGGACGGCTCCTGCCCGATCCTGTTCGAGAACGTCAAAGACAAACCCGGCCACCGGGTGATCACCAACCTTTTTGGCGACATCAACGTCATCAACAAGATGTTCGGCTGGGCAGACGACACCGACCGCACCAAGAAGCTGGCGCGCGCTTTTTCGCACCCCATCGCGCCGGAAGTAATCGACAGCAAAGACGCGCCCGTGCACCAACATGTCATCGAAAAACCCACCGATGTGAACGAATATATGGTGCCCGTCCGGCACACCGAATATGAGCCCGAATTGACCGTCGGCTCCGGCATCCGCTGCGTTACCGGCGAGCATTTCGATGGCGGCACGGACCTCGGCTACAACCGCATGAATTTCCGCTGGGGCGATACCGGCACCTTCCAGATATCGCCGGGCTCGCATATGTGGCAGGTGGCGTCCAAATATTACAAAGAGGACAAGCCGATCCCGATCACCATGTGCTTCGGCGTGCCGCCGGTCTGCACCCTGATGGCCGGCGCTGGTTTCGATTACGCCATCCTGCCGCAAGGCTGCGACGAGATAGGCATCGCCGGCGCCATCCAGGGCGAAGCGGTGCGCCTGGTCAAGGCGAAGACCGTGGATGCCATGGCGCTGGCCGATTGCGAAGTGGTGTTGGAAGGGTATGTGGACCCCCGCGACCGCCGCTTTGAGACCAAGGAATCGGAAGACGCCGGCGTTCAGGGCCGCTTCCACTTCCATCCCGAATGGGCCGGCTATATGGGCAAGGCCTATAAGGCGCCGACCTTCCACGTGACGGCGGTGACCATGCGCGATCCCAAAACCAAGCCGATCATCTTTGCGCTCGGCGTGCACACCCTGGACGATCACAACATCGATACCACGGTGCGCGAAGCGACCATGTTCGAGCTGTGCGAACGGCTGCAGCCGGGGATTATTCAAGACGTGGTCATTCCCTATCCGATGACCGATTGGGGCGGCGCCATCATCCAGGTGAAAAAGCGCAACCGCATCGACGAGGGCTGGCAGCGCAATTTCATGACCGCCATCCTTTCCTGCTCCCAAGGCATGCGGCTTTGCATCGCGGTTTCCGAAGATACCGACCCTTATGATATGGACGATATTATGTGGAACCTGACCACCAGGGTGAACCCGAAGACCGATATCCTGAACCCGATCCCGGGCGGGCGCGGCCAGACTTTCATGCCGGCCGAACGCATGACCGCCGGCGAAAAGGAATGGACCGCCTCCAACACCCAATTCGAGGGCGGCATGTGCATCGATGCCACCGTGCCATTTGGTTATGAGAGCGATTTCTTAAGGCCCGTCTATGCGGTGGACAAGGTCGATCCGACCAAGTTCCTTTCCGAGGCCGACTTGGAGAACGCCCGCTCGCGCATGCGCGGCTGGGTGCATTCATTGGCGAAAACCGGGCGGTAGGTCTTTAAGCTACACGGCGAGAAAGGCGGTCCCTCCGGCGCCGCCTTTGTTGGCCCCTATGAGTCTCATGGTATGACCGCAAACAACGGCTCCGTGCCGGACCACGCCTATCGCTGGATCATCGTCGGTGCGTCGGCGGTGATGATGGCAATCGGCGTTGGCTTCATTTCCACCGCGGTTACCGTATTCATCATCCCGTTGAACGTTGAATTCGGCTGGCTGCGGGGGTCCGTGTCGTTCATCAATACCGCCGGTATCGCCGGCGTCGCCCTCGGCGGTATTGTCATGGGCCGCATCGCCGATAAGTCTTCGGCTCGCCTGGTCGCGCTCATCGGCGCCATATCCTTTGGTGGCGGCTTGGTTATCGCCGCCTGGGCCGAAACCCTGTGGCAGTTCTATGGTTTGTTTTTCCTGATCGGGTTCCTGGGCGCGGGCAGCCTGTTCACACCCCTGGTCGCCAATGTGGGCAATTGGTTCACGCGCAATGTGGGGCTTGCCATCGGCATCGTTTCCGCCGGCCAGGCCCTGGGGCAGGGGGGTGTGCCCTTTGCCGCCGCGCTGCTGGTGAACGCCATGGGATGGCGCGGCGCCCTTACATTCATGGGCGCGGTCTCCTTGGCCGTTCTTGTGCCCCTGGCCTTGCTGATCGCTCAGCCGCCCAAGCCCGCTGCGCCTGCGCCCCACAAAACGGCAACGGTTGAGGACGCGCTATCAGCTGTCCTTGCCCCAAATACCGTCATCGTCTGGCTGAGCGCGGCGGTGGTGTTTTGCTGCATCACCATGTCGGTGCCGTTGATGCATCTGGTGCCGTTGGCCCAGGACCGGGGATTCGCCTTAAATGATGCGGCGGGCATCCTGTTTGCCATGCTGCTCGCCGGGGTCGTCGGCCGCGTCGCCTTCGGCAGGCTGGCCGATATCATCGGGCCGGTGCGCACCTATCTGGTGGCGTCCGCCTGGCAGACGGTCTTGGTGTTCGCCTTCCTGCAGTTGGATACGCTGAACGCCTTCTATGTTTTCGCCGTCGTTTACGGATTTGGATATTCCGGCGTGATGACCGCGATCCTAGTCTGTGTGCGCATGTTGACGCCCCAGGCGCGGCGCGCATACGCGCTCGGCATCGTCACCATGTTCGCCTGGCTTGGCCATGGCATCGGCGGCTATCAGGGCGGTTATTTCTTTGATCTGACGGGCAATTACATCCTCAGCTACGCCAATGCCGCCTTCGCCGGGATGATAAATCTGATGATTATCGGCACATTGTTGGTCACACTGAACCGCCGCCAAACGCCCGCTCCCATTCATCCTTGAGCGCTTGCCGGTCCAGCTTGCCGCGCTCGGTTTTGGGCAAATCATCTCTGATATGGATGGCCTTGGGGCGTTTGGGTTCCGGCAACAAGCTTTGCAGCCGGGCGATCATGTCTTCCGGCGTGACATCGGTGCCCGCTTCGGCGACCACGTAGGCGATCACCTCTTCGCCGTAGATCGCATCGGGGATACCGATGACGGCGGCTTCGGCGATGCCGGCCAAGCCGGTAAGCACATTATCGATCTCCATGGGCGAGAGGTTGACGCCGCCCCTTATGATCAAATCTTTTTCGCGGCCCGAGACGAACAGAAAGCCATCCGCATCCAGATGGCCGAGATCGCCGGTGGCGACGCGCCCGGTGGCATTGACGTAGGCGCCGCCATCTTCGCCCAGATAGGCAAAGCGCCGCTTGCCGTTTTGGTCGGCGTCGCCCAGCTCGATATGGCCGGTTTCGCCGGGGCCCAGGGTTGCCCCATCTTCATCGGTGATGCGCACATTCTGATAAGGGATCGGCTTGCCCACCGAGCCGATGCGCCGGTTGGTCTCATTGGCGCCGGCGATCCAGCCGGTCTCGGACGTACCGAACCCCTGGGCGACAGGGATGTCGTACATGGCCTCGAACTTCTCCCAATCAGCGACCAGCAGCGGCGCCGAGGACGAAGTGATAAAGCGCAATTGGCTTAAGCCATCCCGGTCGATCTCCACCGGCCGGTTGACGAGCATATTAATGACCGTCGGATTGCCCGCCGCGATGGTGGCGCCGTAGCGTTCGATCCACGCGAAAAAGCGGCTCTGGGAAAAGCGGCGGGCCAGCAATAGCGTGGCGCCTGTATGGAGCGCGCCCAGCCCACTTAAGGTCTGCGCCGACATCCAGTTGAAGGAGCGGTAGTCGAGGATGCGGTCATCGGGCCCCAGGGTGAAGATCGCGGCGGTGCCTTCGACGCTTTGGCAAAGATCATGGAAGCTGCAAAGAATGCCTTTCGGCTTCGACGTGGTGCCCGACGTGTAAAAGATCGAGGCGATATCAGCATCAATATTGACCGGCGCCGGCGCAAGCTCGTCAAGCCCCGCGATATCGGCGAAAAAGCCGCTGCCGCCTCCCGGCTGCCAGTCGCCAAGATCGATGTTTATCGTATCGCCCAGCCCGGCGCCGCTCTCGGCCAGGATGACCTTGGGTCCGATGGCGGCGAGAATTTCGCTCAAATGCGCGGCGTTCATTCCCACCTGGATGGTGCAGATGGTGGCGCCATAGGCCATAACGCCCATATAGACCGCCAGATGCTCGATGGAATTGCCCGACAGCAGCACAACACGGTCATTGGCAACCATGCCCCGCGCCGCCAGATATTGGCCGATGCGGCGCGCGATGGCCGCCATCTGGCCCCAGGTGATGGCTTTGTCCTGCTCGATGGAATGCACCAGAATCCGCGCGGGATCCAGTTCCGCGCCCCGGTACAGCCAGCCGGCGATCTTGTTACCAGCCGGTCCCATCTCGTCTGCGGTGCGCGTCAAGACGCCTTGGAGACTGCGTCGACGTTGGTATCGAAGCCGCTTTCGGTGCCGAGAACGCGCCATGGCTTCTTCAAATCCTCCTGCCAGAGGAGCGATTCCATATAGATCATCAAGGGCTGATCCTGGACCGTGAGCTCATAGACGGTCTCGTCGTGGGAGGCGTGGTTATGAACGCCCCAGCCCGGCGCCGACAGCATCAGATCGCCGGCCTTCCAGTCGTAGCGCTTGCCCTCGACAATGGAATGGCCGGAACCGGCAAAATAGTAATT
Organism: Alphaproteobacteria bacterium; assembly: GCA_963582805.1. Taxonomy (GTDB): domain Bacteria; phylum Pseudomonadota; class Alphaproteobacteria; order Rhodospirillales; family UBA2165. The sequence continues at coordinate 13,756 of CAUZTZ010000078.1, forward strand.
GATCGCCGCCGAGGTATGGCGATGCGGCCTATCGATAATGCCGCCGGGGCGGATGGTGATGGTGGCGAAAAAATTGGGGGTGATGCCGTTATGGCGTCCGGTCGCCGGGTTCCAC
>CAUZTZ010000079.1:0-13846 GCA_963582805.1 Alphaproteobacteria bacterium
TGGACGCTCGCGTGCAAGGGGCCGATAATTTTCAAGTTGCGTTGCAAGGGCACTATTTGCGAAACTTTCCGCTGATCCCGTCCTTGGCGCGCCGCACGCGGAGCCTGGGCCGGTATTTCCGCATTTGGGAGGCCAGTATGACGTCAAAGAGTGACAGTGAAATTTTGACCCGGGTCGGGCCTGGAACAACCATGGGAGGTTTGATGCGCCGCTACTGGTTGCCGGCGCTGAAATCATCGGAGCTGGTGGCCGACGGCGATCCGGTACGGCTCAGGCTCTTGGGCGAAAACCTCATATCGTTCCGGGATTCGTCTGGCCGCGTCGGCGTCATGGATCATCGCTGCCCGCACCGCTGTGCCTCGCTCTTCTTTGGCCGCAACGAAGAAAACGGAATCCGCTGCGTCTATCACGGCTGGAAGTATGATGTGGAGGGCAATTGCCTGGACATGGCCAACGTGCCGCCGCATCAGGATTTCAAACATAAAATCAAAGCCAAGGCCTATAAAGCGGCCGAGCGGAACGGCGTTATCTGGGTCTATATGGGCGCCGCCGAGGACGCGCCGGCGCTGCCCGATATCGCCGCCACCATGATCCCCGAAGACGAAGCCAACATCGCGTTCGCGCAAAGAGAATGCAACTGGCTGCAATCCATGGAAGGCGATATCGACACCTCGCATCTTAATTTTCTGCATTACGGTTCCATGGGCGAAGGCGCGTTCGAGCCCAACGACGAGACCCGCTTCGGCGCCATCCACAAGGACCCGGAATATCACGTGCGCGACACCGATACCGGCACCATGTACGCCGCCTACCGGCCCGCCGATCAGGGCAACGTCTATTGGCGCTTCGCCCATTTCCTGTTTCCGTGCGTCGCCCTGGCGCCGTTCAAGCCGTTCGACAGCTACCGCATGGCGCGCATCTGGGTGCCCCTCGATGACACCCATACTATGTTCGTGACCATCGGGCCTAAGGACGGCCCCGGCGAATCGCCGATGGTCGATCATCTGTTGCCGAACTCAACCGATTGGCTCGGACGCTGGCGCTGCGCCCAGCAATTCTCCAACGATTACGAGGTCGACCGGGACGTACAGCGGACCGGCAGCTATACCGGCATCGATGGTATCCATCAGCAGGATCAGGCGGTCACCGAAGGCATGGGCGAAATCACCGATCACACGCTCGAGCATTTGGCGCCATCCGATCAGATGATAACGGCAACACGCAAACGCCTGGTGCGCGCCGCCAAGGCCCTTGCCAAGGATGGCACGCCGCCGCCGGCATCGGAAAACCCCGAAGCCTTTGCGCTGGCCCGGGGCGGCTTTTTCATCGCCGACGAAGCGCGCAAATGGCCGGACGTTTATGAGCAGGAATTGGCCGCCGTCCAAGGAACCACCAAGGCCGCCGCCGAGTAGCGATGACCGAGGCCACTAGCTGAACAAAGGCTTAGAAGGACCGGTATATGTTTCCGGACGTTTACGCACATTTAACCAACGCCATCGGCGCCGCGCCAGTGATCAATGATCCGTTCACCCATATCTATGTGCGCGATGTGTTTCCCGATGACTTCTACGCCGAGATGCTGGCCAACATGCCTGAGCCTGAAAAATATCAGGCGCTGGCCGATGTCGGCCATGTCAGCGATGACTACAACCGCTCCCGCCTGATATTTTCCGGCCAGCCGAAGGATCTTGGATTGTTGCCGCCGGAATTGGCGGAATTCTGGGACAAGCTGTTCGCCACCCTGCAACACACCCAGTTCATCAATTTCATCCACCAGAAATTCAGCGACACCATCAATGGCCGCTTCGCCAACCCGGAAACGGCGCTCGAGGGCGAGCATCTGATCGGCGCCGAAAGCTTCCTGATCCGTGACAATGCAGGCTATGACCTCGGCCCCCATACGGACAGCCCGGCGAAAATCGTGTCCAGCCTATTTTATCTGGCCAGCGACGAAGACCACGCCTATCTCGGCACTTCGTTTTATAGCCCGATCCAAGAAGGCTTCACCTGTCCCGGCGGGCCGTACTATCCATTTGATCAATTCAAAAGAACAACAACCGCGCCCTATTTGCCGAACACCATGCTGGCTTTTGCTAAAACCAGCGACGCCTTTCACGGCGTCGAAAATGTGGGCAATCCCGACGATCACCGCGATATCCTGTTTTTCGATTTAAAAGCGGTGCCGGCGGCCGTGGCGGAAGGCTGGATGAACCCTTAAGATTTCTCGCAAGCAAACAATGGCGGCTTAAATGGCAGATCGCGGCACAGACGATAGCGAAGACGGCGAGCCCCAGCTGGCACCCTCAGAGCTGGACGAAATGACGCACCGGGAATTGGGTCTGATCTATGCCGATTCGACGCGCACCATCCTGTTTTCAAAGTCCATGCAGTGGAAAGCCGTCGCCTCTTCCCTGCTTGTCTTTGGAACCATCATCTTGCTCGCAAAATATGTAACGCACGGCGCCCAATTCATGATGGTACTCAAAATCTCGGCCATCGTCGTTGCCATGGCGGCGGTATTCATGGTGGTCCTGTTTCAGTTTTGGCAGCATACCGAGGGGCGCAAGCTGGTCACCATCGAAAGCGCCTATTCCAATCTGTTCCGGCGCATCCGCAAGCTCAAATCCATCCGTGAAGCCAACATCCACCGCTACCTGATCCTCTTATTCATGGCCGGCACCATAATCATTGGTTGTGGTATTACGCTGATGAGCCTTGATGCCATCGCGCCCTGATGGGATGATGCGGCCAAGCCGGGCCGGTTTGGCCCCGAAGACAGGAGAGAGACTATGCGTATTGTCGATTCCCACTTTCATTGGTGGCCGCGCTCGGTTTTCGAGGCTTTGCGCAAACGCAAAGGCTATCCGCGCATCGAGCTGAACAGCGACGGCGATTACGTCTATCTCCGCGACGACGGCGACGCCGATTACAAGCTGACCACCTGGCCCGCCTGGTTCGATCTGGACGAGCAGTTGGCGCATATGGACGGGCTCGGCCACGAGATCGACGTGGTTTGCTCGATCGGGCCGTTCTCGGTCGCATTTTCCGAGCTGCCGGCAACCGAAGGGCGCGATCTGGCCATGCTCTGGAACGAAGAGATGGCCGGCGCGCAGAAAAAACATCCGGGCCGGGTCTGGGCGTCGGGCGCGGTGCCGCTGCAGGACATCGATATCGCCCTCGAAGTTATGGAGCACGCCATCGGTGATCTGGGGCTCATGGGGCTCAACCTGCCGGGCAGCGTCGGCGCCGATCCACGCATCGATGCGGACCGGCTGGAGCCCTTTTATGCGCGCGCCGAAGCGCTTGGCATCCCGTTGTTCCTGCATCCCACCGATGCGGTTTTCTCGGACATGCTCAGCGGCTATGGCGGCGCCCTGTTTTTGAGCCTCGGGCGCGTCATGGAAGTCAGCGTCGCCGCCATGCGGCTGGTTCTGTCGGGCACCATGGACCGCCATCCGGATTTGAAGATCGTGCTTTCCCATACCGGCGGCGCGTTGCCGTACCAGTCGGGGCGCATGGACAAGAACACCAAGCAGGCCAAGCTGCCCAACCCGGCGAGCACCTATTTGAAGCGTTTCTACACCGACACCGTGTCGCCCCATACCGAGGGCATGAAGTTCGCAGTCGAATATTTCGGCGCCGACCGGGTCATGTATGGCAGCGATTATCCTTGTTGGAGCCCGGCGGACGCCTTGATGTATCTGGACGGCGTTGGCTTGTCCGAGGGCGACAAAGCCAAGGTGATGGGCGGCAACGCGCGCCGCATATTGGGTCTGGCCGATCCCTTGAAGGCGGCCGCCGAATAAGGGTTTCCGCCCGGGAATATTTGCATGAGTTTCGATCTGCACGCAGACCATTCCGCTCTGCAAATTCTTGCCCATGCCTGCATCGCGTTTCTGTTCGTTTACCGGGGCATCACCGCCTTTCCCGATTTCGAAGACCATATGGAAACCTTCCGCAGCCACCATGTGCCGTTTCCGAAGTTTGTGCTTCTTTGCGGCTTCGCCACCATGCTGCTCGGCGGGCTATCGGTGTTGTTCGATTTCTATGTCTGGATCGGGGCCGGCGCACTGGTGGTCTTTACCGTGCTCGCCAATTTCCTCTATCACGATTTCTGGGTGATGACCGAGCCGCGCCAGAAACAGACCCATCTTTGGATATTCTGCAACAACATCGCCGTCACCGGCGGTCTCTTGCTGGTGATCTCGCTCTAGCGCTCAGTGGGCGGGCTCAAGCCCGACGGCGTCGAAGGCGGCGTTCTGGCTGTTTTCCAAAACCGCCTCATCAAAGCCGTCGATCAATTCGTGAAACATGCGGTGCCAGTTGATCTCGGCGCCGAGATGGGTGAACACCGAGCCCAGCCCGATGGCCGCCCTGTCCATGAGCACAAACTCCGGCGGCGGGCGGACGCCGCCGATGCGGTTCAATTCCCGGCGCACATGGCCGGCCACCTTGGCGCCATATTCGCCCTCGCCGTCTTGGATCGGGCGCACGCGGTCTTCCAGCAGCGGCGCATAAACGAACGCTGCCCAAAGGTTCAAGACGTCGATCACTTCCTTGGACAGTCCAGTGAAACCCCAGATTTCATAGGCGCTGACCGCCAGCGCTTCATTGTCGTCGCGGAGCGCCGTATAAAGATCGATGACGCCCTTGATGAAAGACGGTTTGAACACCCGGATGCAGCCGAAATCCATCAGGTTGATGGAGCCGCCCTCGCGCACCGTATAATTGCCCATGTGCGGATCGCCATGGATGACGCCGTAATTATAGAGCGGCACGTACCAGGCGCGGAACATGTTGAGGGCAACCCGGTTGCGGTCTTCGGCGCCGTCGTGGGCGCTGATATATTCCAGCAACGGCACGCCTTCGAGCCAACTCATGGTCAGCAACCTGTCGCCGCAAAGATCATCAATGACTTTCGGAATATGCACATCCGGCTCGCCCGCCAGTATCTGATCATAAAGCCGCATATGGCGGGCTTCGCGGCGGTAATCCAATTCCTCGTGCAGGCGCGCCGACAGCTCTTTGTGCACTTCGGTAGGATCGATCGCCTTGTCGTAGCGCCGATAGATCGCGAACACCAATTTAAGCTGGCGGAGATCAGCCTCGACCACCGAATTCATATCGGGATATTGCAGCTTGCAGGCCAGGTTCCCGCCGGCCAGCCGGGTGGCCCGGTGCACCTGGCCGAGGGAGGCCGCGAAGGCGGCTTCGTGGGTAAATTCGGCAAACAGCGCCTGCCAATCGGGACCCAGCTCGGCAGCCATGCGCCGGCGCACGAAGCTCCAACCCATGGGCGGCGCGTTGGATTGCAACTCCGCCAGTTGCGCCGAATATTCCCGGGGTAGCGCATCGGGGATGGTGGACAATATCTGCGCCACCTTCATCAGCGGCCCCTTAAGACCGCCGAGGGCAATTTTCAAATCTTCGGCATGGCCTTCCCGGTCGATCTTCAGCCCCAGATAGCGCTCACCGGCGAGGCGCGCGGCCAAACCGCCGACGGCGCGCCCGACCCTGGCATAGCGCATGGCGCGCCCGCCGATCGGGGTGCGTTCAGCCATCGGGTTTGCCAGCCTCCAACTCATCGACGAAACCGGCGATAACGCCGAGCCCCCGGTCCCAGAACTCGGGGTCCCCAGCGTTGAGGCCGAAGGGCGCCAGCAATTCGGTGTGCCGCAATGTGCCGCCGGCTTTCAACATCTCCAAATATTTGCCTCTGAAATCGTCGAAGCCGCCCTGGAACACATCGTACAGGGAATTGACCAGGCAATCGCCGAAGGCATAGGCGTAGACGTAAAACGGCGCGTGGATGAAGTGCGGAATATAGGCCCAGTAGTTTTTGTATTCCGCATCAAAGCGGAATATGGGGCCAAGGGATTCGGCCTGCACCTCCATCCAGATATCGCCCAAGCGCTCGGCGCTTACCTCGCCGCCGCGCCTGGCATCATGAACGCGAACCTCGAAATCGCAGAACGCCACCTGGCGGACCACGGTGTTCAGCATGTCTTCGACTTTCCGGGCCAGCAGCGCGCGCCGCTTTGGCCCATCGGGCGCGGCATCGAGCATGGCGCGAAAGGTCAGCATCTCACCGAACACCGAAGCGGTTTCGGCCAAAGTCAGCGGCGTGTCGGACAGGAAATGGCCTTGGGGGCCGGCCAATACCTGATGCACGCCATGGCCCAGCTCGTGCGCCAAAGTCATCACGTCGCGCGCCTTGCCGTGATAATTCATCAATATATATGGATGCACCGAGGGTACCGTGGAATGAGAAAAGGCGCCCGAATCCTTGCCCGGGCGCGGGACCGCGTCGATCCAGCCGGAGCCGAAGAAACGCTCGGCGATGGCCCGCATCTCGGGCGCGAAGCCCTCATAGGCATCCAGCACGGTGGCCCGGGCATCGTCCCAGGAAACCCGGTCCTGGTCCGCATCCGGCAACGGCGCGTTGCGGTCCCAATAATCCATCACGTCCAATTCCAGCCAGCGGGCTTTCAAGGCATAATAGCGATGCGATATGGCCGGATAGGCGCCCTTGACCGATTGAATGAGGGCATCGACCACGTCGTCTTCCACCTGATTGGCGAGGTTGCGCCTTGATATGGGGCGGGCGTGGCCGCGCCAGCGATCCTCGATCTCCTTGTCCTTGGCGAGGTTGTTGGTGATCAGCGAAAACAGCCGGATATTTTCGCCCAGCCCCGCCCCAAACGCCTTGGCGGCCTTGCGCCGGACGCCGCCCTTGGTGTCCATCATCATATTCAGAACTTCCGACGACGACAGCGCCCTTCCATCCACATCGAAGCTAAGCCCGGCCATGGTTTCATCGAACAGGCGGTTCCAGGCGTCGCGTCCAGTGACGCGCTTGTCCATCAGGATTTTTTCCAGATCATCGCCGAGTTGATAGGGCTTGAGCGCGCGGTTGGCATCGATCCAGGGCTTGTAGCGGGAAAGCTCGGGGGCGCGCATTTTTTGCGCCAGCGCATCATCATCAATGCGGTTTATTTCCAGCGTGAAAAACAACAGCTTCGATGCAATGTCGGTGGTCCGCTCATTCAGGTTCTGGTAGAACGCCGCGATATCCGCATCTTGGGTGTTGGCGGCGAACAATAGCTGGCCGTAACAGCGAATCCGGTTCAACAACTCGTCAATATCTTCTATGGCCGCCACCGCGCTGCCCAGCGCCGCGCCATCCAGCCCGGCGAGTGTGCCTTGATATTCTGCCGCAAAGTCGGCGGCGCGAGAGGCCGCCGCATCCAAATCGCGATCAATGGCGGTATCATCGATGCCGGCGTAAAGATCGCTCAAATCCCACTCCGGCAAATTATCCAAATCGGCATCGCCGGCGGCGTCATCGGGGGCGACCGGGTGATCAGTATCTTTGTTTGTGCAAATTGGCATAAACTCGGTATATGGTAAAAACCTAGAGACTTCAAATCACGGGTGGGAGACGGCGCATGTACGAATGGCAAAATTTGGCCGCAATGTTCTTGGCCAGCGCCGAAAAGCGCGGCGGCGGGCCATTCCTTTGGGCGAAAGAGGACGGCCACTATATATCCAAAAGCTGGACCGAGGCCGTCGACGAAGTCTCCAAGCTGGCGCGCGGGCTTCGCAAATTGGGCGTCGAGCCCGGCGACCGGGTCGTGCTCTGTGCCGAAAGCCGGCCCGAATGGCCGCTCGCGACGTTGGCGATCATGGCCATCGGCGGCATCGCGGTGCCCGCCTACACCACCAACACGGTGGCCGATCATCTGCATATCCTGGCCGATTCCGGCGCCGCCGGCGCCATCACGTCCGGCACGGCAATAACGGAAAAAGTGCTGGCGGCGGCGCAGACCCACAACATCAAATTTTTGATTACCATGGATGAATTCAGCGCCGATCAAACCCTCGGTACCGATATACACAATTGGGATGGCGTGCTGGCCTTGGGCGCCGAAGAGCCCGATGATATCGCCGCCGAGATCGCCAAGCGCCAAATCGATGACACGGCGGTTATTATTTATACCTCCGGCACCGGCGGCGCACCCAAGGGCGTCATGCTCGACCACAAGGCGATTCTGCACAATTGCGAGGGCGCCCGCGACGCCATCGAAGAACTGGGACTTGATGACGAAATATTCCTGTCGTTCCTCCCCCTTTCCCATTCCTATGAGTTTATGGCCGGCATGTTTTTCCCGATCTCCATCGCCGCGCAGATATACTATGCCGAGGGCATCGAGCATCTGTCGCGCAACCTGGCCGAGGCGCGCCCTACCCTAATGACCGCCGTGCCGCGCCTTTATGAAGTCATGCATGGCCGCATCACCAAAGGTGTGGTCCAGGCTGGCGGGCTCAAGCAAAAGCTGTTCAATAAAGCCGTCGAATTGGGCACCCGCGCGTTTGAAAATCCGGGCTCGTTGAGCATTGGCGAAAAAATTACCAACGCGTTGGTCGAAAAACTGGTGCGCAAAAAGGTGCGGGCCAGTTTCGGCGGCCGGCTTAAAGCGCTGGTATCGGGCGGCGCGCCGCTCAATTACGAGATCGGTTTGTTTTTTACCGCCCTTGGCCTGCGTCTTCTTCAAGGCTATGGGCAGACCGAATCTGCGCCCCTGATCAGCGTCAACCGGCCAAACCGGATCAAGCTTAAATCGGTCGGCCCGCCGGTCAAAAACACCGAGGTCAAGATCGCCGAGGACGGCGAAATTCTGGCCAAGGGCGATCAGGTCATGCAGGGCTATTGGCGCAACGAAGACGCCACCAACGAGGCCATCATCGATGGCTGGCTGCACACCGGCGATGTCGGCCATATGGACGAAGACGGCTATATCGAGATCACCGACCGCAAGAAAGATATCATCGTCAATTCCGGCGGCGATACCTTGTCGCCGCAGCGGGTCGAGGGGTTCCTGACCCTGCAGCCGGAAATCTCCCAGGCCATGGTACATGGGGACAAGCGCCCGCATCTGGTCGGCATCGTCGTTCCCGATGCCGATTTCGCCCGCGATTGGGCCAAGGAAAATGGCAAAACGGGCGATCTGGCGGACCTGATCGATGATGCCGATTTTGCCCGCGCCATCGATGCGGCGGTGGCAAGGGTGAACGCCGATCTCGCCGGCGGCGAGCGGGTGCGCCGGATGATGCTGATCAGTGACGCCTTCACCACCGACAACGAGATGATGACGCCGTCGCTAAAGGTGCGCCGCCACAAGGTCATGGCGGTTTACGGTGAAAGATTGGAAGGGCTGTATTAAGATCGTAAATACAAGCAAGGGGGATATCGATGGCAGCTTATAAACTCAAAAGCACACGCTCGACAAAATTACACGATAAACTGGATTACCCGGTTATCGATACCGACGGCCATGTGATCGAAAACACTTTCGCGCTGCCCGATTTCCTGAAACAGGTGGCCGGCCCGGACATGGTCGCCGCCTACACCAAGGCCCAGGAAGCCGCCAGACAACCGGGCAATCCAAAGCGGGTCCCATGGGGCACACCGTCGGGCGATCTTAGTATCGACCGGGCCACCATGATGTTACCCAGGCTTTATGCCTTGCGCCTGGAAGAGGCTGGCGTCGATTTCTCCACCATCTACGCCACCATCGGCTTCAACGCCCAGGTGATGCCCGATGACGAAATTCGCCAAGCCGCCTGCCGCGCCCTCAACATGATGTATGCAGATATGTTCAAAGAGGTTTCCCACAAGATGACGCCGGCGGCGATCATCCCCATGAACACCCCTGAAGAAGCCATTGCCGAGGTCGAATTCGCGGTCACCGAACTGGGCATGAAGGCACTGATGACCTGTAACGAGGTTGTACGCCCGGACCCGACCGTGCTGGCCGAGGCGCCGCACCTGGCCAAGCACGCCATGAAATATAATCCCCTGGCCATCGACAGCCCGCTGGACTACGACCCCTTCTGGGCCAAATGCGTGGAATTGAAAGTGGTGCCGGCCGGCCATTCGATGAATTTCGTTGGCACCCACACCTCGCCCAACAACTACATCTATAACCGGCTCGGTTTTTTCGCCACGTCCGGCTTCGCCGCCGCCCGCGCCTTATTTATGAGCGGCTTCACACAGAAATTCCCCGAATTGAACATCGGCTTTCTGGAAGGCGGCGTCTGGTGGGGCGTGGCGCTCTACAACGATCTGGTGGAGTTCTGGGAGAAGCGCAATAAGAAGGCCATGTTGAAGAACCTGGACCCGGCCAAATTGGATTTCGATCTCATGTCAGAAATGTTCGCCGAATATGGCAACGAATATCTGAACGCCGACGCCTTGAAGGAAAATTGGAAGATGGTCGCCCGCGACGGACGTACCGATCCGGACGAAGTGCCCGCCTTCATCGATGATTGGACCCAGGTGAAAATCGAAAAAGAAGAATACGTGCGCGATCTGTTCATCAACAATTTCTATTTCGGCTGCGAGGCCGACGATGCCATGAACTACACCGCCTTCAACACCAAGGCCAACAAGTTCGGCGCCAAACTGAAAGCCATGTTCTCATCCGATTTGGGCCATTGGGACGTGCAGGATTTCGGCGGCATCCTTCACGAGACTCACGAAGCGGTGGATGACGGGCTGATCACCGAGGAAGATTTCAAGGATTTCGTGTTCACCAATCCGGTCACACTGCAAACCCGGCTCAACCCGGATTTTTTCAAAGGCACCGATGTAGAAGGCGCCATCGACACGTTCCTGGCCGGCCAGCCAAAGGCGGCTTGACCGGGAGATGTTACCACCAACGACCAACAACCAATCTAAATCAGGGAGGATGCAATGAATATCATAAAAGCGACTGTAGCCGCGACAGCGGCATTAGCCTTGGCGGGCCCCGCCATGGCGCAAAAATCAAAAGACACGATCCGTCTATCCATCGATGAACAAATCCCCATGATTTCGTCCTACCATTGGGCGGTGGGCGAGGCCGGGCAGTTCTATCGCCGGGTCTTTCAAGGGCTCATGGCCTATGACGAATATAAAGGAAAATTCGTTCCCGCCTTGGCCACGTCATGGAAGCGCATCGATAGTACGACCATCGAATTCGAACTGCGCAAAGGCGTCAAATTTCATAACGGCAACAAATTCGATGCCGACGATGTCATCCACACCTTCGCCTATGTGGGTGATCCCAAGGTCAAGCTGCGCTTCAAGTCCCGCTATAACTGGATCAAGGAAGTGCAAAAGATCAATTCCCATAAAATCCGTGTCATTGCCAAAAAACGCAACGCGATGGACATGGCGCTATTGGGCTTCCGCCTTCTAATCCTGGATTCGAAAATTCATAAGAAGCTGGAGAAAAAATCCGACTATGGCCGCGTCTCGGCAGCCGGCACCGGCATTCTCAAGATTGTCTCGGTGGATCGCAATAGCGGTGTTATCGCCGAGCGCAATGACGCTTTCACGTCGGGCGAGGCAAAATATTTCCCGGCACCGGTCAAGCGTGTTGTCGGCATTCATTTGCCGGACAATCAGACCAAGATCGCGCAACTGATCAGCGGCGGCGTCGATATGATACGTAACATCTCGCCCGACAACGCCAAAGCGCTGGCCAAAATTCCTAATTTGGAAGTAAGTTACCTCAAGTCCAACTTCATGTTATTTTTCGCGATCGATGCGGGCAATATTTCGGGCAACAAGGCGCTAGCCGATGTGCGCGTGCGCCGGGCCATATGGATGTCTATCGACCGGGACGCAATCCTTAAGCATATCGTTCCCGGCGGCTCCCGGGCGCAGAAAATGCAGGCTCTGTGCTTCAAATCTGCGGCGGCTTGCAAATGGACCAAGGATGCGCCCGCCTACAATCCGGTCGAGGCCAAGCGGTTGCTGGCCGAAGCGGGCTATGCGAAAGGCTTTGATTTTGTCATTCATGCGGTCAGCCGCATCAAGGAAATCACCGAAGCCATGGCCGGCGAAATGCGAAAAGTCGGTATCCGCGCCAGAGTGCAATCGACAAATATCGGTACCTACCGGCGGCTTCAGGGCCAGGGCAAGCTGCAGGCCTGGGCGATCGCCTATCCAGCCGGTGCCTTTCCCGATGCCGGCAACCATCTGAACGTTTTCTTCCGAGGAAGCCGGACCCGCTATATGGGCGCCGATCCGATTATAATCGGTGCCATGAACAAGGGCGCTGGCGAGCTGGATATGGCGAAGCGCGCCAGCATTTATGCCAAGGCCTATGACCGCGCCAATGAGATGATCTACAACATGGCGGTGACGTCCCTGCCCTATGTCATTGCGCACACCAAGGATGTCAAGGTGCAGCTCGATCCGCTGAGCACCGGCGAGATCTATGTCAACAATTACGGCTGGAAATAGATAATCCAAAATGGATCGGTTGGGGGCGTGCGGCAAGTTCGCGCGCCCCTTCTTTATCACCGGGAATATATTTGTTATTTTCGGCAAGCGCTCGTTATATCCATAATCAACAGCCACCTTTACCAGCCAAGGAGTTCGTCATGTCCGCTTATTTCGTCGCTTCCGTCACCGCCGTCACTGATCCCGATAAATTAAAGGAATATGGCGCCAATGTGCCGCCGGTCACGCAAAAATACGGCGGCAAGGTGATCGCCGCCGCGCCGCCCGAGCTGGTCGAAGGCCAAAGCAAATCTATCCGCCTGATCGTCGTCGAATTTCCCGATATGGACGCTGCCAAGGGCTGGTACAATTCCGACGAATACAAACCGCTGGCCGCGCTCCGCATATCCGCCACCGAAGGCGTCGCCTTCCTGGTTGAAGGAAACTAGAGCGGTTCAGGATCCTTCGAGACACTCGCTTCGCTCATTCCTCAGGATGAGGATTCTAAGGCCACCCTCATCCTGAGGAGGACCGAAGGTCCGTCTCGAAGGATCGTACGCATCAGTCCCGGAAGAAGTTTCCGGCCTTCACATCTATGAGGGCCTTGGCGTCATCGAACACGACGCCTTGCGGATCACCGCCCGCCTGAACCAACTCGATCTGCTGTTTCAGCAAGCGCCTTGCCATGCGGATACCCTTGTCGCTGGGCGCCAGATGTTCTTCCGAATGCAGGCTGATGGGGCCCTGGCCGACCTGCGCTTCCCAATCACCGGGAAAACGCTGGTGCTCTTCCTCGCTCATCTCCGACCAGATTTTGCCCGGGATGCGTTCCCGCCGGTGGGCGCCAAATTCGAAATCCTCGGCCACCTTCATGATGTGGAAGATGGTAAAATTCTCATCATCGACAGGCATGCAAAAGCCGATGGTGGTGCCCGGCCCCGGCGCCAGCTCCACCGAGGGAACGATGCGCACATGCGGGAACAGGATATAGGTCACCCGGTCCACCTCGCGGCCATCGTCCAGTTTCCGATACGCGGTGTAATTCATCCCGAGATCGTCCAACGCCCATTCCACTTCCGGCATGATGCCGAATTCGGGGACAAACTGAACGCCGGAAAAACTGGTGTGCAGGATCGGAAGATGGAACGGGTCCATCACGTTCTCCCAATCCTGCATCCAGTTGCAGGGCATGATATCAACGGATGCATCGCCGCCGCCGCCGAAGGTGCCTTGATGGGCGTATAGCTTTTCTTGTGCGCCCACATTTTCCAGCGTGCTCCAGCGAATGAAGGCCGGCTTTTTCTCGGGCGGTCCGAAATAGGCCCAGATCAACCCATATTCCTCGACCACCGGATACCAGGGCTGGCGTACATTCTCGCGGATGCCGGCGCCATTGTCTTGCTCGCACGGCATATCCAGACAATTGCCCTCCACATCGAACAGCCAGCCGTGATAACAGCAACGGATGCCATCATCCTCGACACGGCCGTAATAGAGCGTCGTGCCCCGATGGCAGCAGCGCGCATGGACCAGGCCCGCGCGCCCAGACTTGTCCCGAAACAAAACCAGATC
>CAUZTZ010000080.1:0-13682 GCA_963582805.1 Alphaproteobacteria bacterium
AACTATATTTCAATTAAAAGAAGAATTAACACAGAGGTCACAGAGATCACAGAGATCACAGAGGAGAAAGGGAGAAGGAATGCGGTGCGCGCGACAAAAAATCTCTGTGTCCTCTGTGTCCTCTGTGTTTCAAATTTCTTTCTAAAGGCCTGTGGCCCATCCGCTGCGGGCGCTGCGCCTAACCCGGCGCGTTTCGCAAGACAACCTTGTCCGCGCCCTTTTGCACCTGGACGTAGCGGACGCCGGGGTGCTTGGCCAAGGTATCCATCAGCGTCTTCAGGGGCTGCGCGGCGCCGAGATATTGCTTCGGTGGGCCGGCGGCGTTCATGGCGTTGATCTCCTGGTCGCCCTGCATGATGGTGTGCATGAGGAGCGCTTCGTCAGAGGCGCCGTCCAGCCCCAGGCTTTGGCGGTATTCGGCAACGCTGGGCGGCTCGGCATCGGTGCTGGTCGGGCTCAGCTCGGCGGCGCGCGGGTTGGCAAGGAGCTGGTCTTTCAGGTTCTGATCCATCCACGGCGCGCCGGAATCCTCGCCGTAAGCGCCTTGCGCAAAACGGATCAATTCGTCGATCACCACCTTATAGCGCTCGCCGGTGGAGATGTTGAGCGCCGCTTGGGTGCACATATATTGGGAATAGGGGGTGATCATGATGGGATAGCCCAAATCTTTGCGGATCTGGATGGTTTCCTCGATCACCTCGTCCATGCGGGTATCCAGGCCGATCTCGGCGAGCTGGAATTTCAGATTGGAAATGACGCCGCCCGGTATCTGGTGGACGAACTGGCCGTAGTCATATTCCAGATGCTCACCCAGGACCATATCGTCTTCCCGGGCGGCGGCGTAAAGCCGCTCCGACACGCTTTGCAACAATGTCTCGTCAACAACCGGATTATGGCCGCGCAGGCGCGCGTTGGCGGCGACGTTGAGCACCGACGGCTGCGCCGAGCCTTCGGCGAGCGGCGGAACGCCGGTATGCAGGGTGCGAACGCCAAGTTCAATCGCTTCCAGATAGACCAGCGGCGCAAGGCCGGTGGTGCAGTGGGAATGCAGCTCGAACGGAATATCGCCGACGATCTCCATCATCAGCGGGATCAGGGTGCGGATGCGGTCCACCGTCAGCAATCCGCCCTGGTCTTTCAGGTAAATGACGTCCGGGTTCAGGCTTACCGCCCGCCGGGTCTGCTCGGCAAACAATTCATCCGTATGGCGGGGCGAGATGGAATAGGAAATGGCGAGCGCGCATTGCAGCCCGATGCCTTGCAAAAACGGGATCAGCTTGGGGAACGTGCGGATCATTTGATCGGCGGTATTGCCGGTAAGCTGCACTCTTTGTAAGGCGCCGATTTCCACCTGGCGGGTCCAGAACAATTCGCCCAGGGCCGGCGGCGTCGGCGTGCCGAACGTGTTGAGGTTAAGCCCGCCGCCCATGCAGGATTTCGGCGTGTTTGGTATTTTCTGGGCCAGCATATGCATGGTGTCCCACGGATTCTCTTTAAGATCGCGGATCATCTTTTTGAAATGGATGGCGTTGCCGGGAATTTCGATCACCTGGAAGCCGCAGCGGTCCATGTCGGCGGCCACCGCCTCGATCTGGCCGTGGCGCATACCCATCGCCCAAAGACTTTGCGAGCCGTCGCGGAAGGTGGTGTCGAGAAATTTCACGTCCATGGCCGAATGTCCCTTGCGTTTTCCGGCCAAATACCAATTTTGCGGCCTTTCATTAACCTGATAGACTTTAGCCAACAATTGCAAGGGGGGAGACCATGAAGTTTGCGCATTTTTCTCATATCTGGGGCAAGCCCGGCATGACCGCCGGCGAACGCTACGAGCAGCTTTGGCGCGAGGTCATGCTGTCCGACGAGTTGGGTTTCGAATACGGCTTTTGCGTCGAGCATCATTTCCGCCCCGACGAAAGCTGGATGTCGTCGCCGGCCCTCTATGCGGTGGGCGCCGGCGCGCGCACCAAAAATATGCGCTTCGGCGCCATGGGGTTTTTGGTGCCGCTGCATCATCCGGCGCGCCTGGTCGAGGAAATCGCCATTGTCGATCAAATGCTCGGCGGGCGGCTGGAAGTGGGATTGGTGCCCGGCATCACGCCCGATCCGTTCCCCCATTTCGGCCTCAATTATAATGATCGCAAACCGATCACCATGGAGTTCGTCGATTACATGCGCGCCGCCTATGGCGAGGAGCAGCCCTATAAGTTCCAGGGCGCCCATCACCAGGCCGATGGCATTTTGCTGGCGGTGCAGCCGGTGCAAAAACCGCATCCGCCGTTGTGGATGCAGAGCCGGGATCCGCAAACCTTGGAATATTGCGCCGCCGAAGGCATCAATACGGGCTTTTTCATCTCCTTCCCGCGGGAGGAAGCGGCGCCCCGCTACCGGAAATATCTGGACGATTGGGCCAAGGCCGGCCACGCCGCCAAGCCCAATATCGGCTATTCGACGGTGGTCTATGTGGACGAAACCGACGAAAAGGCCATGCAGACGGCGCTGAAAAGGGCATCCCGCGCCTATGTGGGATTTTTGCGACCCGCCCAGCCCGGGCAAAGCTTCGAGGACCGGGTCACCGAACTGTCGGCGCGCTTCACCGCCAGGGGCGAGCACGGCGCCGCCGAGATCATGGGCAATATCTTCGATCCCCAGTATCTGGCGGAACACGATCTGGCCTTCATCGGCTCCCCCGATACGGTCGCCCGGAAATTGCGCGAGGCGTCTGAAAAGGGCCTCTTCAATGTGTTCATGGGCGAGTTTAATTTCGCCGATCTGCCGGAAGAGGATCTGATGCGCTCGATCCGCCTCTTTGGCGAACAGGTGATCCCGCAGCTGCGCGATTTCGAGCCCTTCTAGAGCGGTTCCGGAGACGCTTTTCATGACCGATATAACGCTGCCGATCACCAATATGCGCTTCGACGTGACCATGCCCTTGTTCGAGGGCCGCGTGGCAATCGAAGGCGCCAAGTTGGAGCCGGTGCAGACCACGCCCATGGTGTTTGCCGACGTTCCGGATTTGCGCTTGGGCGATTTCGGCATCTGGGATTTGAACATGGGCTATTTGCTCACCGGCATCGAAGCAGGCTGGGGCCTCGTCGCCCTGCCGGTGTTTCAGAAACGGAAATCGGTGCTGCAATTCCTGTTCGTCCGGGACGGCATCAATGGCCCCCGTGACCTGGAGGGGGCGCGCATCGGCACTCGCCAATACCGCACGTCGGTCACCATCTGGGCGCGGGGTATCTTGGCCGAGCATTTCGGCGTCGATATCTCTGGTATCAAATGGGCCGCCGGCATTGATGAGTTCTTTGCCAACGGGGACGCCGCCGGCGGCATCGAAAAGATCGACGCAAGCGCGTCCTTGCCCGACATGCTGATCAACGGCGAGATCGATGCGATGATCTCCGACATCTCCGACGGCGCCATGTTCGACCGGCTGGAGGCGGAGCCCAAGGTGAAGCGCCTGTTCGCCGATTACCGGGCGCAGGACCTGGCCCTCAACGCCAAGACCGGCTTTTTGCCGCCCATGCATCTGATGGTGATCAGCGCCAAGCTGGACCGGGATCATCCAGATTTGGCGTTGCGCGCCTACAAGGCGTTCGACGAAGCCAAGACCTTATCTTACGAAGACATCCGCAACGACCGGGGCGGGCTGCCAATCGTTCATATGCGCGAAACGTTCGATGCCCAGATGGCCACCTGGGGCGATCCGTTGGTCAACGGCATTGCCGCCAACCGGGCGATGATCGAGACGTTCATCCGCTATAATGTGGAGCAGGGCTCGATAGCCACGCCGATCCCGTTGGAGCGTATTTTCGCCGCCTCGGTGTTGGAAACTTAAAATTGGAGACGGGCGGCTTAGACCTTTTCGATCACCACCGATCCGCCTTGGCCGACGCCGACGCACATGGTGCAAAGGGCGCGGGTTCCGCCATTGCGCATCAATTGATAGGTGGCTGTCGTGACAAGCCGGGCGCCCGATGCGCCCAACGGGTGGCCAAGGGCGATGGCGCCGCCTTGGGGGTTCACCCTCGGATCATCATCGGCCAGCCCGAAATCGCGCAAGACGGCGATCGACTGGGAGGCGAAGGCTTCGTTCAGCTCGATGATATCCATATCATCCATGGTCAGGCCGAGGCGCTGCAACAGCTTGTTCGCCGACGGCACCGGGCCGATGCCCATGAGGCGGGGCTCGACCCCGGCGCTGGCCATGCCGAGGATGCGCGCGAGGGGCTTCAACCCGTGCTCCTTGGCGGCCTCTTCGGAGGCGATCACCAAGGCCGCGGCGCCATCATTGACGCCGGACGAATTGCCGGCGGTGACGCTGCCGCCGTCGCGAAACGCGGCGCGCAATTTGCCCAATGTCTCCATCGTGGTGTCTCCGCGCGGATGCTCGTCCACCACCACCACCACATCATCGCCGCGCCTTTGCGGGATGGTGACCGGCATAATTTCCTCGGCCATGCGGCCATCGCCTTGGGCGGCGGCGGCCTTGTTTTGGCTACCCATGGCAAAGGCGTCCTGATCTTGGCGGCTGATCTGGTATTTCTCGGCCAAATTCTCCGCCGTCACGCCCAAGGCATCGGTGCCGTACGCGGCATCCATTTTGGGATTGATGAAGCGCCAGCCAATGGTGGTGTCATAAATCTCGGATTTTCGCGAAAAGGCGGTGTCGGCCTTGGGCATCACGAACGGCGAGCGCGACATGCTTTCGACGCCGCCGGCGACGATCATCGCCGCATCGCCCGATTTGATCGCCTGCGCCGCCGCGCCCACCGCGTGCAGCCCCGATGCGCACAGCCGGTTGACGGTGACGCCGGAAATCTCCTTGGGCAGGCCGGCCAACAAAAGCGCCATGCGCGCCACGTTGCGGTTGTCCTCGCCGGCCTGGTTGACGCAGCCATAGATAACGTCGTCAACTTTGTCCCAATCGACGGATTGGTTGCGCTCCATCAGCGCCGTGATGGGCAGCGCCGCCAGATCGTCTGTGCGGACGCCCGACAAGGCGCCGCCATAACGGCCGATGGGGGTGCGGATCGCATCGCAAATAAAAGCTTCGCTCATGGCTGGTTACGGGCTGGCCCGTCTCCTCAGGTGGTGGCTGAAATCATTGGACTTAAGGTTAATGAATGCGGCGGGTTGGCGCAATCGGTGCTTAAGCGGTACTGTCACAGCCATGGACGAGGAATTGACGGCAAAAATTTGCATTCCCTGCCAGGGCGGCATTGCGCCGCTGGCAGAGCCCGCTGCGCAAAAATTTCTGGAACAGACGCCGGGCTGGGAATTGGCGGGCGCCGCTTCGCGCATCGAACGCAAGTTCAGCTTTGCCGATTTCGCCGGGACTTTGGCCTTCGTCAACCAAGTCGGCGCGTTGGCCGAGGCCGAGGGCCATCACCCGGACATCGCCTTCGGCTGGGGCTATTGCACGATCACGCTCTACACCCACAAGATCGACGGTTTGCACGAAAACGACTTCATCCTGGCCGCCAAGATCAACGAGCTTTAAAGGGCGAACTCGGTCATGTAGCGCTGGATGTTGCGTTCCATCTCGGCGTTAAACTCGGCCATCAGCCGTTCCGTGATGGTGAACCAGACCTTGCGCCGGCCGGTGAGGGTGATGTCCTCGGCAACGGTCTGGCGGCGCTCCGACTTGGCCTTGATGAAGGCGCGGCGGATGCCGTTTTCGTCGAACACTTCGAGGCTGGCCGACACCGTGACCAGATAGTTTTCCGACTGTTCCTTGGTGAAGGTGGCGCGGATGCCATCGTCGATCTTCAACCGCTCCTCGACGGCGTCGGCTGCCAAGATGGTGAAGCGCGCCGTGCCCTTGGAGCCGGCGGCTCGCAGCCGGTCCTCGCCCCAGCGGCGCAAGGCGTCCACCGGCGGCACCGGAAAATTGTGGCCCACATGGGGCGCCAACACGTTGCGCGCCACTTTGTTGTCGATCTGAATATCGACGACGCGAAGATTGATGGTTGGCAAATGGCGGAAGGTGATGTCGGCAAATTCAGCGAACGGCGATTCGGTCGCGCAACCGCCGAGGGCCAGCAACATCATCAAGGCCAGGGCTTGGCGGATGGGCCGCAATGCAAGTTTTTGGAGCATGACGCATGGTCGCACGGGCCGCGAATTGGTTCAAGTGCCGCGCAATTGTCCGATCTGGGTGTCGTCGAATTCATAATCGGTGTGGCAGAACTCGCAAGTGGCGACAATCAGCCCGGCATCGGTCTTCATATCGGCGAGGCTGTCCGGCTCGAACGAGGCCAGCGCCCGGGCAATTTTGTCTCTGGAGCAGCGGCAGCGAAATTCGATGGGCCGGCTGTCGAACACGCGGACGCCGTTTTCGTGGTAGAGCCGGTAGAGGACGTCGTTGGTCGGAATGTCCGGGTCCAACAGCTCGGCCGGGGTGAGCGAGCTCATCAGCACCACGGCGCCCCGCCATTCTTCTTCCCGGTCTTCTTCGGAGCGCATGATATCGGGCGTATCGGGCATGCGTTGCAACAACAGCGCCCCGGCGCGGCTGCCGTCTTCGCCCAAGTCCGAGGCCAGCAGGATCGCCGTTTCCAGCTGTTCGGAGTTGCGGAAATACAGCTGGGCGCACTCGGACAAAGTCGCGCCTTCCAGCGGTGTAATGCCTTGATAGCGGTCGGTGTCGGCGCCCTGATCGACGGTGAAGGCCAGATGGCCCGAGCCCAACAGCTTCGGGATGGATTGCTCGATCTCAGGGTCCGCCTCGAAAGCGGCCTCGTCATAGCGGGCATAGCCGCGCAGACCGCCTTCGCTATCCACATCGGCGACCACCAGATTAACCGGCCCTGAGCCTTGCGCCTGGAGATTAAAGACGCCGGCATATTTTACAATCGAGGCCAGCGCCTCGGCCAGCGCCAGGGTTTCGCCGATCAGGCGGGCTACGGGGCGCGGATAATTTTGCTGATCGAGGACCTGATCGAAGGCGCTGCCCATGCGCACCAGCCGGCCGCGCACGTCCGAGCCTTCGATCTGGAATGGGCGGATGATATTGGGAAAGGCCAT
The DNA here is from genome assembly GCA_963582805.1 of Alphaproteobacteria bacterium. Lineage (GTDB taxonomy): Bacteria > Pseudomonadota > Alphaproteobacteria > Rhodospirillales > UBA2165. Next base: position 7,027 of record CAUZTZ010000080.1, read on the forward strand.
GGCCTCAAATTCAGCCGGCGCCGAGGCACCAGGCGAGGATGCCCTTCTGCGCGTGCAGCCGGTTTTCGGCTTCGTCCCAGACCACCGATTGCGCTCCGTCGATCACCTCTTCGGTTACTTCATCGCCCCGGTGCGCCGGCAGGCAATGCATGAACAACGCGTCCGGCCCGGCCTTGGCCATCAGCTTTGCATCTACCTGATAGGGGGCCAGCAACTGGTTGCGGCGGGCGCGATCTTCATCGTCGCCCATGGACACCCAGGTATCGGTGACGATGCAATCGGCGCCGGCGGCGGCGGCGGCGGCATCGTCGGTTACCAATATATCGGCGCCTTCGGCGTGCGCCCATTCGATCAATACCTTGGGCAGCGACAGCGAAGCGGGCGTCGCGCACCGAAACTGGAAGCCAAGCCTCACCGCCGCGTGCAGCCACGATACGGCGACATTATTGCCATCGCCGATCCAGGCGATCTGTTTGCCTTCGATGGCGCCCAGATGGTCCTCGAAGGTCATGATATCGGCCATGATCTGGCACGGGTGCGAGGCGTCGGTCAGGCCGTTGATCACCGGCACCGACGCGTATTCGGCCAGCTCGGTCAGCTTGCCGGGATCATCGGTGCGGATCATGATGGCGTCGGCGTAGCGCGACAACACGCGCGCCGTATCGGCGATGGTTTCGCCCCGGCCCAATTGCGAATCCCGCTCGCCCAGCACCACGCAACTGCCGCCCAGCTCCTTCATGCCGACCTCGAACGACACCCGCGTCCGCGTCGACGGTTTCTCGAAGATCATCACCAGCACCTTGCCGGCCGCCAATCCGGGCTCATTCTGGACGCGCAGCGCGTTCGCCTGGATCAGCATGGCGCGCAAAGCCGCGCCCTCGAACTGATCCAGGTCGAGGAAATGGCGCAATGTGCCGTTGGTTTCGCTCATGGCGCTTGGGCGGCGGCGCAAACCTTGTCGAAGGCTTCCACGGCCTCGTCGATTTCATTTTGTTGGACAATCAGCGGCGGGATGAAACGCACCACATTATCGCCGGCGGGAATAACCAGCACGTTCTCCGCCTCCATCGCCTTGACCAGATCCAGATTGGTGGCGTGGCAGCTGATGCCGACCAAAAGCCCTTCGCCGCGCACGTCTTTCAAGATTTTGGGATGCTTTTCGCCAAGCGCCGCCAATCGTTCTTTTAGATATTTGCCCATCGCCTGGACGTGGCCCAGGAAGCCGTCTTCGAGGATCACATCCAGCACCGCGTTGGCCGCCGCCATGGCCACCGGGTTGCCGCCGAAGGTGGAGCCGTGACTGCCCGGCGCCATGCCGGTGCTGGCGCGCTCGTTGGCCAGGCAGGCGCCGACGGCAATGCCGCCGCCGAGGCCCTTGGCCAAGGACATCACGTCGGGTTCCATATCCGACCATTCATAGGCAAACAATTTGCCGGTCCGCCCGACGCCGGTCTGCACCTCGTCGAAGAACAGCAAGAGGCCAAACTCATCGGCGGTGGCGCGCAGCCGTTTCAGGTAATCGGGCTCCGCATAATGGATGCCGCCCTCGCCCTGGATCGGTTCCACCAGAATGCCCGCCGTGGCATCGGTGATGGCGGCGCGCATTTCGTTGATATTGCCGAACGCCACCTGATCGAAGCCGTCCAGGAGGGGAGAAAAGCCCTGCATGTGCTTCTCCTGCTTGGCCGCCGAAATGGTCGCCAAGGTGCGGCCGTGAAAGCTGCCCGAACAGGTGATGATCCGGTTTTTCTCCGGATGGCCGGCTTCCACTTGATAGCGGCGCACCAGTTTGAGCCCGGCTTCCACCGCCTCGGCGCCGGAATTGCAAAAGAACACCGACGACGCAAAGCTGTTGTCGGCAAGCCGCCTCGCCATGCGTTCCTGTTCCGGGATGACGTAGAGGTTGGAATAGTGCAGCAGCTTATCCACCTGGGCGTGAAGGGCCGCCAATAAGTGCGGATGGCTGTGGCCGAGGGAGGTCACCGCGATCCCCGATCCGAAATCGAGGATGCGCCGGCCGTCTTCGGTGAACATGTAAACGCCTTCGCCGCGATCGAACGCAATGTCGGACGGTGCGTAGGTGGTCATGACAGCGGAATTCACGGCGGCTCTCCTCGGTAACGCCGGGCACCCAAATTTTAAGGCCCGTAATGATAAAAAGGAACGGTGCGGTGTCCGCTCCGTCCCGGAAAGCCGCGCAGTATCTGCGCCGTAGCTGGCGCTGTCAACGGCAAAGCCAGGCAACGGACGCCACTGACTTCTGGGCTCGGGCGGGGGAATTTGGTAAGCTCGCGCCGCGCCCCGCCAACCCGCTTCACCAACCCGCCCAAGGCAGCCAATTGGACAAATCGGACCGCAAGGACAAACCCCGGCCAGGGCCGAAAAAGCCTCGCAAGGCGACGCCCAAGTCGCTGGAGAACGCTGCCCATTACCATCTACAGCGATTTTCGTCGTCGTCGGAGAACTTGCGCCGGGTGCTTGGCCGCCGGGTGGAACGCTCGGCCGAGGCTCATGATACCGACCGCGCCGAAGGCCTGGCCGCCATCGATGATATTATCGCCAGGTTCGAGCGCGCCGGTCTGTTGAACGATGCGGTCTATGGGTTGGCGCGCGCCACCAGCCTCAACCGGCGCGGCCTATCGGCGCGCGCCATCAACGCCAAACTGCGCGAAAAAGGCTTGAGCGCAGACGTGATCGAGGCGGCCATCGCGGCCTTGGCGAAAAACCACGCCGAGCCCGAATTCGCCGCCGCCGCCGCCTATGCAAGGCGCCGCCGGCTTGGCCCCTACCGGCCGCCCGAAGCCCGCTTCGAGCGGCGCGAGCGGGATCTCGGCGCCATGGCCCGGTCCGGGTTCGGTTATGATTTGTCGCTCCGCGTTATCGATGCCGAAGATATCGATGCCTTGGAGGCCGAAGCGGTTAGCCCGAATATGTAACCCCGTAGACCGTCACTTCCTGGGTTTTGCCACGGATCGGCATGGCGCCCATGGCGGTGAATTCGAAGCCGGCGCCGGCGCCGGCCTCGGTCTTGGTTTCTTCGGAAATCATAATGCGGGTTTCGAATTTTTTGTTCAATTGTTCGAGCCTGGCGGCGATGTTTACCGCATCGCCGTGGACCGTGTAGTTCAGCCGGTTGCCGGCGCCCACCGATCCGGCAAACACATGGCCGGTATTGACGCCGATGCGGGTGTTCATTTTGCCCACCGATTTGAATTCGTGCACCGCCAGAGCGGCCTGAATTTCGAGCGCGGTTGCGATGGCGGCCCGCGCATGATCCGGGTGTTCCACCGGCACGTTGAAAGTGACCAGCAGGGCATCACCCTGGAACTGGTTGACGATGCCGCCATGGGCATCGATGACGCCGATCACCAGCTCGAAATACTCGTTCAACAGATCGACGATCTGGGCCGGATTTAACGTCTCGGAGATGGCGGTGAAGCCCTCGATATCCGTATAAAGAATGGTCGCCAGCTTGTTCTGCGGTTCGAACTCGCCCTGATTTTGCAGGATCGCGTCGGCCACTGATCGCGGCACGTAGCGCCCGAACGTTTCCTTGATGAAATCGCGCTCGCGCACCTGATCCAGCATGTCGTTGAAACCGGCCGCCAGACCGCCGATCTCATCGTTGGTGATGACCGGCGTCTTGACGTCCAAATGGCCCTCGGCGTGGCGCTTCATGGCCCGGTGCAACATCTCCACCGGGCGCGCCATGCCCCGCTGGATAAAAAAGAACGTGGTTCCGGCCATCACCACGATGAGGATGAAATCGAACAGGAAGCCTTCGGCCGTGGTGACGCCTTGTAATTGGCGTACCTCGGGGAAGGCAAAAATCTCGAGGATCGCCAGGCTGACCGGAATAACGCCGACGGCGACAAAGGCGGCGATCGCCTTGCTGCGGAGGCGGGCGCCGGTGGGGCTGAGAATTTCGCCGGAGGCTTCGAAGATAGTAATCTTCAAGATCGCCGCGTAATCGTTGATCAGGAAGAATATGAAAATGCCGACGAAGGTGCAAAACAGAACAATCATCGACAAATAGAACGGCGTCGTAACCGCCGCATCGCACCCGGGGCAGGCGGCGCCGAGCACGAAAAAAGCAATGACAAGCAAAACGCCGACCAATAGGGCCGCCCAGGCCGCCGAGATCAGCGCCAATCCATTGATGCGCCGATGCGCGCCTGTCAGATCAACGTCGCCCCTAAGGTAGCGTTGTACCGGGCGGAATATGACCCAGGCGCCGGCCAGATTAAGGATCACCAACACGGTCAAATTCATCGGCAGCGCAATGATCAGGTTTTCGAATTGCCCAGCGATGGTCATGAAGGTGACAAACGCGAACATATGAAACACGGCGATGCCGAGCATGCGAACGAGGTATCGGGTCTGCATCCACTCAGAGTAAACCGGGCTCGCATATTGGGCAAATGCCAGGCTTGGCAAATGCCGTTTGAGCAAATGCCTGGATGGGATCAGCGGCGCCCGAACGTGTTGACGGCCCGGTCACGCCGCCAGGCCTGCATTTGCTGGCGCCGTTTGGCGGCGAAACTGGTTTTGCCTTTGACCAGCTCCTGATTTTGGTGGCGCAAGGTGTTGGCGCGCCGCAGCGCGGCGGTTTCGGCCTGGTAGTTGGGGCCCATGCGGCCGCGCCGCCAGGCTTTCAATTCCTCCAGGGAACGGACCTTTTTCGAGCCGCCCCGCTCCGCATTGATGCGCGCGCGAAAGCGCGCATTGAGGACAGCGGTCAACGAAATTTGCGATTCCGGGTCCAGATAAGCCGGGTCCGGAGAGGCCAGGGGGCCGAGATTGGCGAGATTGCCGCCGCCGGTGCTCTGCCAAAGGGACAGAACCTTGTTCTTATAGGAAACGTTGCGCAAGGGATCGCTGGAATGGTAGTTGGCCGCCGCCTGTGGCCAGGATTGGGTGGCGCCGTGCAGACCCTTCAAAAACTTGGCCGCGTAGGCGACATTGGCGGTTGGATCGAAGGCCTCGTTCAGACTGGCGAAGGCGCGCGGATGATAGCGGAGATTGATCTGCATGCAGCCCACATCGATATTGGTGACGCCGGCCCTGCGCAGCCGGTTGACGGCGACGATGGCTTCGATCTTGGATTTGAAGTAAAGGCCCCGGCCCTTGGCCATAACGGTCCAGGGCCAGGCAAATATTTCCTGCTTTTGCTCCGACCAGCGGCCGGTTTCGGCCAAGGATATGGCGGTCAGAAGATGCCGCGGGATGCCCTGCTCCCGCTCCGCCTTTTCGGTAAAGGTGCGGCAAGTATTTGCTTTAAAATCAGGAGTTTGCTTGGCCGCGGCGCCCGCGGTCCAGACGCTGGCGGCAAGGCTTAGAAGAGCCGTAATGGCCAAAGGTTTCACGCGCATATCAATCATTCCCGTCCTGCCGATTTTCTCGGTCTGGTAAAACCTACGCAATCCCCATGCCAATATGGCCGCGAATCAACGGAAATTGCTTTTGAAATTGTTATTCGGCGGCTAGCTGGGAAAGTTCGGCGTCGGCCAATTGGGCGATCAAATGGCTGATATCGCGCTTGAGGCTCTCGAAACCAGGGCCCCGTTCGACGCGCGCCTCGTTCATATAGAGGTGGCGGTTTATTTCGATCTGCAGGGCCTGGACCTGGTTGCGGGGTTTGCCGTAATGGCGCGTGGTATAGCCGCCCGAATAAGGATTGTTCTGGCGCACCACATAGCCGGCGGCGCGCAAGGTGCTATCGGCCAGCGTCATCAATTCCGGCGCGCAGGTTTCGCCGTGATTATTGCCGAGCACAAAATCGACCCGCTGGGTGCCGTGGTCCCGGTCCATGGGTCCGCCGACCGAGGGCATGGAATGACAATCGATCAGGATGCAGCGCCCGAACCGCTCCTTGGTTTGGGCGATCAGACCGGCCAGCGCCTGATGATAGGGCATATAGGTGCCTTCAATGCGCCGCTTGGCTTCGGCAAACAGGATTTTACCGTCATAGATTTCCTCGCCGTTGGAAACCACCCGGGCGACGGTGCCGAGGCCGGCATAGACGCGGGCCGACGAAGTGTTCACATAGCGCGGCAATTTGTCTTCGAACATGCGCGGGTCCAACTCCCACGCTTCCCGGTTGGGGTCCACATAGGCGCGCGGAAACAAGGCCTTCAAAAGCGGCGCGCCATGGCCCGGCGCATCGGCGAACAATTCATCGACAAAGCTGTCTTCGGATTTGCGGATTTCCAGGGCGTTGAGGCGCGATGCGGCGACAAACTGTTCGGGATAATTGCGCCCGGAATGGGGCGACGCAAAGACGTAAGGGACCGATTGGAATTCGGGGCGATCAATCGCGAACGCCGGCGCCTCCCTATGCTGATCGTTGGCGGAATTTCTCAACGCTCTCTCCGGTATTGCCGGCGCCGATTGCCGATGTTTTTTTGGTTGCCTGGCTCAGCCTACACGCGCCGGAGCTTGCGAAAAAGTCAAAAGTCCGCCAGCGCTCAGGCACGGGACCCAAGCGCGGGCTTGCCTAACTTCGGCCATTCCATATATAACCGGCGCGGAAATGGGGCGCGTAGCTCAGCGGGAGAGCACTGTGTTGACATCGCAGGGGTCGTTGGTTCAATCCCAACCGTGCCCACCATTTTCCTTTCCAGCTTGTTCCCCCAACATTTGATCCCTAGCATGCC
>CAUZTZ010000081.1:0-13639 GCA_963582805.1 Alphaproteobacteria bacterium
ACAGGCGCTCGGCGGATTTGTCGACAAATTCATGGCCGGAGCCGGTGATCCAGGCGATCTGGATGGTGCCGTCGCCATGGAAGCAGTCCCGCAGCACGTCCCAATCGCCCCGGTCCCGCGCCTGGCCCCAGCGCATGATCAAATTGGTGATTTCCTGGGCGTCCACCGCCGCCATCAGGCGCGCGTCATCCATGCTGCATTCCTTGCCCTAAAAGTACCGGCGCTGAACGGCAAGCTTACGGTCTTCTGCCCACATGTCAATTTGACCGGGGCGCCCGGCGCCTGTATATGGCAAGCCTCGCCTGTGGAGCAGCACCATTTTCTTAAACCCAAATTTTCTCGGCGTTCCCGATGTCGGCGTCTGGCTCTTCGCCGGGTTGATGCTGGTCTCATTGGCGACCACCATCCTCGGCACCCTGGCCGGCACCGGCGGCGGCCTGGTCTTGCTGGCGACCATGGCCATGGTGTTCCCGCCGGCCATATTGGTGCCGGTGCACACCGTGGTCCAGTTGGCAGTGGGGACCAGCCGGGCGATAATCATGTGGCGCTATATTTTGCGGGCAACAGTGCTGCCGTTTCTGATCGGGGCTGCCATCGGGGCTGGCTTGGGCGCGCAGATATTCATCTCGCTGCCCACCGGGCTTTTGCAAGGCGCCATCGGCATTTTCATATTGCTGCTGGTCTGGCTGCCGAGGTTCACGCGGCTAGGCCCGGAAAAACACCGTTTCGCGGCGCTTGGATTTGTCGCCACGTTTCTTGGCATGTTTGTCAGCGCGACGGGCACGCTGGTCGCCCCGTTCGTTGCCAGCGCCAGCCCCGACCGGCGCAACCATTCGGCGACGCTGAGCGTGCTGATGGCCAGCGTCCATACCATGAAGCTGATTGCCTTCGGCCTTTTGGGTGTTGGCGTCGCCGCCTATACGCCGCTGATCGTCGGTATGATCGGGACCGCAATTTTGGGAAGCTGGGCCGGTCTTAAATTGTTGCACCGCATGTCGGAACGGCTGTTTCGGATAATATTCCAGGTGCTGGTGACTTGCCTGGCGGTTCGTCTTCTGTGGGTCGGCGCGGTGGAAACCGGAATTTTTTAGCGCGCGGCGAGGCGGGCGGCGATGCTGTCCAACGCTTCGATATTGCTGCCGTCCGGTCCTATGCACGCGAATGTGGGTTTGGCGGCGGCCACCCGCCGGGCGGCGCGCAGCACGTCCTCCGGCCCGACGGCTTCGATCTTGGCAATGACTTCCTCGGTCGGGATGATGCGCCCGAACACCTGCAACTGGCGCGCCGCCTGTTCGCAGCGGGCCGAGGTGCTTTCCAGCCCCATCAGCGTATTGGCCTTCAATTGGGCCCGCGCCCGCGCCACTTCGCTTTCCTCCACCGCATCGCAGGCGCGCATTAATTCGTCGCAGATCAACGGCGCCAGCTCGGCCGCCTCGGCGCGCCCGGTGCCGGCATAGATGCCGAACAGACCGCCATCGTCGTAGCTGGTGGAAAAGCTGTAGATGTTATAGACCAGCCCGCGCTTTTCCCTTGCTTCTTGAAATAGCCGCGACGACATGCCGCCGCCGAACAGGGTCGAAAATACCGCCAAGGCATAATGGTCGGGATCATCGTGGCTGAGGCCTTCCAGCCCCAGGACCAGATGCACCTGTTCCAAATCCCTGGTTTCGCGGTATTCGCCGCCCATATAGCTAAGTGGCTCGGGCGCGCCGCCGGGGTTCTGTGCCAAGCCGGTGAACGCCACTTCGGCGGCCTCGGCAAAGGCGTCATGGTCCAGCTTGCCGGCGGCGGCGAGGACGATACGCCCGGCCGAATATTCCTTGCGCATATAATCCATGATCGTTTGCCGCGCCATGCCCTCGACCAATTCCGCCGATCCCAGGACCGGGCGGCCGACCGGCTGATCGGGGAAGGCGGCTTCCTGGAAATGGTCGAATATGATGTCGTCGGGGGTGTCGGCGGCCTGATGGATTTCCTGGATGATGACGGCGCGCTCGCGCTTCAATTCCTGCTCATCGAAGGTGGAGTTCTGCAAAATATCGGCGATGATATCCACCGCCAGGGGCAGGTCATCGGCCAATATTTTGGCGAAATAGGCGGTGTTTTCGCGCCCCGTATAGGCGTTCAAATGGCCGCCCACATCTTCGATCTCCTCGACAATGGCCTGCGCCGAGCGGCGCTCGGTGCCCTTGAAGGCCATATGTTCGAGCAAATGCGATATGCCGTTCTGTTCCTTGGCCTCGTGGCGGGTGCCGACCGCGACCCAGGCGCCCACCGATACGGTCTCGACGGCGGCCATGGTATCGGTGACCACGCGCATGCCATTGCCAAGGGTGCTGACACGGATGCTCATGCAGCCCCCCCGGCGGCCAGCTGGCTGTCCAGATAGGCTGCAATGCGCTCGATATTATTGGGTAGTGTCGCAAACCGTTCGGGCCGCTCAAACAGATCGGCGAGCCGGGGCGGCAACTTGGGGTGAATGCCGGTGGATTCTTCTACGGCTTCGGGAAATTTGGCCGGATGCGCGGTGGCCATGGCGATAATCGCCGTGCCGGCGGGCAAATCGGCGCGCCGCGCCGCCTCGACGCCGATGGCGCTATGGGGGTCCAGCAACTGGCCGGTGCTTTTGTAAATATCGCCGATCACCGCCTTGGTGGTGTTGTCGCCGATGCGGTGGCCCTCGAACAGTTTGCTCATGGCGCGCCAGCGGCCCTTGCCGAAATTGGCCTTGCCGGTGCGCCGGAAGCGATCCAACGCCTTGGCCACGGCGGCGCCGTCGCGGCGGTAATATTCGAACAAAAGCCGCTCGAAATTGCTCGAGACCTGGATATCCATGCTCGGGCTCAACGTCGGCACCACGTTCTGCATATTCATCTGGCCGCTTTCGAAATAGCGGGTCAGGATGTCGTTGGCGTTGGAGCCGATGATCAGCTTTTCGATGGGCAGACCCATGCGCTTGGCGCAGTAGCCGGCAAAGACATTGCCGAAATTCCCCGTAGGCACGGCGAAGGCGATGCGCCGGTCGGGCGCGCCGATATTAAGGGCCGCCCAAAAGTAATAGACGATCTGCGCCATGATGCGCGCCCAGTTGATGGAATTGACGGCGGAAAAATTATGCCGCTGGGCCAGGGCTTTGTCCGCGAACAGGGCCTTCACCATGTCCTGGCAATCGTCGAAGGTCCCTTTGAGGGCGATATTGTGCACGTTGGCAGACATCACCGTGGTCATCTGGCGGCGTTGCACTTCGGACACCCGGCCCTCGGGGTGGAAGATGAACATTTGGATGGCGTCCCGGTCGCGGCAAGCCTCGATCGCCGCCGAGCCGGTATCGCCCGACGTGGCGCCGATGATGGTGACTGTTTTGCCGCGCTTCGCCAAAACATGATCGAACAAGCGGCCCACCAGTTGCAGGGGATAGTCCTTGAAAGCCAGGGTGGGGCCATGAAACAGCTCGGTCAGCCACAAACATTTGTCCAATTGCACCAGCGGCGCGGTGGCCGGATGGCCGAAGCCTTGATAGGCGCCGGCGATCATCGCCCGTAATGGGGTCTCGCCGATGGCGCCGTCCACATAGGGCGCCATGATGCGGTGCGCCACCTCGTTGTAATCGAGCCCGCGCATGGCGCGAATTTCAGGTTTGGTGAAGCGCGGCCAAACTTCGGGCACATAAAGCCCGCCGTCGTCCGCCAGCCCGGCCAGCAGCACGTCTTCGAATTCCAAAATCGGGGCCTGCCCGCGTGTGCTCAGATAGCGCAACGCAATTTCTCCGGACCAATTTGGCGGTTACCCTATCTTGCGCCCGATGCACTCACAAGTCCGGGAAGACGCCCGTTAGCCGAGGTAACGGGATTGTAAATGCGCGATGAAAATTTCCGGATCAAGGGGCGCGCCGGTGGCCGCGGCGATCAAGTCCGGCGTTTCCAGATAGCTGCCCTGTTGGTGAATGTTTATCCCCAGCCAGCCATAGAGCGGTTTGAAATCGCCGCGCCCGATGGCGTCCGGGATTTCCGGCACCGATGTAACGGCTGCCTGGAAAAACTGGGCCGCCGCCATGGCGCCCATGGTGTAGCTGGGGAAATAGCCGAAGGCGCCGTCGAACCAGTGGATATCCTGCATGCAGCCGTCGGTATCATCGGGCGGAACCAGTCCGAGGAGGCGCTGCATAGCCTCGTTCCAGGCGCCGGGCAGATCATCAATGGCCAGATCGCCGGCCAGCATGGCGCGCTCCAGATCGGTGCGCAGGATTACGTGCAACGGATAGGTGGCCTCGTCCGCATCGACCCGGATTAGCCCGCAATTCACATGGGTGAAAATGCCATAAAGGTTGCCGGCGTCCCATAACGGGCCGCTGCCGCCAAAGGCGTCTTTCAGGAGCGGCGCCGCATAATCGATGAACGGCTTTGAGCGGCAGGCCTGCATCTCGATCAACAGCGATTGGCTTTCGTGGACGTCCATGCCGCGCGCCGTGCCCACCGGCTGCAGACGCCAATCCTTGGGCAGGCCGCGCTCGTAAAGGGCATGGCCGGTCTCGTGCAGGATGCCCATTAGGCCGGTGGCGAAATCGTCCTCGTCATAGCGGGTGGTGATGCGGAGATCATCGGGGGTGCCGCCGGAAAACGGATGCGTCGAGACGTCCAGCCGGCCGCCGCCGAAATCAAATCCGAGGGCTTGCATAAAGCGCATGCCGACGGCGCGCTGGGTTGCCTCGGGGAACGGGCCTTTTGGTGTCTCCGGTGCTGGATTGGAGGCTTGGCGCTCGATCACGGCCGCGATGAAACCGGGCAGAAACGCGGTTAGCTGCGCGAACGTCCGCTCCACGGTGGCGGTATCGATGCCCGGCGAATATTGGTCCAGCAGCGCATCGTACGGGGTGCAGCCCAAAGCCTCGGCCTTGATCCCGGCGGCTTCGGTTTCCAGGCGCAGAACCTCGGCCAACAGCCCGGTGATGGCGGCGAAGTCGGAATTTGGGCGAGCTTCCCGCCAGGCCATCTCAGAGGCCATGCCGGCCTTGCTGCGCGCTTCGACCAGATCGGCGGGCAGCGCCGTGGCGTGCCTCCAGCCGCGCCGCATCTCGCGCAGATTGGCCGCCTGCCAGGGGCTTAAATCTTTCTCTTCTTCGGCGGCGGCGAACAAATCGGCCATGTCGGGGCGGCATTGCAATTCATGGCGGAGGGACACGAGGGCGGCGATCTGCTCGGCGCGGGCATCGGCGCCGCCGGCGGGCATCATGACGGCGGCATCCCAATGCAGCATGCCGGTCGCCTGACCGATGGCCGCCAGCCGCCGGTATCGGGTTTCAAGCTCGCGATAAGAAGACATGCCGGGGACGTGCGCCCGCTTAGGCGAACAGGGGCGCTAGGAAGTGATCGCCGAGCAGGGTCAGAAAGACGAAAAATAAATGCAGGATCGAAAATCGGAACATGGCGCGCGGGGTGTCGAAATCCGTGCACCGGTAGACGCGCACCGCGTGGGTTATGAACCAAAGGCTGAGCGCCGCCAAGATAACGCCGCCGGCCATGCTGGTCATGCCGATGAAGGCCGGCGCCACCACCACCGGCGCCAATATCAGCGCATAGATCAGGATTTGCGTCTTGGTGCTGCTTTCGCCCGATACCACCGGCAGCATGGGCACCCCGGCGCGCTCGTAATCCCCCGACCGGTATAGCGCCAACGCCCAGAAGTGAGGCGGCGTCCACAGAAAGATGATGGCGAATAAAATAATCGGCTCGATGGATATGCCGCCGGTCACCGCCGCCCAGCCGATCATTGGCGGCAAAGCGCCCGACGCGCCGCCGATGACGATGTTTTGCGGCGTCCTGCGTTTCAGCCAGATGGTGTAGATAAAGACGTAAAAGGCGATGGTTATGGTCAGAAGGATGGCGGCCATGGCATTGACCCAGACCGCCATGGCGGCCACCGACAGGATCGATAACACGGTGCCCAGCCACAAAGCATGCACCGGCGCCAATCGTCCGGCGGGGAGCGGGCGGTCCATGGTGCGTTCCATCTTGCCGTCGATATCGCGGTCGTAATACATATTTATGGCGCCCGACGCACCGGCGCCGACACCGATGGCGATAACCGCGATCAGCGCCGTCGTGATATCGAGGCTGCCCGGCGCCAATAAAAGCCCGGCGAAGCCGGTGAACAGAACCAGCGACATTACGCGGGGTTTGAGCAAGATCGCATAATCGACCATGCGCCCCGGCGCATCGGCCGCTGGTTTGCGCTCTTCCAGTTGGGATATTTCGGCGGTTTGTTCGGTCATTGCGGTATTTAAAACTATCCCTCGGACACTGGTTTCTTGAACAACGCTATCAGCATCATAATTACGAATGCGGCGGTGGCGATGATCGCCATGGCCAGACCCAAATCCCTGAGAGCGATGGCAATAACGGCGGCACTGTTGTCCATTTCCAATCCGGCGCCCATGGATTTCCTCGCCGCCCCCATGGAACCGGCTATAAACAAGCCGCCGATAAACAAGCTCTGTCCCAAGGCATACAGGATCAACTGCCACCTGACCAGTCTCGGAAAGTGCAATTCGCGCCCCAAGGCCGGCAGGAACCAAGCATAGAACAATCCGTAGAAAGCCAGGTTGATGCCGCCGATGACGCCGTGATAATGGGCCGGGGTTCGGGTATCGGCGCCATCGACAAAAAAGCCGAGGGCGCCGCCGAAGGTGAACACCAATATCGCCAGGACTAACGCCAAGGTATCGGGCCTGGAAAAATCGGCGCCCGCCCATTGGCCGCGGGAGCCCCAAGCGCCGGCGGCAATGATCAGCGCCGGCACCGCCATCAGATATTGCAGGTTGGTGAACGCGGTGGTGTGCAGATCGCCGCCCGCCGGAAAGGCGCCGTAAAAGGCCAGCCCGGCGACGGCGCCCAGGAACAGAACCGCCATGGCCGTATTGAGATAGACGCTGGGCGCCAACACCTCGCCGAGGCCGGAGCGCGACAACAGGTTCAAGCCCAGGATCAACAGCGCCACGTTGAGGAATTGCAGGATATGGCCGCCGCCCCAGAACAGGATCTCATTAAAGGCGAAATCCACCGCCGCGCCTTCAAGCTGAATAGTGGCCAGCACGAAAGCGATCAGGGCGGCGATATAGATCAAGCCCGCCGATACCAGCGCCATGCCGTCGTCGGCGGCGGTGGCGGCTTTGCGAAACAGTTTCGCCAGCATGCCCGTGACCGGCACCGCAACGCCGCCGGCGAGCACGCCGAGCCCGGTATAGAACAAAGGATCGATGATGGCCGGAATGTAATTGTTGAGGGTGGGCGCACCCCGTTGGCCGAGGCTCGCCGCCAGGATCAGCACCGTGCCGGTCCAGGCGAGGCCGAGGCCGAGCGCGTCGAGGGGGAGGTTTTCCGATGCGCCGGAGCTATCGGGCGTCAATTGCGCCATGAAGCCGAACGTCGCCAGGTACCAGACCACGAAGGACAGCACCACATGGACAACCAGGCCTTTCTGGAAGAACTGCTCCGGCCATTGGATGGCGTCCTGTAAAAAAGGCATCTTCGAGGCGGCCGGGACAATCAGCGCCAGCCCGGCAAAGGCCAGCGACAGGACCGCCAGCAACGCCCAGCCCCAAAGGATAGCGCGCACCGGGCCCTGGACCGGCTTCATCATGTCTTTTTCATCATGTCAGGAGAGCCCGGCGATTTCGGGACCCGGAAAGAATTGATAGAGCATCAAATATACCGCAATGCCGGTCACCGATACATACATCCAGACCGGCCAGGTCCAGCGGGCGATGCGCTTGTGCCGCTCGAACTTCCCGGTGAGCGCCCGATAGAGGGTGACGCCTACCAGCGGCACGATGGCCATGGCCATCACCACATGGGTGGCCAGCAGGGTGAAATAGAATATGCGGATGGCCCCCTCGCCCTGGAAGGCGAAGATCGGCGCAAAAAATCGCAAGGTGACATAGCTGATCAGGAACACTGCCGAAATGCCGGCGGCGGTGAGCATGAAGGAGCGGTGGGCGCGCTTGGCACCGGCGCGGATCAGTACGAAACCGATGAGCAGACAAACGGCGGCGGCGGCATTGAGACCGGCATTCACATGGGGCAATACGGCAATGACATTCATGGCTCTGGTTCCAGTGGCCGGGTTCTAACCGATGCCCACATTGATGATTGTGGATACATACATGGCCACGGCAACCAGCGCCAAGACCACTATAAACACCATATTTTTCTTTTTGGGCGTCATCGATCCGATCCTTGAGTTGGCAAGCGTTTACCATTCGGCCCGATTGTCCGCAACCGCCACCATGCCGGCCGGCGCCGGAATAGGCTTGAATTCCGATGCAATGGCGATTGCAAATAGTAATCATTTTTCCTTTGAATTCCGGCACTTAATAGGCACATAAATTTCTGCAACGCTTTACCGATGGCGCGAATTTCTGTATAGGTGCCAAACGCTGTTTTGATTATAGTGGATACCCTATCTACGGTTTAGTGGCCCATAAACTTCCGAAAAGTCCCCGGCTTGGCGTTGGTTGCGAATGCATCGGCGCGGCCCTTGGGACAGCGTATAAGGAAAGTATGCGATGAACCGATGCCGATGGATGTTACCTTCCTTTATTTTTGTGAGCGTCTGGCTGGCCCAAGCTGCCGGCGCCCTGGCCGCCGGCCCGCAACCCTGGCAAATGAATTTCCAGGAAGCGGCGACGCCGGTGATGGAAGACATCGTCTCCTTTCATAATCTGTTGCTGGTGATCGAAATCATTATTGTGCTGTTTGTCCTCGGCCTGATGCTGGTGATCATCGTCAAGTTCAATTCCAAGGCCAACCCGGTTCCCTCCAAGACCACCCACAACACCCTGTTGGAGGTGGTCTGGACGGTGGTGCCGATTGCCGTTTTGATGGTTATCACGGTGCCCTCCATGAAACTCCTGTTTTTCATGGATAAAGCCAAGAACCCGGAAATGACCCTCAAAATCACCGGCCACCAATGGTACTGGACCTACCAATATCCCGATAACGGCGACTTCGAATTCGACAGCAATATCGTTGACGCCGAAGACCTGGAAAAAGGCGGCAAGCGCCTGTTGGAGGTGGATGAACGGGTGATACTGCCGGTCAATACGGAAATTCGCCTGTTGATGACCTCCGACGACGTCATTCACAACTGGGCGGTGCCGTCGTTCGGCGTCAAGATGGATACGGTTCCGGGGCGCACCAACGAAGCATGGATCAAGGTAACCAAGACCGGCACCTTCTATGGCCAATGCTCGGAATTGTGCGGCGTCAATCATGGCTTCATGCCGATCCGCGTCGATGTGGTCAGCAAGGCGGAATTCGCCAAATGGGCGGCTGCCGCCAAAATCGAATATGCAGCCATTGAGGTTGCGCCAAAGACAGAATCCGGCAATTTGGCCACGTCGAAAAAATTGGCCAACACGGCCAAGGCGATAAAACTTGTCCAAGCCGCAGCCCACGCACCGGCGCTTGTAAATATGAAGGGGGAATAGCCCATGTCCGAACTTGCGCATGCCGGCGCCGACGGCGGACATGATCACAGCCCCAGGGGCTGGAAACGCTGGGCCTATTCCACCAACCACAAGGATATCGGCACCCTCTATATCTGCATCGCCTTGGTCGCCGCAATTGTCGGCGGCGGCATGTCGATGCTCATCCGCCTGGAACTGACCGAGCCCGGCATTCAATTCATAGAAGATTTCCAGTTCTACAATATGGTTGTGACGGCACATGGCTTCGTGATGGTGTTCTTCGTGGTCATGCCGGCGCTGATCGGCGGCTTCGGTAACTGGTTCATCCCGTTGATGATCGGCACCCCCGATATGGCCTTCCCGCGCATGAACAATGTCTCGTTCTGGCTGTTGGCGGCGGGCCTGGTGTTGCTGGTCACCTCGACCTTTATCGCCGGCGGCGCCGGCACCGGCTGGACCGTCAATCCACCCTTGTCCAACGCCGACTTCCATCCCGGGATGGCGGTCGATTTCGGTATCCTGGCGCTGCATCTGGCCGGCGCCTCATCCATATTGGGCGCCATCAATTTCATCACCACGATCCTCAATATGCGCGCGCCGGGCATGACCATTCACCGCATGCCGTTGTTCGTGTGGGCGATGCTGATCACCGCGTTCTTGCTGTTGATGGCGATCCCGGTGCTGGCCGGCGCCCTCACCATGCTGCTGACCGACCGCAATTTCGGCACGGCGTTTTTCTCCCCCGAAGGCGGCGGCGATCCCATATTCTGGCAGCATTTGTTCTGGTTCTTCGGCCACCCGGAAGTCTACATCATGGTGATCCCGGCGTTCGGCGTGATCAGCCAGATCGTCACCACGTTTTCGAACAAGCCGATCTTCGGCTATCTCGGAATGGCCTATGCCATGTCGGCCATCGGCTTTGTCGGTTTCATTGTCTGGGCGCACCATATGTACACGGTCGGCTTCAACGTCGAGACACGCGCCTATTTCGTGATCGCCACCATGGTGATCGCGGTGCCGACGGGGGTCAAAATCTTCTCCTGGCTGGCGACCATGTGGGGTGGATCGATCGATTTCAAAACCCCGATGCTGTACGCCATGGGCTTTATTTTCCTGTTCACCGTCGGCGGCGTGACCGGCATCACTCTTGCCAACGCGGGCATCGACCAGGCCTTCCACGACACCTATTTCGTCATCGCCCATTTTCACTACGTTTTGTCGATCGCCACCATCTTCGCCATCTATGGCGGCATCTATTATTGGCTGGGCAAAATGTCGGGCCGGCAATATTCCGAAGCCCAGGGCCGCTGGCAGTTCTGGATCACCTTCGTCGGCGTCAATGTCCTGTTCTTCCCGCAGCATTTTCTGGGCATGGCCGGTATGCCGCGCCGGATTCCCGATTATCCCGACGCCTATGCCGGCTGGAACATGGTCTCCAGCATCGGCGCGGCGATCACGCTCGTGGGCGCGCTTCTGTTTCTTTGGATTCTGTATCGGACGGTGACCGCCGGCGCGCCGGCCGAGGACAATCCCTGGGGTGAGGGCGCGACCACATTGGAATGGACGGTGCCGTCGCCGGCGCCGTTCCACACCCACGAAGTGTTGCCCGAAATGGGCGATGATATGCAGCCGGCCGAGTAAGGAGCCAGCCCAATGAGCGACCAAGCCGCACCCGTGACCAGGGCCGCATCCAGCGGGGGCAAAAGCACCCGGCGCGCCAAGCTGACCGCCTATGCGCTGGTCGGGCTGATCGGCGGGATGGGCGCTTTGGTGGCGGCGGCGCAGCCCATGTACCGGGCCTTTTGCCAGGTCACCGGCTTTGGCGGCACGACCCAAGTTGCCGATGAAGCCAAGCTGGCGGCGCTCATTATCCCGGTGGAGGACGAAGCCGCCGCCGGCTATGTGACCGTGCGCTTCGATGCCAACGTCAACGTCAAACTGCCGTGGCGCTTCCGCCCGGTGCAAAGAGAAATGCGGGTGCGCATCGGCGAGCAAGTCCTGGCTCATTTCGAAGCCACCAACCTGTCGGACAAGACCATCGCCGGCACCGCGACCTTCAACGTAACGCCCTACAAGACGGCCACCTATTTCAACAAAATCGAATGTTTTTGTTTTACCGAACAGGTCTTGCATCCCGGCGAAACCGCGCAAATGCCGGTGATCTTCTATGTGGATCCGGAAATGGGGAAAGACATCAACGCCAAAAACGAAACCGCCATCACGCTATCTTACACCTTCTTTGCCGACACCGATCAAAGCCAGGCCAGGAAAGCAGACGCGCAGCGGCGGGCCGAGACAAAACCGGTCAATCGGGCCGGGATCAATGGATAATCGGAGCTTTTAGGAAGACAAGCCATGGCAAGCGACACGACTAAAACCCATCCCTGGCACCTGGTTGCGCCGAGCCCGTGGCCGCTCCTCGGCGCCGTATCGGCGTTCGTCATGGCGGTTGGGCTGATTTTCCACATGCACGAAGATTTCCCGTGGCTTTTGATCCTCGGCGCTGTTCTGGTGATGGGCGTGTTCATGGGTTGGCTGCGCGAGGTTGTCGCCGAGGCAGAAGGCGGCATCTTCCATTCGGAATTGGTGCAAAAGGGCCTGCGTATGGGCTTTGTTTTGTTCATCGTCTCCGAGGTGATGTTCTTCTTTGCCTTCTTCTGGGCCTATTTCCATTCCAGCCTGCCGATCCTCAACAACGTCGCCGGCACCTGGCCGAACGGCGAGTTGGAAGCGATCGGCGCCAGCGGTATTCCCATGCTGAACACGCTGATCCTGTTGTCGTCGAGCGTCACCGTGACCATTGCTCACCATGCGATTATCGAGAACGAGCGCCCCAAAGCGGTGAAGTGGACCGGCATCACGGTCCTCTTGGGCGTCATATTCCTGGGCTTTCAAATATTTGAATATGCGGAACTGATCCTGCATTCCTTCACCATCGCGGACGGTATCTATCCCTCCACCTTCTTCCTGGCGACCGGCTTCCACGGCTTCCATGTGCTGGTCGGAACGATCTTCCTGTTTGTCTGTTTCATGCGTCTCCGCGCCGGCCATTTCAAGGCGGAGCAGCATGTGGGCTTTGAAGCCGCCGCCTGGTACTGGCACTTCGTCGATGTGGTCTGGGTGTTCCTCTATATCAATGTGTATTTCTGGGGCGCATCCGGCTTTTTGCATGCGCCGGCCAGCTGAGACACGGGTTTTCCGAGTTCCTTGGCCGAAACGCATCCGCAAACCAAATACTCGATCCTGTCGGCAATCATTGGCCGCTGCCCCCGTTGCGGGCGCGGCCATTTGTTCGCCGGGTTCCTTGCCATCGGAGAGGCTTGCGATATTTGCGGCCTTAAACTCGGCGGCCACGATGCCGCGGACGGCCCGGCGGTGTTCATAATTTTGATCGTCGGTTTCATCGTCGCCGGGCTGGCCTTGTGGCTGGAGCTGGCATTTCAGCCGCCCACTTGGGTTCATATGGTAAGGTAACGGCCACTGTCATATTCAAGCTATTTGCGAAGGGACTGTATAAGGAGATTACTGGATTGAAGGTGTAGAGTTAATCAATTGATCTTCAAATCTGAGTGGTATAGCGTTACCGATTGTGCATGCTCGACCTATGCGAGTTCCGATTATGAAACCTTGGAATGAGGCCATCAAAGGACTAGCGCTACTGTCATTCCTGCTGTTGGGACTGGGCGGGTGCACCAGCGAGGCGGAAGCCTGGTACATCAGGGGTGTAGAAGCCCAAAGTCTTGATACCATGATTTTTCGCTATACCAAGGCCATCAAACTGGATCCCAATTATGCCTTTGCCTACAACAACCGGGGCGGTGCCTACAATAAGAAGGGTCTCCTTGACAAAGCGATCATAGATGCATCCAAGGCCATCACTCTCCTCAAATTGGAGGGCAATAAGCACAACTTAGCGGTCGCCTACAGCAATCGGGGAATTTACAACCGGAGAAACGGCTCTTACGCCCGTGCAATCGAAGACGGGAATAAGGCCATCGAGCTGGGGCCGGATTATGCCCCTGCATACAACTCTTTGGCCTGGTTGTTCGCGACCTCGCCGGATGCCGTCTTTCGGAACGGAAAGCGGGCGGTGGAGTTGGCGGAAAGGGCGTTAGGGTCAGAACTCATTAACCATTAATTGATTCAATGGTCTGGAACTTAATAATGGGAGTTTCA
>CAUZTZ010000082.1:0-13355 GCA_963582805.1 Alphaproteobacteria bacterium
GGTTGCAATCGGAATTTTTTAGAACAAATAAAGAACTACAATGGCCATTGATCCTGGGCGGGGAGATTTCCATGAAATTAAAATCGTTGATCCAGAATTTCGTTGTTCTAACATTCGGCGTTATGATGCTCGTCGCGGCGAAACCGATGCTCACCGCTGAAAAACCCACAGTGAATAAATGATATCCATCGCAACAGGTCGCCTGGTGCGGCCCAATTTCATTAGAAACCGTAACAAACCGTCATAAACCGTCATAACCGTAAGGGGGGTCAAAAACATGTCGCGCGAATCATCTCAGGAAATTACACGTATAAATAATGGTAATGGGATGGCAAAATTTATGGCCCAGCCCGCCCATTGCATGCCGCATCAAACGGGTGGCGCGGTGCCTGGATCGACGCCCGTGTGGCCGACCCTGCCAACCGCACACGGGCTAGGCTGTTATATCCGCCAATATCGCCGCCATCGCCGCGTCCAAGGGCCGCTTCGAGGGCTGGTCCGCGAAGTAGAAGTGGGGCACGTCGGCGTAGCCGGCGAAGGCATCGCAGTGTTTGAGATCATCCTGGTTCAAGAGCTTGAACCCGGCCTTGTAGCGGGACGCAAAATCGGTGCGCCCGATCAAAAGCTTGGCGGCGCCGGTCTCCACCGGACCGTTAGCGGCGATGAAGGCAACCGGCTCCATATCGCCGGGCCGGTCCCAGAAATACTCGTAAATCGCTTCGGTCACGGTCGGGTACCAGGGATTGAACAGATCGTCGGCGATGATGACGCCGCCTTCGTTCAGCGACGCCGCCGCCAGGGCCAGATCGCGCAGCACCGCGTCCCGGCGGTGATCGCCGTCGACGCTGACCAGGCGGACATTGCCCGCCGATCCCGGCCAATGGCCCTGGATCAGCGTGCGGCTGTCCTGGACGGCGAGATCGAAATGTTCGGGCTGGATTTGATGGCGGGCCAGGTTGGCCAGAAATTGGTCGTGATCGTCTTGGTTGGCGCCCGGAGGATCACCGAACATATCGACGGCAAAGGCGCGCTCGCCCCGCCTCATGGCCAGGCACAGCATCACGAACAAGCGGCCGTGGTGGACGCCGATCTCGGCCACGTCGCCGCTGACGCCGAAGAAGTCCTGCAATTCGGCCAGCGACCAGATCACCGAGATAGAGCCGCTCTGCAGCATGCCTGCGACGCTTTCCACGCCCGCCATGGCATAGGCGCCAAGGGCGTCGCCGCCGAACAATTTTTCTGGAATGGTATCCGCCATCTCATCCTTGCAACTTGTGGTGCCAGCCGGGGCGCAACCCAGTATACTGCCCCCTGGTTAACGAAAGAATGCCGGAAAACCAATATGGCCTTCAGACGGTTGATCCTGATCGCAATTCTTGGGTGCGCGCTGGCCGGGGCGGCGCGCGCGCAAGAGGCGCCGCCGGCCAAATCGTCGCTGGCCGGCAAGCTGCTGGTGGCATCCGAGCAGATGCGCGATCCCACCTTTGCCGAGACCGTGATCTATGTCTGCCGCCACGATGCCGCCGGCGCCTTCGGGCTGGTGCTCAACCGGCCGGCGGGGGAGTTGCAGCTCGCCGAGGTGCTGCGTTCGTTCCGCGTTGAGCCGGGCACCGACACCACCGGCGTGATCAAGCTGCGCCGGGGCGGGCCGGTACAGCCCGGCGCCGCCTTCATCCTGCATTCGTCCGATTTCCGCGCCGGGGCGTCGCTCTGCCGCCAGGGCGGTATCGCGGTGTCGTCCGGGCGCGAAGTTCTGGACGCCTTCGCCGCCGGCAAGCGGCCCGAGAAATCGGTGTTGTTTCTCGGCTATTCGGGCTGGGGCGCCGGCCAGTTGGAGCAGGAGCTGGGGCGCGCCGATTGGATCATCGTGCCCGCCGATGCGGCCATCGTCTTTGCACCCGAGACCAATACCATGTGGCGCCGGGCGCTTCTCAAGCGCGGCATAGATCTATGAGGAATTTGAATAAAATGGCTGGATTTGGCGCTTTTTGGCCTGGATATTGTATCCGAAGCACCCCATATGCTATACTAACAGCGACAAGCAGTGGGCCGCATGGTTTTTTCAGGGACAGAATGTCCCGGACCGGCGCGCCTTTAAAGACCGCTTTGTGATCCGACAGGAGGTCGGTGGGCATGGCCGCAACGGCATTTGATCCGACGATCACCATCGTCAACACCCTTTCCGGTGGCGTTAATTCCATCGACCGGGTGCTTCTGCTGTCCCGTGGGACGGCGCAAGCAACGGCGGCCACCAGCCTCACCAATCAATTTGCATCGCGCATCGACGCCGCACTGGCCAAGCTCGATAAGGGCGCCACGACACCGATCTCTGAGGCTTTGTTACGCCAGCAATCGCAATTGATCAGCCGCAAAGACCGCATCAATGACGCCATCGGCGTCCTCAACCAGGCCTTCACCCAGATCGGTTTTTTGAGGAACCATGTGGATTATCTGCAGGAACAGGTGGCCGAGCTGGAGGCCGGCAATATCACCGCCGCCGCCCTCTCCGTTGATTTCGACAACAAGCTGCGCAAGATCAATCAGCTGGCCGCCGCCGGCGCCCAAAGTTTCAAGGACGGAGGCATCTATTTCCAAAAAAACCTGATCGGCTCGCTGTCGCGCTCGTCTTTCGCAACGCAAACCCTGTTTGCGCCCTACAATTCCAACGGCGACACCTTGCAAATCGACGGCGCCTATCTGGGCACCGACTATTTCATCGCCGAAGATACCAGCGGCGACATCTTTAAATCCGACACCGGCTTCGCCGCTTCCGAAGAAACGGTCGGCACCCTAACCGAATATTCCAGCGATCACACCACCGCCACCGGGGTATCCGATACGGTCACCGATCTCAGCTTCACCAGTATCGATGGGTCCGATAACGTCGTTTTCCAGCTGTCGGATAGCACCTCCATCACCGGCGTTGTGAGCCGGGGCGGGCTCGGCATTCTGGATGCGTGGCTGTATTCGAACTTCGATACGTCCTCCGACACCACCGCCCTCACCCGGGTTAAGGCCGATCTGGACAAAGCCGAATCGATTTTGTTGCTGCGCGAAGCGGATTTCCTGGCCGACCGGGCAACGCTGCAATCCAGGGCTACGGTCTTCGACACCCAGATCGGCGGGCTGCAAAATGAAATTCTCAGCATCGCCGAGGATATCCAAAGCGACCGCCAGGCCGAACTGCTGGCCGCCGAGTTGGAGTTTCAGGTGGCGCAGTTTCAATTCTCGCTGTTGGCGGCGCGCGGCAACACGCTGGTGTTCTCGCTGGTACTGGCCCAGGACAACGGCATCCAGCCCAACACCCAGGCCTCATCGGAAGCCGTGCTTGGCGCCACCCTCAGCGTCAATGTTTAGCCGGGACCTTCCCGGTCCACATGGTTTAGCCGGGACCTTCCCGGTCCACATGGCGCGCCACTTTTTTCATCACCGTCGGCAGCGCATATTCGCCGAGCCGGTCCAGAGCGCACCAGGTTTTTGCACGCCCGCGCCCATCCAAAACGCCCAATAGGACGCGAAGCTCTAAATGGAAATGGGTGAAGCTGTGGCGCACCAGACCGGGCAGCTGGCGCCATTCACCGGGCCCCGGCGCGGCCCTGATCGCCGCCGAAATTTCCATGGCGCCCTCTTGCCAAGGCGTCGATGGAAACTCCATCATGCCGCCCAGCAAGCCTTCTTCCGGGCGCCGCTGTATGAGCACGCGCCCCTTGCCATCCAGCGCCCAGAAGACCCAGCCATGGCGGGTCGGCCTTGGTTTCTTGGGCGCTTTTTTGGGATACAGCTCGGCATTGCCGGCGGCGCGGGCCCGGCATCCTTGGGCCAGCGGACAGGCTTCACAATCGGGGCGGCCGGAAACGCAGATGGCGGCGCCAAGATCCATCAGCGCCTGAGCGTGATCGCCGGCGCGCACCGCAGGCACCAGGCTTGCCGCCAGCGCCTTGATGCGCGGCTTGGCCTTGGGCAGGGCCTCGCCAACGCCGAACAGGCGGGCGACAACGCGCTCGATATTGGCGTCCACCGGCGCCGCCGGCGCACCGAAGGCGATGGCCGCCATGGCCGCCGCCGTGTAAGCGCCGATCCCCGGGAGCCGGCGCAGGGCATCCTCATCGGCGGGAAAACGCCCGGCCAGATCGGCGGCCACGAGGCGGGCGCATTTATGCAGATTGCGCGCCCGGGCGTAATAGCCCAGCCCCTGCCAGCCATGCAGCACATCGTCCAAGTGCGCGGCGGCAAGGGCATTTATATCGGGCCAGCGTTCGATGAAATAATTGAAATAGGGGATCACGGCGGCCACCGTGGTTTGCTGCAACATGATCTCCGACAGCCAGACGTGATAGGCATCAGCCACGGCGCCGGGCGCACTGCGCCACGGCAGGTGGCGCCGGTTGGCATCGTACCAGGCCAGCAGCCGGGGCGCCGCATTGGCAATTGCGATCTTGTCCATGCCGTGATCCTAGATTATGGCGGCCTTTATGACACCCCGGCACGCCAATTTGATTTGCCCTCCGGGGCGCCCGGGCCTACCCTCAGAGCCATGACCGTCCGGCGCTATCAGATACGTTCCATCTCCGCCAGTGTCGAGCGATTGACGCGCCCGATCTTCCAGCGCCGGGGCTTCGGCGGCGCCGGTATTATCGAACATTGGGAAGATATCGTCGGCAGCCATTTGGCCGGCGCCTGCTTGCCGGAACGCATATCCTATCCCGGCCAGAGCCGCTCCGGCGGCACCTTGCATTTGCGCGTCGGCTCGTCCTCGCTGGCGCTGGAGATCCAGCATCTGGAGCCGCAGATTATCGAGCGCATCAACAGCCATTTCGGCTACGGCGCCATCGGGCGCCTGCGCATCCAGCACGGGCCCCTCGCGCGTCCGGCGCTCAACCCCCCGGCCCTGGCCCTACCGGCCATCGCCGCTTCCGATGCCCAGGCCCTTGATGCGCGCCTGGATGATCTGGACGCGGGTGATCTGACAGACGCGCTGCGCGCCCTCGGCAAGGGCGTGATGGCGCGCAATGCGGCCAGGAAGAAGGCCTAAGTCCGAAGCCCAGGGTGCGGGGTGCGGCCCGGCTGGCCGGCAAATAACGCCGAAATCAATCGCCCCCCAAGTCATTTTAGCGTCTTGTCGGCTACGGATTCGGGCGCTATATTTATCAACATCTTGTGGGTGGGAATATAAATGTGCAAATATATAGTTATAATCGGTGGAATTGTCGGATTGCTTTTGGTGCTGTCGCTGACCGGCTTTGAGGCAGGCGCGCAAAAACTGCCGGAAAATTCGGTGTTGGAGGGCGAGCGCATATTGGGCCGCGCCGATGCGCCGGTGACGCTGACCGAATACGCATCGTTCACCTGCCCCCACTGCGCCGCCTTGCATAGAGGCGCCCTGGTGCAGATCAAAAAAGAATATATCGATACCGGCCGGGTGCGCCTGATCTACCGGGATTTTCCCCTGGACCAAATTGCCGAGGCCGCATCGATGATGGCCCGTTGCGCGGCGCCGAGCCGGTATTTTCCGCTGGTCCAAATGCTGTACCGCTCGCAGCTCAATTGGGCACGGGCGCGCAACCCGCGGGCGGCGCTGGCGCAGATCGGACGCCTGGCGGGCATATCGCAAAAAACGTTTGATGCCTGCATGAGCAATCGGGCGCTTTATGAGAGCATCATCAATTCCCGCAACACGGCGAGCAAAACCAAGCAAGTGCGCTCGACGCCGACCATGTTCCTGGGCGATGAGATTATCCAGGGCGAGCTGACGGCGGCCCGCTTAAGGGCCATGCTCGACGACGCCCTCGCCAAGGCGGCGGCGAAGTAACGGCGCGCAGGAACCCGGCGATATGCAATTCAACAAAATCAAGCTTACCGGTTTCAAGTCCTTCGTCGACGCGACCGAATTGGAAATCCTTCCCGGCCTGACCGGCGTCGTCGGGCCCAATGGCTGCGGCAAGTCGAACATCGTCGAAAGCTTGAAATGGGTGATGGGCGAAACCTCGGCCAAGCAGATGCGCGGCTCCGAAATGGACGACATCATCTTTTCCGGAACCGCCAACCGGCCGGCGCGCAATATCGCCGAAGTTCTGCTGACCATGGACAATTCCGACCGGGATGCGCCGGGCGAATTCAACAGCACCGACAGCCTCGAAATCTCGCGCCGGATCGAGCGTGAAAAAGGCTCCACCTACCGGATCAATTCAAAAGAAGTGCGCGCCCGCGATGTGCAATTGCTGTTCGCCGATCAAGTGTCGGGCGCCCGCTCGACGGCGCTGGTCGGCCAGGGCCATATCGGCGAGATCATATCGGCCAAGCCGGTTCAGCGGCGCAAACTGCTGGAAGAAGCGGCCGGCATCACCGGGCTGCATTCCCGCCGTCACGAGGCCGAGCTTCGCTTGCGCGGCGCCGAAACCAATCTCGAGCGTCTCGACGACATCCTGATTACCCTCGAAGCGCAAATGCAAAGCCTCAAAAAACAGGTCCGCCAGGCATCGCGCTACCGCAACCTCAACGACCATGTCCGCAAAGCCGAAGCCACTCTGTTCCTCATTCTTTGGAACAATGCCGAGGCCGAATTGGAGGCCGCCGGGGCCGGCCTTGCCGAGATCGAGCGCGCCGTCGGCGTGGCCACCGCCGCCGCCGCCCAGGCCGCAACCGCACAGGCCGAGGCGGCTACCGGATTGCCCGAACTTCGCGGCGCCGAAGCCGCCGCCGGCGCGGCCTTGCAACGCCTGACCCTGGCCCGCGAAAATCTGGACGAAGAGGCCGGCCGGCTGGATGCGGCGCGCATCGAACGCGAAGCCCGGCTGGAGCAGATCGGCGAAGATTTAAACCGCGAGATCGCCTTGTCGGGAGACGCCGATGCGGCCATGGCGCGGCTCAATCAAGAGACCACGGAAATCGGCGGCGCCGGCAAGGACGAAGAGGCGTTGGCCGAGGCCGCCGAAGCCGAATTGGAAGTCCAGCGCGCCGCCACCAAAAGGGGCGAAAACAGCCTTACCGAATTGACCGAAAAACTGGCCGGTCTGGAAGCCCGCGGCGCCGATCTCGGCGCCCGCCGCCAACAGCTGGCCGGGCGCATCGAACGCTTGCGCGGCAGCGATGCGGAATTCACCAGCCAGATCACTAGCTTACGCAGCGATGCCATTGATCCGGCCAAAATTGCCGAAGCGGAAGCGGAAGCGGCGAGCGCCGGCAAAGCATCTTCGAGCGCCGCCAGCGCCGCCGAGGCGGCCACCGAAAAGCGCCGCGAAACCCAAGGTGCGGCCGACCAAGCCACCGAAGCCGCCCAATCCCGGATCAATGAATTGGCGCGCCTGGAGGCGGAGGAAAAAGCCCTCGCCGAAATGCTCGAACTTGGCGATCCCGATCTTTGGCCGCCGGTTGTCGATACGCTGGCCGTCGATAGCGGCCTGGAAGCGGCCCTCGGCGCAGCCCTCGGCGACGATTTGTCGGCGGCGACCGACGAGGCGGCGCCGGTCCACTGGCACCAGATTGCCAGCCAAAATGACGATGCACCGGCGCTTCCCAGTGGCGCCGAGGCATTATCGGAGCATGTCCAAGGCCCCGATCCGCTGAACCGGCGGCTAAGCCAGATCGGCATCGTCGCCGATGTGAAAACCGGCTGGCGTTTGCAGCCGCTGCTCCACCAGGGCCAGCGGCTGGTGACCAGGGACGGCGCCTTCTGGCGCTGGGACGGATATTACGCCGCCGCCGAAGCGCCCACCGGCGCGGCGGTGCGCCTCGAACAGCGCAACCGGCTGGAAAGCGCGCGCACCGAGATGGATGCCGCCAGGAGCGCCGCCGCCGATGCCAAGGAAAGCGCCGATACGGCCCGCAGCGGCGCCAGCGAAGCGGCGCGCCTGGAAGCCGAAGCCAATGGCGCGGCGCGCCAAGCCGCCAACGGGCTGGCCGAGGCTCGCGAAGCCCTGGCCGCCATCCGGCAAAAAGCCACCGAAAGCCAATCCCGGCTGGCGGCCCGCGAAGAAGGCGCGGCGCGCATAAAATCAGATCTGGAAGAGGCGGCGGGCGCGGCGGCCGAACTGCAAGCCGGCGCCGAGGAAATGTCGGATATCGAGCCGGTGCGCGCCGAGACGGCGAAAATGCGCGCCGGCGTGGATGCCCAGCGGACTCGCTTGGTGGAAGCGCAAAGTGCGTCCGAAACCCTGAACCGGCGGGCCGACGACCGGCGCCGGCGCTTGGGTGCAATCGGTGAAGAAATCGCATCTTGGGAGAAACGCAAATCGGGCGCCGCCGAGCGCCAGGGCCAGCTGAGCGAGCGCGGCGATGATTTACGCGAAGAGCTGCAACGGCTGGCCGATCAGCCCTCCGACATCGAACGCCGGCGCACCGAACTGGCGGAGCGATCCGAAAAAGCCGAGGCCGAGCGCACCGGCTTCGCCGACAAGCTGGCCGCCGGCGAGACCAGATTGTTCGAGGCCGACAAGTTGTTGCGCGAAACCAACGCCGGGCTTGCGGCAGTGCGCGAATCCCGGGTGCGCGCCGAAGCCGCCGTCGAGCAGGCCAACCAGACCGCCGCCGCCCTGACCGAGCGCATCAACGACCGGCTGCGCAGTGCGCCCGATCAATTGCGCGAGATTGCCGGGGCCAAGGAAGACGCCGATTTGCCGCCCCTGGAGGCCGCCGAAAAGCGGGTCGAGCGCCTGATCCGGGAGCGCGAAAATATGGGACCTGTCAATCTTCGCGCCGAAACCGAGGCCGAGGAATTGGCCGAGCAGATGGAAACGCTGGTCTCGGAGCGCGGCGATCTGCTGGCCGCCATCGACAAATTGCGGCGCGGCATCTCGGATCTGAACCGGGAGGGGCGCCAGCGATTGCTGGCCAGCTTCAAAGAAGTGGACACCCACTTCCAGGAATTGTTCGTGCGCCTGTTCGGCGGCGGCCGCGCCCATTTGACGCTGACCGAATCCGACGATCCCCTGGAAGCCGGCTTGGAGATTATGGCCAGCCCGCCGGGGAAACGCCTGCAGGTTCTGTCGCTGCTGTCCGGCGGCGAGCAGGCGCTGACCGCCTTGGCGCTTCTGTTTGCCGTGTTCATGACCAATCCGGCGCCGATTTGCGTGCTCGACGAAGTGGACGCGCCGCTGGACGATGCCAACGTGGACCGGTTCTGCTCCCTGGTCGAGGAAATCTCCCATTCCCTGTCGACCCGCTTTCTGGTCATCACCCATCACCGCATGACCATGGCCAGGGTCGATCGATTGTTCGGCGTGACCATGGGCGAACAAGGCGTTTCGCAACTGGTTTCGGTCGACTTGGGCCAGGCCATGGAATTGCGTGCGACCGCTTAAGCATCCATTTTAATTGTTATATTTCATATAGTTAAGCCGCAACCTTTGATCCTTGACAGCCATGGGTGCGGCAGATATGGTCCCCGCGAATTCAATGGCGCGACTTCTATCGGAAGGAGTTTTCGGCCCTTACCCCGGCTGCATTTGGCGGTGGAGTTCTTCGCGATGAACGAGGAAATCGATCCACGGTCCGACGAAGATTTTAAAACACGCATTCGCCGCTTGCGCGGCCATGATGCGGGTTCCAGCGGCGTTGCGGAAAGCGGGGAAGTGTTGGTGGCTCGGCGAAGCGGATTGGCTCTGGCCGGGCGCATCGGAACCGAAATGATCGCGGCATTGGGGGTTGGAATCGGCATCGGAATCTTTATGGACCGGTGGCTGGACACCAAACCTTGGTTGATGATTGTATTTACCCTATTGGGGAGCATGGCTGGATTTTTGAGTATTTATCGCCTCGCCAACGGCTTCAAGTATGGAGCCGGCTACCGCCGCGGCAGCGGCCAAGTGAGCGGCCAAGAAAGCGATAAAGGCGATACATCCGGCCTCGATGCGGAGAAAGATTGAGTGGCTGAAGCACATAACCCTCTGGAACAATTTGAAATCACGCCCTGGATACCGATCCGGATCGGCGATCTCGACGTATCGTTCACCAACTCCTCGGCCTTTATGATTATCGCCATTCTGGCGGCCTCGGCGATGATGGTGCTGAGCGTCCGCAAACGCGCCCTGGTGCCTGGCCGCTGGCAGTTGCTGGCGGAACTGAGCTACGGCTTTATCGCCAAAATGCTGTCCGACACGGTGGGCAAGGAAGGCAAACCCTACTTCCCGTTTGTCTTTACATTGTTCATATTCGTGTTGTTCGGCAACATCCTCGGCATGATCCCCTACAGCTTCACCTATACCAGCCATCTGGCGGTGACCTTCGCCATGGCGGCCTTTATTTTTATCGCCATAACGGTGATCGCCATCGCCAAGCACCGCATGAAATTCTTCTCGTTTTTCCTGCCGCCGGGGGTTCCGATAGCGATGGCGCCGCTGCTGATCCCGATCGAGATCATCTCGTACCTGTCGCGCCCGGTCTCCTTGAGCGTCCGCCTGTTCGCCAATATGATGGCCGGGCATACCTTGTTGAAGGTGCTCGCCGGCTTCGTCATTCCGCTCGGCATTTTTGGCGTCATTCCGGTTGCCGGGCTGGTTGCGGTGACCGCTCTCGAATTCCTGATCGCATTCCTGCAGGCCTACATTTTCACGATTTTGACCTGCATCTACATCTCCGATGCGGTTCACCTGCATTGATTTTTCATCAAATACAGAAATTCCTAAACCTCTGAAAGGAACATAAATTATGGATATTGAATCCGCTAAGGTCATCGGCGCCGGCTTGGCCACTTTGGGTTTTGTCGGCCCCGGCATCGGCATTGGCTTGATCTGGGCCGCGCTGATCACCGCCGTTGGGCGCAACCCGGGCGCCGCCGGCGCGATCACGACGACGGCGTGGGTTTCCTTCGCCCTGGTCGAAGCCTTGGCGATTTTCGCGCTGGTTATCGCGCTGATCATTCTCTTCGGCTGACGCTTATGGGACGCGCTTCGGCGGATGTATCTTCTGCCCAAGCGCGCGCCCGATAGCTTCGAGAGCATCGATGCCTCAATTTGATATCTCCACATTTCCGACCCAGCTCATCTGGCTGGGAATAGCGTTTGTTCTCCTTTACGTGCTGATGGCGCGCGTGGCTTTGCCGCGTATCGGCCAGGTGCTGGAAGAACGCCAGCAAAAAATCGACGACAACCTGGATAGCGCCGAGCAGCTGCGCGCCGAGACCGAGGCCGATGCGCAAGCCTATGAAGCGGCGCTGGTTCAGGCCCGCGAACAAGCGCGCGGCGCCATTCAGGACGCCGCCCGCGCCGCCGCCGACGAAGCCAGCCGCCGCCAGGAAGAATTGGGTCGCGAAATTGCCGAGCAGATCAAAGCGGCGGAAGAAAACATCGCCGCCGCCAAACAGGACGCGGTGTCCGGCATCCGTGAAGCCGCCGTCGATGCGGCGGCGGGCGCCACCGAACGGCTGATCGGCGTCAAACCCTCGGACGCCGCCGTGGTTGCCGCCGTCGACAAGGCATTGGAGGCAAGAAAGTGATTATCAGCACCGCCTATGCGGCCACATCGGGCGCCGCCGCCGCGCCGTTCTGGCACGCGCCCACATTCTGGGTCGCGGTGTCCTTTGTCATCTTGGTTGGCATGTTGTTCAAGCCGGTCTGGGGCTTTGCCACCAAGACCCTGGATGAAAAAATCGCGGAAATTCAATCGCGCATCGAAGAAGCCACCTTGCTTCGCGAAGAGGCGCAGAACCTCCTGGCCGCCACAAAGCGCAAACTGACCGAGGCGGAAAAAGAGGGTGAAGATATTATCGCCACCGCCCGCGACGAAGCGCAAAGTTTGCGCCAACGCATGACCGATGATCTGGAAGCCTCCCTCAAGCGCCGGGAAAAACAGGCCGTCGACCGTATTGCCCAGGCCGAAGCCGAAGCCACCTCGGAGGTGCGCGCCATCGCCGCCGATCTGGCCATCGACGCGACGCGCACCTTGCTTGCCGACGAGGTCCAGGGCGACAAGGCCGCCAGTCTCATTGACGATGCCATCCAGGATCTGCCCAGCAAATTGAACTAGGCGAGGTTCCGGGTTATTGTGGCGGCATCGAAATTTAAGGGCCGGTCACGCACATGACATTCGACATCAAAAAACTGAACCCCCATTTCGCCGCCGAAATTACCGGTTTCGACGCGGGCGCCGAAATGACGCCGGAGCTGATCGATTTCATCGAAGACGCCATGGCCGAGCACGCCGTTGTGGTGCTGCCCGATCAACATATCACCGATGATCAGCAAATCGCCTTCGCCGCCTATTTCGGGCCGCGCGAATCTCCCACCGGCGCGGCGTCGGGCGATCCAACCCGCAAGAACCGCTTGCCGAAATATCTGTTCGATGCGGGCAATCTGGATTTTGACGGCGAGATTCTTAGCCCCGATCATCCACGCCGGGTGATGCGCGCCGGCGACCGGCTTTGGCACACGGACTCGTCCTTCAATCCGATGCCGACCAAATGGTCGATGCTGTCGGGCCGCATCGTTCCGCCGGAAGGCGGCAACACCGATTTCGCCGATGCCCGCGCCGCCTACGATGCGCTGTCCGGCGCGATGAAAGCGCGCATCGAGGATCTGGTGGCCGAGCATTGCATCTGGCATTCCCGCGAAAAAGGCGGCATGACCGCGGTTACCCTTGCGTACGAACAAAGTCTGCCGCCGGTGATGCATCCGCTGGTGCGCACCATTCCCCGCTCAAACCGCAAAGCCTATATGGCCGGCGCCCACGCAAGGCGCATCATCGGCATGGATGCGGCCGAGGGCGCGGCGCTTATCCAGGAATTGACCGATATCGCGGCGCAAGATGAATTTGTCTACAGCCACAAATGGCGGACCGGCGATCTGGTGATCTGGGACAACCGCTGCACCCTGCACCGGGGCACAACCTTCGAGGATTTGAAATACAAGCGCGATATGCGGCGCACCACCATCGACGAATACGCCCCCTCTTGGGCGGCGGTGGGCTAAGGCGATCTAGGGGTTGTCTTCCTTAATCATGTCGGAGGCTTTTTCGCCAATCATGATGGCCGGCGCGGAAGTATTGCCGCCGCAGATGGTCGGCATAATCGAGGCGTCGGCGACGCGCAAACCTTGAAGCCCGTGCACCCGAAGCCTGGCATCGACCACCGCTCGAGCGTCCGATCCCATTTTGCAGGTACCGACGGGATGGAAAATGGTCGCCGAGTTATCCAGAATATATTGGCGTAGATCGTCGTCGGAGGCGGCGCATTCGGGCTGGTAGTGGAACGGCTCATATTGCTGAAAGGGCTCGGCCTGCAAGATGCGGCGGGATTCCTTGAAACCCTGCAAAAGCGTTTCCAGATCTTCTTTCTTTTCGAAAAAATGGGGATTGATGACTGGTTTGAAGCCATCACCGTTTTTGGCCAGGGTGACGCTGCCCCGGCTTTTGGGGCGCAGCAGAAC
>CAUZTZ010000083.1:0-13315 GCA_963582805.1 Alphaproteobacteria bacterium
TTCAAGCTTTTGCAGCATGGTGGCGTAAGGGTGCGCCGTCGACAGCTCGTCCAGAAAGGCGGCTTCCTTCGGGTCCGTCACATGCCAAAAATCGGGCGGGAATGGCGGCAGGTACCAACCCTCGCCCTTCTCCTCGGCATAGTTGCGCATCGTCTCGGCGCGCTCCGGGATCATCAGATCGCTTAACGATTGGCCTTCTTTTAGCATGAATGCATCCAGATAGATGAGCGATCCGACCCGCTCCGGCGCCCGGTCGGCGACGCCGGTGGCGACCGCGCCGCCGTAGGAATGACCAACCAGGGTTACATTCTCCAGCCGCCGCCACTTCATCAGCCCGAGAATATCCTCGATATGGGTTTCCAGATTGACGTCTGGCGTTAACAGGTGCGAGCGCTCGCCCAGCCCGGTCAGCGACGGCGCGTGCACCTGGTGGCCGGCATCGGTGAGGTAAGGGACCATCCAATCCCAGGCCCAGCCGGCTTCCCAGGCGCCGTGAATCAAAACAAATGTGGCCATGCGATTATCCCTCCCGAAATCCGGTTGTTGCGCGCCTTGCCAAATGTTTGAATGGCATTGTGCTGCATGATGCCTTTGCAGGCAACGAATGAACGGCGGAATATTTGAGGGACGCGGGAATGTTGGTTGATTTGGTTAGCATCCAAACGCCGGACGAGGTGACACTAGACGGGGTTGTTCGACGGCCCGATGCGGACGTCGAATGCAATCTGCCTATCGATTGCGTGATCATGCATCACGGCGTCGGCTCCAACTTTTACAAAGCCCATTTTCACAATCCCATGGCGGAAAATTTTCTGGCGCGCGGCTGCGCCGTTATGCGGGTCAACAACCGGGGCCACGATTTGGCTTACAACCACCTGCCCCAAGGCCGCCTCGGCGCCGCGTTTGAAATCATCGACGATTGCCGCATCGACTGGAAAGCATGGATCAATTTTGCCGAAGACCAAGGCTTTGAGCGCATCGGTCTTTGGGGTCACAGCCTGGGCGCGGTAAAAACCATCTATTACATGGGGTGCGAGAAGGACGAACGCATCCGCTGCGTGATCGCCTCCTCGCCGCCGCGCTTTTCGTACTCGGCATATCTGGCCCGCAACGACGGCGAGATTTTTGGCGACCAGGTGGTGTTTGCGCAAAAGCTCAAAGACGCCGGCGAAATGGAAACCGTGTTCGCCATCACCGTGCCCACCGGGGCACTGATGTCGACACGCACATTCTTCGACAAATACGGGCCCGAGGAACGCTACGACATCATGAAGCACCTGCCCGCCATCTCGGCACCGCTGCTGGTATTGTTCGGCGGCCTAGAGGGCAACGTGCCGGACAATATCGACCGCTTCGGCTTCGGCGGCCTGGCCGAGCGGGTCACCGAGTTTGCCGATGGCACCGACAACGCAAGCTGCGCCGTCATCGATGGCGGTGATCACTTTTATACCGATCGGACCGACCCGCTTTGGGCGGCGGTCGATGGCTGGCTGAGCGAGGGCTGACGGGAGACATCGCCATGCGCATCGTCGATCTGAGCCTCAAGATCAACCGCCATATGATCGGCATTCCGAAACTGCACCATTACGACGAGAACCCGACCCGCTGCGTGGTCTTGTCGGCGGTGTCAGAAAAGCAATTGGACGGCATCCGTAGCCGCGGATTGGAAGTCGCCGACGATCCCGATGTCGGGCTCTCCATGGTCTCCCGCCTGGAAATCCTCGGCCATAGCGGCACCCACATAGACGCGCCCATGCATTTCCTGGAAGAAGGCTGGACCATCGACGAGGTGCCTCTCGAAAGCGTCGTCAAAAAAGGCCGGGTCATACCGCTTAACCATGCCGCGCCCAATTCGCTGATCACCGCCGATATGATATTGGCCTCGGGCGTGGACTTCGATGCCAGCGTCATTCCGGTGCTGTACACCGGCTGGACCGACCGGGCGTGGGGTGGCCAAAATTTTTGGGACGATATGATCGGCCTCGACGAAACCGTTTCGCACCTGATGATCGAACGCAGGGTTTCCGCCGTCGCCATTGATTTTTTCCCCGAGATTGCCTTTTGGAACCTGGACGGGGCGCCGGAAAAACCCGGCATCAATCACCGATTGCTGCTCGGCAACCAGATCATCATCATTCAAATGCTGACCAATATCGGCGCCCTTGGCGACGATGATTTCACCCTGGTCGCGGTGCCACTGGCCTTGGAAGGCCTCGACGGCTCCCCGGCCCGCGTGTTTGCGATGCTGGATTAAGTCCCGACCCGCAAGGGCTCGGCAATTCCGCGCAAGGTGGCAATAACGCTGAGCGGCGTGACCTGGCCGGTACCGGGGTTTTCCTCGGATGGCACGTTCTCGATGGTCATGGAAAAGCGCACCGTGTCGGCGTCCACGTGGATGGTGTGGGTGTTGCGCTCGATCCCCGGGTCCGCCCATATTTCGATGCGGGTGGCGTCCGGGCCGGTGCCCGCCAGGGACAAGGCGGCGCCCACATTCAAATTGGCCGGAAAGCCGCGCGCCGCTTCCCGGGCCGTGCCTTCGAAAACCATCAACGGCTCGGTCAGCGCCATCACGTCTATGTCGTGTTCGGCAAGGTACGGCGCCCCATCGAGGGAACGCGGCGGTTTCCTGGTGACCATGCGCACTTCGCGAATCTCGCCTTCGGCAGCGGCGCGCACCGCGTCCAAACCCAAAAGCGCGCCGGTGGCGAGGATGATCTTGCCGCCGTTCTTTTCGGCGAGCGCAACCATCTCCGGCGCATCCAGCAGCGCGGCGCCGCTTACCGTGACCAGGGTGCGCCCGGCCGCCAGCGCCGGCGCGGCAATATCTTTAAAGGCCACCGACGGCGCGCATTCGACGATGATTTCCGCCGCCGCCGCCAGATCCTCATTGTTCAGCACAGGCACACTTATGCCGGCCTCGGCCAGCCTGGCTTCGGCTTTCTCGGCGCCGCCAGAGGAAACCGCCACCAGTTCCATCCCCTTGATGCCGGCGTGCAAGGCTTCGGCCACCTTCATTCCGATGGTTCCAAGTCCGGCAATGGCAACAGATGTGGGCACCAATTCGGCTCCCTCAGAGAATATTCGGGTTGAGCAATTGATCCACCGAAAGACCGATGGCGGCCAACCGGTGATCGCGCATCGCCTCGCCCATGAGCATGAAGCCCACCGGTGCTTCGCCCGCGATGTGGCACGGGATCGAAAGGGCGCAGCGTTGCAAAAGATTGGCGATGGAGGCGTTGCGGATGACGATGATAAAGGGATCGCGCAAGGCCTCGTCAGAGCCTTCAAACTGGGCAATGGGCGGCGCGATCACCGGGATGGTGGGCATGACAATGGCGTCGTAGTTGCGCGTTACCCTGGCCGAGCGTTCGATCAGGTCTTCGCGGAAACGCAGCACGTCGTAATAATCGGCGCCGCTCATCGTTGTGCCGCCCATCAAACGCTCGGCGATGCGCGGGTCCATATCATCGAAGGAATGTTCGAGCCGTTCCCGGTGAATGGCATAGCCTTCGACCTGGGACGGAAAGCGCACCCGCCCGACCGTGGCCAGCTCGTCCAGGCCGGGCACGCTGGCATCTTCAATGCGCACCCCGGCTTTCGACAAAAGCCCCAAGGACTTCTCGAACGCGGCGGCCACTTCGGGAGCCAGATCATCGGTGACCAATGTGTCCGGCACGCCGAAGCGCAGCCCAGCTAGTGGTACCGGCGGGCGCGGGCGCGGGTCCTCACCGGCGAAAACAGCGTCGACCAGCGCGCAACAGGCGAGGCTGGGGGCCAAGGGCCCGACCGAATCCAAAGTCGTCGAGAGCGGAAATATGCCTTCGGTCGGCACCCGCCCCACGGTCGGCTTGAAGCCGGCGAGGCCGCACATGGCTGCCGGGATGCGCACCGAGCCGGCGGTATCGGTGCCAAGGCTGGCCGCCGCCATGCCATCGGTGACCGAAACCGCGGCGCCCGACGACGAGCCGCCCGGCACGCGCCCGGTTTCCCGGTCGTAAGGGTTGCGGCAATTGCCGTAATGGGGATTGAGGCCAAGCCCGCCGACCGCGAACTCGGTCATGTTGGTGGTGCCCATAATCACCGCCCCGGCGGCGCGCAGGCGGGCAACCACGGGCGCGTCTTGCTTGGCCGGTGCTGAATTGCGCATGACCACCGAGCCGGCGTTGGTGGTCAACCCGGCGACGTCGCAAAGGTCTTTGATCGAGAACGGAATGCCGGCCATGGGCGACGGCAACACACCTTGGCTGCGCAAGGCATCGCTGGCGTCGGCGGCGGCCAAGGCGGGTTCGCGAAAGACGCGGACGAAAGCCGCCGGCCCCTCCCCGTCCGGGTCTTCGATGCGCGCCAGCGCTTCTTCGGTGAGCGCCCGGCTGCTGGTCTCGCCGCGCTCCAACCGTTCGCCAATATGCGCCAGAGTTTGCATCTGCATGGAAGCCTCCTCCCGATATTTTTATGCAACCTAAACCATTGCAGGTGGCGGGTCGAGGCAGGCTCACAGCTAGAGCGGAATAACCAGAAGCGTATCGATGCGCCGAGAATCGATGACCACGGTACGCTCGGCAAATTTGAGCGCGCCGTCTTCTTCGATGATGCGGTCCAAATAACGCCCGCAGGCGAACACCGACATGGCGCCGTCGTTCATGGTGCGGATCACGGTGAAGTTGGAGCGCACAGCTATGCCAACCTCATCGGCGGTCAGCACCTGAACGGCGCCGCCTGTATGGCAATAGGTTTGCGGATCGAACACGTTGGCCTTGCGCATGGCGGAGATGCGGTCGCGCAGCATACCCTTGCCATCGCAATAAATCAGCGCCGCGGGCAAATCCCGCTCATGGTTTTCCCGTGTGATGATGCGGTAGCGCCCTTTATCGGTGAAATAGTCCGGCCAATCTTCCAGCCTGTCGTCATCGATGGCGTGCACATAACCGGTAAACAAATCCTCGATGCGGAAGCGCAGGCTCTGATCCGTATTCATATCCCCATGCATTCCCGCCAGCCTTTCCAAAAGCCGCGCACCGCCGCTTCGGTGACGCGGGAGCCGACGCTGGGCTCGATGCCGCCCCCGCCCATGGGCATCACCGTCCGCGCCAACCGATCAGCGGCCGCGCCGCGCTGCACCAGGCCGCCGGCGCAGCCATCCTCCATCGACACGAAACCCGCCGGGCCGACCAGATTGTTGGCCTTCAGGCGCAATTCCAAAAGCGCGTCGTCGTCGTCTTCGAAGCCCAAGATGGTCCAGAACAATTCCGAGCGATCCGGTCCCCTCGGCACCAATTGGCGCACCGCAAGGGCGTTTAAAATCTGCTGGATCACCAAAGACGGGAACACGGTCTGGATCGAATTGGTGACGGTGTCGCCAAGCTCCTCCACATGCTCCATCAGGGACGCGTCTTCCAGGCTGTACTGATCTTTGAGGGAACGCACGTTTTCTTTGTCGATTTGTGCGTCGCCGGCTGGCACCCGCTCGGCATAGGAACGATGGTGCCAGCCGGTATCGCTAATTTGGACGCCGCCGCTCATGTTCGGGCGCACGATGCCAAACGTATTGTGGAACACATGCAGCAGGCTGGCGTGATAGCTGTCGCGGGTATTTTCCGCATAGAGCTTCCAATTGTTGGGCAGCATCTGGCTATGATAGCCGAGCACCTTCAAGGGCTTGATCAGCACCCGGTCGATACTGGCCAGCAATTCGGCGCCCATGTAATCGGCGAAGGCCGGCGTCGCGGCATCGAACGTGCCGAAAATCAGGCCGCGATAGGTTTCGATGCGCAAGCGCTCCAGGCCATGCGACGCGGTCTCGAAATCGGCCGGCAAGCCGCCCTGCCCGCCAACGCCCTTGGAAAAGGCCACCGCCGCCAGATTGCCTTGCAAATCATAAGACCAATTGTGGTAGACGCAGGTCAGATGGCGGGAATTGCCGCAAGGCTTGTAACAAACCAGCGCGCCCTTGTGGGCGCAGCGGTTGACCAGCCCATTGAGACCGCCGTCTTCGTCCCTGGTGACGATGATCGGCGCCTCGCCCACAAACGTTGTCTTGTAATCGCCTTGGTTGGGCAGCTCCGCCTCCAGGCAGAGGAAATTCCAGGTGGGGCCTTGAAAAATCCGCTCCTGCTCGCGGGCGTAGATTTCGGCGTCCGTATAGACCTGATACGGAACCCTGGAAATGTCATCGTCCGGCCAAATAAATTCAGGCGGCTGGTTGACGCTCATAGGGGTTTGCCCTCGCTGGTCGCCCAGACGTCCAGCATAAACTGGTTGGACGGCAGGGTTTCGTCGAGCAGTTTGTGCGCCGCTTCCGGCCCGGCGATGGGCAGATTTGTGGCGTCGAGGACGCCGATTTGCGCCAAGACGGAGCCTTGATCCCAATGGATATGTTCGTGACAGACCCGGTCGCCCCGGAACTTCACCAAAAGCACCAGGGCCATCTCCACATATTTGCCGGTCGGCTCGATGCCCGAAAACATGCGGTCGATCACCGCGTCATGGCGAAAGCGGACCACCGATTCCAGCACTATCCGGTCCGGTCCGATGGTTTGCGAGACGGTGACGCTGTCCCGCTGCTTGGCGTTCTGGCCGATGAAATGATATTTGTAAAAGCGCTTCAGCAAATCATGGCCAACGCCGCCCGACAGGGTCGGCACGTGGTTCACATATGGCTCATCGACCATGGTCGCCATGGTGGCGTCCACGTCCAGGGTCTCAAACTCGTGCCGCACATGGTCGGCGAACAGGCCCACCAGATCATAATAGGGCCCGGCGATGCGGCGCATGATTTCGAGGGCGCGGGAATGAGCGAGGCTATCGACGCGCTTGTCCCAGCCGCCCCGTCCGGGCAGCGAAAATTGCGGCGCGGCATCGGCGAACTCATAAATGCCGGAGCCGTCTTTTCGATTGAAATCGGCGCTGAGGCGTTGGACCTCGGCGGCGGCATCGGCGGAACCCATGGTGCCGAACAGAAGCGCCACCGGACAGGGGCGATCGCTCAGTGTCTCTTCGTCAACACCGGCGGCATCGAAGGCAACGACGCAATCGAAGCCGGCTTTGGGCGCGGCGGCCAGGGCAAGGGCGCCGCCGGAGCCGTGGCCGATGGCGATTGTCTTGCCCTCCATCTGCGGCATGGCGCGCAGCAGATTTGCCGCTTCCGTCACGTCGCCGGTTGACGCGGCATCGCCTAAGTCCATGGCCAATACGCAATAACCTTCCTCGCCAAACAAATCGGCGCGGGCGCGCATGCAAGGATCGATGCCGCCGCCGGGCAACAACAAAATACCGGGACCGGCGCCGGAATGATGGACGGACACGAACGCCGCCACCCTGCGCCCGCCGATCTCCAACTCGAGCGGCTGGCCCTTAGGCGTTCTTGGCGAAATTGTTTGCAGTGATACCACGAACTCCTCCCCTTATATGTGTGGCCGAAATCATAAGCGGGCGGTGGCGGTAAGTCTATTCCGCCGGGCGCGCTGTCCTTTGCCGGTGAATGGTTCAAATTTGCTGTTGTTCATTATAAAATACAAATTGTTGAGCAAAAGCCTGAGGAAATTACATGAACGATCAGGCGGCGGCACAATTGCCGGAAGCCGATGTGCATGCGGTGGCGCAATGGCTAAGCGCCGGCGAGATCGTCCTGGTCGATGTGCGCGAGGTTCACGAATACGCCTTTGAACATATTCCCGGCGCCTTCCTGTTGCCGCTATCGTTCCTGGAAGTTGATTTGTTTCCCCAATTGGGCCGCAAAATCGTGCTCGTCTGTCAGGTGGGCAAACGCTCGGCGGCCGCGCAAAAACAACTGGCCAAGGTTGGCGTTACCGGCACCGTCAACATGATCGGCGGCATCAACGCCTGGCGCGAAGCCGAGCTGGAGCTGGAAGGCTCTCGCTGGGACGACGTCGACTTTTCGATCTGAGGCGCATCGCTGCGGTCTTGCATCCAGGTTCCGATCCCGACATCAATAGCGAAACGCCCCAGTTCGGAGATTACCCCATGCGATACCGCCAGACCGGCCTATGGAGCCATGCGCCCGAGCGCGCCACGGCGGGCTTTACGCTGATTGCCCCGTTACAATGCGAAGGCGTCCATTTGATCGGCATGAACGGCGCGGTGCGCCATTCTTGGCAGACGCCGTCAAAACCCGGCAATTACGCCTATATGCTGCCCGGCGGGCATCTGTTGTGGTCGGGAGAATTGGCCACCGGTCCCAACCCGGGCGGCGGCAAGGGCGGGCTTTTGCGCGAATATGACTGGGACGGCAATATCGTCTGGGAATATGTGGACGATCATCAGCACCACGATTTCCGCCGGCTATCCAACGGCAACACGGTCTATATCGGATGGGAGGAAATGCCCGCGGGCGCCGCCGCCAAGGTCCAAGGAGCAACCTTTGGCAGCGAAGACAAAGGCGGCATCATGTGGGGCGATTATCTCCGTGAAGTGAACCCGGCGGGGGATACTGTATGGGAATGGCACGCCCATGAAGACGAAACATTGCTGGCCGAGCCGCTGCACCCGATGAGCACGCGAAAAGAATTTGCCCATTGCAATTCCGTCGCCGAGACGCCGGGCGGCGATTTGATCCTCAGCTTTCGCAAATTTTCCATCATCGCCATCGTTGCCAAAGAAACCCGCAAAGTTCGCTGGCATCGCCGGGACGACAGCTGGGGCCAGCAGCACGACGCCGAAATGCTTGAGAACGGCAACATCCTATTGTTCGCCAACGGCATCCATGTGGAGACCGGCGTCTATCATTCCCGCGTCGTGGAATTGAACCCCGAAACCGGCGAAGACGCCTGGGTCTATCGTGGCTCGCCCCGGCCCAGCTTATTCAGCCCCAACATTTCCGGCGCCCAGCGCTTATGGTCCGGCAACACGCTGATCTGCGAGGGCCTGCCCGGGCGAATTTTCGAGGTGACAACCGAGGGTGAGACCGTGTGGGAGTATGTCTCCCCCTGGTTCGGCGGGCCCTGGCAGGGCGGCATGATCAATTCGGTGTTCCGCGCCTACCGCTACGACGCCAACGGGCCTGAAATCGAAGACCGGCTGGGAGCGGTGGCGTAAGCGCGATCAGCCGGGCTTATGGGCCAGGAACGGATAGCCGAACACTTCGAAGCGGCGCGCATTGGGCTCGCCGCCGGCGCCGCCGAAGGTGTCGACGCCGGGACCGATTTCAACATTGATGAAGCCGGTATCCTCCAGCATCTTCTGCCAGCCCGCACACGGCAGGCCACCGGCAATTCAGGCCGTCCATAGATCAATATCATGGAGCGCCCCCTCCGGCACCG
Organism: Alphaproteobacteria bacterium; assembly: GCA_963582805.1. Taxonomy (GTDB): domain Bacteria; phylum Pseudomonadota; class Alphaproteobacteria; order Rhodospirillales; family UBA2165. Next base: position 9,276 of record CAUZTZ010000083.1, read on the forward strand.
GCGCGCCGTTGGCGATATCGGCGAATTGCAGCCGCCCGCCCGGGCGCAAGATGCGGAACACTTCGGAAAACACCTGTTGCTTGTCGGCGCACAGATTAAAGACGCCGTTGGATATGACCACATCGGCCCAGCCGTCTTCGACCGGGATGTCTTCCAGCAAACCTTCGCGAAACTCGGCGTTAGCGAGCCCCATCGCAGCCGCCGTGGCCCGGGATTTGGCCAGCATTTCCTCGGTCATATCGATGCCGACAACCGTGCCCGTGGCGCCAGTCTTGGCGGCGGCGAAGGATTCGACGCCGGCGTCGGGCATCGCATCAACCAGGGCCGCGTCATAGCCGAGGCGCGCCGCCAGGGGGCGCCCGGTGTGGAAGTGGAACGTGCCGCCCGGCTCTACCGCGACTTCCCGGTACTTGTCCTTGACCTGTTCGCGCAGCGCGCCCGGATCAACCAGAGTTTCAACGCTCATATCAGCTTCCCATGCCTTGTTATGATTTGCCCACATATATAATGGCATATTGAAGGTCTGTACAAATAAGATTTTGCCGGGCACATAGGGGCCATGAGCGAAACCGCCCCATCCGCCGACACCTCCAGCGACAATAAGGCCTTTCAGGCTCTCCGCCATGCGGGCGCCAGACCGTACCTTGTCTATTCGGCGCTGGTCATGCTGGCCGACAGCGTCGAGCACGTGATCTCCTATTGGATGATATTCGAGAAGTTTCATTCGCCGGCGCTGGGCGGCTTTGCGGTCATATCCCATTGGGTGCCTTTTTTGTTGTTTTCGGTGCTGGCTGGGGCTCTCGCCGACCGGTTTGATCCACGCCGCATCATCCAGATCGGCATGGTGCTGTTCATGGGCGCCTCGGTCGCCTGGGGCGTTCTGTTTTGGACCGACACCCTGGAAATGTGGCATGCCATCGTGATCTTGTCGGTGCACGGGCTGGCCGGCGTATTCTGGGGCCCGGCGGGGCAAATGCTGGTGCACGATATTGTCGGGCCAAAACAATTGCACAGCGCCGTGCGCCTGCTGGCAACCTCGCGCACGCTCGGGCTATTGCTGGGACCGGCGGTGGGCGGCGCCGCCATGATCATCCTCGGCCCGGCGGTTGCTGTGTTTTTGAACGTGCTGATCTATTTGCCGCTTACCATATGGCTGTGGAAGGCGCCGTTTGGGCCTAAGTTCCGGGCGCCCGAAAGCGGCGCGAAATCCGGCGCCAGTATTCGCGGCTTTTCCGACATCATCGATGCGTTCCGCGAAGCCGCCAAGAACCGAACCTTGATTTCGCTGACCCTGCTGGCCGGCATGGGGTCCTTGTTCGTCGGCAACGCCTATCAGGCGCAGATGCCGGAATTCGCCACTTTTTTGAACGACGGCGCCGGTCTGGTCGGCACCAGCGTCCGCTACAATATCCTGTTCGCCGCCACCGCCGCCGGGGCCTTGACCGCCGGCATCGCGCTGGAGGCAAAGAACTTGCTACAGCCCAGCCTCCGCTCCGCCTTTGTTCTGGCCATGCTGTGGTGCGCCGCCGTCATCGGCTTCGCCGCCGCCAGCAATTTCGTGTTGGCGGTGGTGCTTTTGTTTGCCGTCGGCTTTACCCATCTGGCGTTCAACGCCATGGCCCAGGCGATGGTGCAATTGAGCGCGCCGGCGGCCATGCGTGGGCGCATTTTAGGGCTTTACTCCATGTCGGCACTGGGATTGATGACTTTTTCCGGCGTCACCATCGGCTTCGGCGGCGCCCTGGTCGGCGTTCACTGGTCGTTGGGGCTTAGCGCCGGCGCCCTGCTGGCGGTGATCCTGGTACTTGCGTTTCTGGCCAGGCGCAGTGCCCGCGCGGCGCCGGGCTGAGCCGGCTATTCGTTTACGGGTTTCATCCCCCGGCTTTAGCCGGTTTCAACCCCCGGCTTTAGCCGGTTTCAACCCCCGGCTTTAGCCGGTTTCATCCATTGCGTATCAAACTGGGCCGGTGACAGGATCTCGATAAACTCGAAATCGTCGGAATGATCGACCATATCGTGGACAATACCGGGCGGCATGTGCACGGCCGAGCCCACCGTCACCTCTACCTCGCCGGCGCCCTCGAAGTGAAACTTACCCCAACCCCTGAGCACATAGAACATCTGAAACGTCACATCGTGGCGGTGCGCACCGAGGCTGCCCTTGCATGGCTCGGCGGCGCCGAGGACGCGGGCCTCGAAGGCGCCGCCGGTGGCCGCCTTTACCCCTAAATCCCGGGTCCGGTAAATGCCTCCGGGCCCGAAGCTTTCATATTTCGCGTCCGCCGCGTGGCTGACCGATAATTTGGTTTGGGTATCGCCCATGATCGTCTCCCTGGATGAATTTGGCCCAGTTTAGCATTCCGGCGCCGGTCGCAAAGATAATCCTTGTCAGACTGAGGTCCAGGGGAGACATTCGGGCCAGAATTTATCAGGGGGAACAAGTATGCAATTCGGCCTTTTCGATCATTTGGAACGCTCCGAGGACCGCACGCTGGCGACACAATTCGACGAGCGTATCGCCTTCGCCGCCGCCGCCGACAAGGCCGGCATCTATTGCCTGCACGTGGCCGAGCATCATTCCTCGCCGCTCAACATGGTGCCGGCGCCGGGCCTCTATTTGAGCGCCGTGGCGCGCGCCACCGAAACCATGCGGCTCGGCCCGCTGGTCTATCTTCTGACCCTAACGACGCCGCTCAAACTGGCCGAGGAGGTTTGCATTCTCGATCATTTGAGCAATGGCCGATTTGAGCTTGGCGTCGGGCGCGGCGTCTCGCCGTTCGAGCTGAATTTCCATAATGTGGATCACGCCGATTCCCGCGAAATTTTCTTCGACGCTTATGACTGCCTTAAAATAGCGCTGACCGGCGATGAGTTTTCTTACCAAGGCAAATATTTCAACTACGATAATGTTCCGATGCCGCTGCGCCCATTGCAGGACCCCTTCCCGCCGGTCTGGTACGGCTCGTCCAGCATCACCGGATCAGCCTGGGCCGGCGAGCACGGGCTGCATTTCACCTCCAACGGGCCGACCGAGAAGGCCAAGGAAAATATCGATGCGTACCAGGAGGCATTCGCCGCGCACGGCAAACCGGCCCATCCGAAACCCGAGTTTCCAGGCGGGCTTGCGATCGGCACCTTGCGCCATATCGTCGTCGCCGAAACCGATGAGGAAGCCTTAGAAATCGCCGCCCCATCGATCGAATATCATTGCGGCCACCTGAACTGGCTGCGCAAGCGGCACGGCCAGACCGAATTCACCAGCCGGCTTAACGTGCACCGGGAAGAGGATTTCGGCAGCTGGCAAAAGGTCGGCATGGCCATCGCCGGCTCGCCCGAAACCATCGCCGAAATCTTGGCCGAACAGATCGGTGCGCTGGGTATCAACTATCTGATCGCCTATCTGTTCTTTGGCACCATGTCGGCGGCCGAGGCGGGGCGCTCGCTGGAGTTATACACTTCCGAGGTCATGCCGCGCCTGGCTAACCTTTAATTCAAGGCTGCTTGACGTAGCGCAAATAGGGTAGCGGCGCGTTCCAGCCATCGGGATATTTCTCTTTCACTTCATCATCGGAAACGGCGGGCAGGATGACCACATCTTCGCCCTGCTTCCAATTGACCGGGGTCGCGACCTTTTCGTTGGCGGTCAACTGGCAGGAATCCAACAGGCGCAGGATTTCATCGAAGTTGCGCCCTGTGCTCATCGGGTAGGTGAGCATGGCTTTGATTTTCTTGTCCGGCCCGATCACGAAGACCGAGCGCGCCGTCGCGTTATCGGCGGCCGTGCGCCCATCGGAGGTGTCGCCGGCGTCGTCGGGCAGCATGTCGTAGGCTTTGACCACTTTCAGTTCGGGATCGCCGATCAACGGATAGTTCAGCGCGTGCCCTTGTGAGGCCTCGATATCCTTGGACCATTTTTCATGTTCGGGGACACCGTCGACGCTGATGCCGATGGTCTTGCAATTGCGTTGTTCGAAATCACCCTTGAGGCTGGCCATATAACCAAGCTCGGTGGTGCAAATGGGGGTAAAATCTTTCGGATG
>CAUZTZ010000084.1:0-13311 GCA_963582805.1 Alphaproteobacteria bacterium
TTGATTTCGATGCGGTGCGCATCTTGCTCGGCGATTCCAATCAAATCGTGGTCGGCGGCGGCTCGCAATCGGTACGCTCCATGCGCCTCGGTGGCACGGTGTTGAGCTGGGCCTCGGACGCGATCATCGAAAAGGGCAAGCGCATCGCGGCGCATGTGCTGGAGGCAGCCGAGACGGACGTGGCGTTCGATGCCGGCGCGTTCACCATTAAGGGCACCGACCGCACCATGAGCCTGTTCGAAGTGGCCAAGGCTTCCGAAGAGGGCGATGCCTTGCCCGGCGATTTGGGCGGCGGGCTCGACGGCACCGGCTTTGTGGAAAAGCGGCTGCCCGCCTATCCCGCCGGCTGCGCCATTGTCGAGGTGGAGGTGGACCCCGAAACCGGGCGCGTGGCGCTGGTGGATTACGCCCAGATCGATGATTGCGGGCGCCTCATCAATCCGCTGCTCGCCGAAGGCCAGGTGCATGGCGGCATCGCCCAGGGCGCCGGTCAGGCACTGATGGAAGGCCCCATCCATGACCAGACAAACGGTCAGATCGTGGCCGGTACCATGCTCGATTACGCCATGCCGAGGGCCGACAATTTCCCCCCGTTCCGCATCGATTTTTCCGAGATTCCATCTGCCAGCAATCCGCTCGGCGTTAAGGGGGTGGGTGAGGGCGGCACCACGCCGGCGCCGGCCGTCATCGTCAGCGCCATTGTCGATGCGCTCAAACACACCGGCATCGAGAATATCGAAATGCCGGTCACCTCGGAACGCATATGGCGGGCGCTGACGGAGCTGTGATTACGTTGGTGCTTTAAAAATTGCGTGAAATTGATACCCTAACGGGCATAGAATAACGCCATCAAAACCCTTCAGGGAGGAGTTAAGAGCAATGTCAGGTACCCCGCAAAAGACCAGAGAACTGGAAACCAACCATTTCGATTCCACCGTCTGGAACGATTTTCCCTTCCGCGACGATGACATCATCATCGCAACCTATGCCAAGACCGGCACCACCTGGGTGCAGCAGATCATCAGCCAATTGCTGTTTAACGGCGAAGAAGGCTTGCCGGTGGCCGATATGTCGCCCTGGCTCGATCTCCGCATCCCGCCGAACGAGGTCAAGCTGGCCGGCGTCGAGGCGCAGACCCACCGCCGCTTCATGAAGACCCATCTGCCGGTGGACGCCTTGGTGTTCTCGGAAAAGGTCAAATATATCTATATCGCCCGCGATGGCCGCGACATCGTTTGGAGCCTCTATAACCACCATTCCACCGCCAACGACGCCTGGTACGAGGCGCTCAACGAGACCCCCGGACTGGTCGGCCCGCCGATCGACCGGCCGGTGGATTCCATTGTCCAATATTATCACGATTGGCTCGATCAGGATGGATTCCCGTTCTGGTCGTTCTGGGAGAATATCAATACCTGGTGGGACATCCGCGAGCTACCCAACGTCAATCTGATCCACTTCGGCGCCTTGAAAGACGACATGCCCGGCGAGATACGCAAGATCGCCGCATTCTTGGATATCGATATCGATGAGTCCAAGTGGGATACGATTCTGCACCATTGCAGCTTTGACTACATGAAAGCCAACGCGACGGCGAGCGTACCCCTCGGCGGTGCGTTTTGGGATGGCGGCGCCGAGACTTTCATCCATAAAGGCGTCAATGGCCGCTGGCGCGACGTGCTGAGCGATGTGGAAAGCCAGAAATACGAAAATCTGGCCGACGCCGAGTTGGGCGCCGAATGCGCTCATTGGCTGGCTACCGGTCAATTGCCGTAGAGGGCGAGCCGCGTAATATATCATAAGGGGGAATTGTGGCTGAAGCCGTAGGATTTATCGGCGTCGGTAATATGGGCGCGCCCATGTGCCGGCGGCTTCTGGATGCCGGATTTGATCTGACCATCTACGATATCAACGAGGACGCGCTCGCCGCGCTGGTTGCGCTCGGCGCCAAAAAAGCCGCCTCGCCGGCCGCCGTCGCCTCGGCGGCGGAAGTGGTGCTGGTCAGCCTGCCGACCCCGGACGTGGTCAAGTCGGTCGCCCTCGGCCCGGGCGGCTTATCGTCCGGCAATCGCATCAAAACCTATGTGGATTTATCGACCACCGGGCCGCGCATGGCGGCTGAGATTGCGGCGGCGCTGGCGGACACCGATATCGCCGTCGTCGATACGCCGGTTTCGGGCGGCGTATCGGGCGCCATTGCCGGCACCCTGGCGGTGATGGCCGCCGCCGCGCCGGGCGCGTTGGAGCGGGTGCGGGCGCCGCTGGAGGTGATCGGCAATGTCTTCCATGTGGGCGAGCAAGCCGGTATGGGCCAGACCATGAAGCTGGCCAACAATCTTCTCTCGGCGACGGCTTTGGCAATCTCGTCGGAAGCCATGGTGATGGGGGTCAAGGCCGGCCTCGATCCCCGCATCATGCTGGATGTGATCAATTCCGGCTCCGGCAAAAACACCGCCACCGACGGCAAGTTCGCGGCCGCCATATTGCCACGCAAATTCGATTTGGGATTTTCCGTCGGGCTCATGCACAAAGACGTGGCCCTTGCCCTGGCCGAGGGCGAGGCGATGGACGTTCCCATGACCCTGGCCGCCACGGTGCGCGACGTCTGGGAGCGGGCGCTCGCAGAATTGGGCGCCGATGCGGATTTCTCCGAATTCGTCAAATGCGTCGAGGCCCGCGCCGGCGTCGAAGTGAAGCCGCCAGAAGACGGCTGATCCGGTGTCAGGCCCCGAACCTTACGAGATCTATGCGATCCGCTACGGCCATCTGGAACGCGGTGCGGCCGCCAACTTCATCGGCGGCGATCCCCACGACGGCCCCATGCCATTGGATTATTTTGTCTGGGCCATAATCGGTGCGGGCGGCACGTTCGTTTTGGATACCGGCTTCAAATCGGACGTAGGCGCCCGGCGGGGGCGCGAGTTTCTGGCCGATCCGGGGCAAGGCTTAGCCGCCATCGGCGTTACACCCTCGGATGTGGAAGACGTCATCATCAGCCATATGCATTACGACCATGGCGGCAATCTGGAACTGTTTCCGAAGGCGCGCTTTCACATTCAAGATGACGAGATGGCCTTCGCCACCGGCCGCCATATGTGCCACGGCGCCATCAATCATTCGTTTGAGGCCGCCGACGTGATGACCATGGTCGCGCGTCTGTTCCAGGGCCGCGTCCAATTCCACGACGGCGATGCGGAAATCGCGCCCGGCATCACGCTGCACCGCATCGGCGGTCACACCATGGGTTTGCAGGTGATGCGCGTTTGGACCAAGCGCGGCTGGGTGGTGCTGGCCTCCGACGCGGCGCATTTTTACGCCAACATGGAGGAGGGCCGGCCCTATCCGGTGGTCTTCAATATTGCTGAAATGCTCGAGGGTTTTGCCATTTTGCGCCGGCTGGCCTCAAGCCCGGACCACATCATTCCGGGGCACGACCCGTTGGTGCTGCAACGCTACCCGGCGCCGTCTGATGGCCTCAAAGGCAGCGTCGCGCGTCTGGACGTGGAGCCCGAAGTTGCTTGAAGACGGCCTTCAATTCTTTTAGAAGCTGTGCGCTGGCATTGGGCCGGCGCAAATTGAGGCGGATACAATAATGGCGATTAAATCTGAAAACCTGGTTACCGTGAAACATCGCATTTCGGCGGCGGCGCGGGCCGGCGCCAACAGTCATCGGGGCGGCGTCCTCTGGTTCACCGGGCTGCCCGGTTCCGGCAAATCCACCCTGGCCATCGAAACCGAACACAAATTGTTTGAGTTGGGCCGACAGGCTTATGTGCTCGACGGCGACAATGTGCGCCAGGGCCTGAGCTCCGATCTTGGATTTTCGCCGCAAGACCGCACCGAAAATATCCGCCGTATCGGCGAAGTTGCGAGCCTCTTTGCAGATGCCGGTTTTATTGTCATCACCGCCTTCATTTCGCCCTACCGGGAAGACCGGGATATTGCCAGGAAAGCCGCCGGCGACATGTTCCACGAAATATATATCGACGCCGATATTGAAACCTGCGAGCGGCGCGATCCCAAGGGCCATTGGGCGCTGGCCCGGGCCGGAAAAATTCCGGAATATACCGGCGTCTCGGCGCCCTATGAAGAGCCCGAAAACGCCGAATATATCGTCGATACGGCCAAGCTGAGCATCGATGAGAGCGTCGCCAAAATGATCGAATATATTGATCAGAATCTGGTCGATTAGACGCCGCGCCCTTCTCTTATTTTACCTGCCTTGACCGGGCCGGGAATCAATCGGATTATCCTACCCAGTAGACGTTTTGCAATTAGCTGGGGACCATAGCCATGCCCGCCGCCAAGCATCCGGAAAGCCCGGAAGAATTCGCCGCCAAGCCGAGCACCACCGGCAGTATCGAAAATTCCACCCCGATGACCGGCGGCGAATATCTGGACAGCCTCCGCGATGGGCGCGAGGTCTATATCTATGGAGAGCGCGTCGATGATGTGACCGAGCATCCGGCGTTCCGTAACACCGCCCGCATGACCGCCCGGCTTTACGACGCGCTCCACGACGACAAGCACAAAGACAAAATCCTGGTGCCCACCGATACCGGCAATGGCGGCATGACCCACGCGTTTTTCAAGGCGCCGAAGACCCTGGAAGACTGCATCGCCGGGCGCGACGCCATCGCCGAATGGGCGCGCATCACCTATGGCTGGCTGGGCCGCTCGCCCGATTATAAGGCGGCGTTTCTGGCGACCTTGGGCGCCAATGCCGGGTTTTATGATCCCTATCAGGACAACGCTACGCGCTGGTACAAATACACCCAGGAGCGCATGCCCTTCGTCAATCACGCGATCATCCATCCGCCGGTGGACCGGGACCGCCCGCCCAACGAAGCCAGCGATGTCTGTGCCCATGTGGAAAAAGAAACCGACGCCGGCATTATCGTTTCAGGGGCTAAGGTAGTGGCCACCGGATCGGTGCTCACCAACTATACCTTCGTTGCCCACCACGGGCTGATCCCGTTGCAGGACGAGGCGTTCGCCGCCGTCTTCATGGTGCCCACCGATGCGCCCGGCGTGAAATTTATCTGCCGGGCGTCATACGAGATGACTTCAACGGTGATGGGCTCGCCGTTCGATTATCCCCTGTCCAGCCGCCTGGACGAGAACGACGCCATCTTCATCATGGATAAGGTTTTGGTGCCGTGGGAGAACGTGTTCGTCTACCGGGATGTGGAAAAAGCCAACAACTTCTTCCCGCAGACCGGGTTCCTTCCGCGCTTCGTGGTGCATGGCTGCACCCGGCTCGCGGTCAAGCTGGACTTCATTGCCGGGTTATTGCTGAAAGCGGTGGAGATTACCGGCACCTCGGAATATCGCGGCGTGCAGGCCAATGTGGGCGAGGTGATTGCCTGGCGCAATCTCTTCTGGGCGCTCTCCGACGCCATGGTTCGCGACCCGCAGCCCTGGATCGGCGATTACGTGCTGCCCAAGATGGAGCCCGGCAACGCCTATCAGATCATCGCCACCATGGCCTATACCCAGGTCAAATATATTATCGAGCAGACCGTGGCGTCGGGCCTGATTTACCTGAATTCCCATTCTTCCGATTTCAAGAACGAAGATATCCGCCATTACATGGACAAATATATGCGCGGCTCCGGCGGCAGCAGCGCCGAGGACCGGGTCAAGGTGATGAAATTGTTGTGGGAATGCCTGGGCACCGAGTTCGGTGCCCGGCACGAGCTGTACGAGATCAATTACGGCGGCTCGACCGAAGAAATCCGGCGCTATAGCCTGTTCGGCGCCCAGGCGACGGGTACCGTCGATAGGCTCAAAGGGTTCGCCGAGACCTGCATGGCCGAGTATGATCTGGATGGCTGGATCGCGCCGGACCTGATCGATCCCGGCGAATTGAGCCGCCATTTTAAGAGGTAGGGGATCTCCATGATACGCCTGCATACCATCATGGCTTCGGTGAACGGCTATAAGGTCCGCACCCTTCTTTCTATTCTCGGCCTCGATTGGCTCCCGGTTGATGCCGAAGGTCAAGCCAAGGTCGCCGAGTGGATGTCCAAGTCCGCCAACGAGGTGCACAACGGCCCCTGGATAGCCCGTGCCAAAGTGCGCCGTCCGGACGCCATCACCATCCCGGACGAAGAAATCCATACCCGCTGCGATCACATATTGGGTCTGATGGAGGCGCATTTGGGCAGGGGCGACTGGCTGGCTTGCGGCCATGCGACCATCGCCGACATTTCCTGCTTCGCGCCGATCTCGTTCCTGCCCGACAGCGGCTACGAGACCGATAAGTGGGCCAACGTCACCGCTTGGCTGGACCGGGTCCGCGGACTGCCGGGCACCATCGATGCTGACGGCAATGCATTCAACTAATTACCCGGCTGGCGCAAAATTTTCCGGCTTCAATTTGTTCAAACGGCCAACCATAACCAAAAGGGGTGTTGATTATTATGACCAAAAAATCCAAAGACCAATTACCGGTTGCCGGCAACGGCAAAACTTTAAGCCGCCGGCGTTTCGTTAAGACGGCGGGTGCCACGGCGGCGGTCGCGGCGGCGGCGAGCCATTTTCCGATGCCGGCGTTGGCGCAGTCCAAAACTATCCGCATCGGCTATGTCAGCCCGCAGACCGGGCCGCTGGCGCCGTTTGGTGAATCCGACAAATTCAATGTCGACAATTTCCGCAAATCCGTGAAAAACGGTCTTAAAATTGGCGGCAAGACCTACCAGATCGAAGTGACGGTGAAGGATTCTCAATCCAATCCCAACCGCGCGGCGGCGGTGGCCAAGGAGCTGATCGTCGATACTAAGGTCGATCTGATGATGGTCGCCAACACGCCGGAAACCACCAATCCGGTGGCCACCCAGTGCGAGATCGAAGAGGTGCCCTGCATATCGACCAACTGCCCCTGGCAGCCCTGGTTCATCGGCCAGCAGGGCAATCCTGGCAATCCCAAATCCTGGAAGCCGTTCGATTGGGCCTTCCATTATTTCTGGGGGCTGGAAGACGTTATCTCGGTGTTCACCAATATGTGGTCACAGCTCGACACCAACAAAGTGGTCGGCGGCGCTTTTCCCAACGATGCGGACGGCAACGCCTGGGGCGACAAGAATGTTGGTCTGCCGCCGGCGCTGGCGGCGAAGGGCTACAATCTCATCGATCCCGGCCGCTATCAGAACCTGACCGATGACTTCACGGCGCAGATCACCGCCTTCAAGAACGGCGGCGCCGAAATCATGACCGGCGTCATGTTGCCGCCCGATTTCACCACCTTCTGGACCCAGGCGCGCCAGCAGGGCTTCCGGCCCAAGGCGGCCAGTGTGGGCAAGGCAATCCTGTTCCCGGTTTCGGTCGAGGCGTTGGGCGCGGCTGGCAACAATCTGTCTTCGGAAGTCTGGTGGTCGCCTGGCCATCCATACAAATCGTCGCTGACCGGGCAGTCGGCCGGCGATCTGGCCAAGGCCTATTCGATGGCGACCGGCAAGCAATGGACCCAGCCGATCGGCTTCGTTCACAGCCTTTTTGAGATGGCGGTGGATGTCTTGAAGCGGACGGCGGATGTGGGCAGTGCCGCATCCATTCGCGATGCCATTGCATCCACCAACCTCAACACCATCGTTGGCCCGGTGCAATGGAACGGCAAGGGCGTGCCGCCTTTCGCCGCCAAGAACGTCACCAAAACGCCGCTGGTCGGCGGCCAATGGCGGCTGGTGGGTGGCAACAAGTATGACCTGGTCATTACCGATAATCGGACGGCGCCGGAAATTCCGGTCACCGGCGACATGCAGGCCATTTCCTAGCGGGCAACGCCGCGGCCGGACCAATCCCGGCCGCGGCGTTCCGACTTTTCCCAATGCTTCTTGAAATTAACGGTTTGACCAAATCCTTCGGCTCGATTGTCGTTGCCGACAACGTCCATTTGTCGGTGGAGGAGGGCGCCGCGGTCGGCATCATCGGCCCCAACGGCGCCGGTAAATCGTCTTTGTTTAACCTGATCACCGGCGAATTGGCGCCCAATGCGGGCTCTATTCATCTGGACGGAATTGATATTACCGGCGATGCGCCGGAGCGCCGTTGCGCCGCCGGCATCGGCCGCTCCTATCAGATACCGCAACCGTTCGAGACCTTAACGGTGTTCGAAAACCTGATGGTCGGTGCGGTCTATGGCAGCGGGCTAAGCGAAGCCGATGCGAGCCAGCGCTGCGGCGAGATTTTGGCGCGAACCGGACTTTTGGATCGCGCCAACCGGGTCGCCGGAACGCTGTCATTGCTGGAACGCAAGCGCCTGGAAATGGCACGCGCCCTGGCTACCGATCCGCGCATCCTGTTGCTCGACGAGATTGCCGGCGGCCTGAGCGATCACGAATGCGATGAATTGCTGGCCGCCATCGCCGACATCCGCGCCGCCGGCGTTACCATTGTTTGGATCGAACATGTTGTGCACGCGCTTTTAAGGGCGGTTGAGCGGCTGATCGTCTTGAATTTCGGCAGCCTGATCGCCGATGGCGAGCCGGCGGAGGTGATGGCGTCCAGGGACGTGCAGGAAATTTACATGGGGCTCACCGATTAAATGGCGCTTATGGAAACCCATAACCTCGTCGCTCACTACGGCGATTTTCAGGCCCTCTACGGCATCGACAGCTATATCGATGCGGGCGAAACGGTGGCCGTGATCGGCGCCAACGGGGCCGGCAAATCCACCTACCTCAACAGCGTCACCGGGCTGCATCCGGGCGCCGGGGATGCGGTGCGCTTCGAGGGCGAGCCCATCGGCCATCTTCGGGCAGCCGATGTGGTCAAGCTCGGCATCGCGCTGGTACCTGAGGGGCGTAAGTTGTTTGCGTCGCTTAGCGTCGAGGAGAATCTTTTGATCGGCGGCTATGGCCGCAAGGGCGGCGGCTATTGGACGCTGGCCACCATATTCGATCTGTTCCCGGTATTGCGGGAATTGCGCGGCCTGCCGGCGACGGCGCTTTCCGGCGGCCAACAGCAAATGGTCGCCTTCGGCCGGGCGCTTATATCGAACCCGCGCTTGTTGCTGTGCGACGAGGTCTCGCTCGGTCTGGCGCCGACGATCATCAAGGATATTTACAGCGTTCTGCCCGCGATCAAGGACGGCGGCGCTGCGATCATGCTGGTGGAACAGGATGTGCAACGGGCGCTGCAAGTCGCCGACAGGGTCTATTGCTTCATGGAGGGGCGGGTGAGCCTCGCCGGCGCCCCGGCGGAGTTGGATCAGGCTGCCATACGCGGCGCCTATTTCGGGAATTAAGGATATGCTGAGCTGGATCGATGCCATACTGCAGGGGGTTCTACTGGGCGGGCTGTATACGTTGTTCGCCGCCGGATTGTCGCTCATGTTCGGGATCATGCGTCTCGTCAATCTGGCGCATGGAGATTTGATCGTGCTCGCCGCCTTCGTCATCCTGGTCATTGCCGAGACCCTTGGCGCCAATATCTTCGTGGCCTTGCTAATCGCCCTGCCGGTTATGTTCATTCTCGGATTTGCTCTGCAGCGCTTGTTGCTGAACTACACGTTGGGCAAGGATATCCTGCCGCCACTGCTGGTCACTTTTGGGATTTCCATTGTTATTCAGAACGGGCTTTTGGAAAGCTTCAGCGCCGACAGTCGGCGCCTGCAGGCGTTCGGGCTCGAAACCCAGTCCTGGCCCCTGGGCGGCGGTATCGCCGTCGGCGTGATGCCGGTGCTGACTTTCGCAACCGCGGTTCTTGCCATCCTTTGCGTAAACTGGGTCATGTACCGGACCGAACTTGGCCGCGCCTTCCGCGCCACCTCGGACGATCCGAAGACGGCGCAACTGATGGGTATCGACAATTCCCGCGTTTTCGCCATCGCCACCGGCATCGCCTTCATGCTGATCACGCTTTCGGCACTTTATTTCGGTAACCGCGCCCAGTTCGATCCGACCATCGGATCGTTCCGCCTCCTTTATGCGTTCGAGGCGGTGATTATCGGCGGGCTCGGCAGCCTCTGGGGAACACTGGCCGGCGGCGTGATATTGGGTGTCTCGCAGACCATCGGCGCCAAGATCAATCCGGAATGGCAGATATTGGCTGGCCATGTGGTGTTTCTGGTGGTGCTGGTGCTGCGCCCGCGCGGTCTGTTTCCGCGCAGCGTGGATTGAGGGCAGGCCCGTGAATACGCAAAGCCAATCCACTGTGCGCTACCGGGTCGAGACCCGCACCCGCGTCTCGACCATTGCCTTCATTGCCGGTGGCGTGCTGCTGGTCTTGTTCGCCGCGGCGCCGCTGGTGGTTTCCAGGAGCGTCATTCAGGATCTGTTTTTCGTCTTCACCATGCTGGCATTGGCGCAATATTGGAACCTTCTGGCCGGCTATGCAGGGCTGGTCAGCGTCGGCCAGCAGGCCTTTGTCGGCCTTGGCGGCTATGCCTTGTTCATGGCCGCCATCCTGTTCGGTATCGATCCGCTTTTGGGTATTCTGTTGGGCGGTATCGTGGCCATGATATTGGCGGTGCCGACGGCCTTTGTCATTTTCCGCCTGCGCGGCGCCTATTTCGCCATCGGTACCTGGGTCGCGGCCGAGGTATTCCGGCTATTGGCCGCGCAATGGAAAATCCTTGGCGGCGGCACCGGCACGTCGCTTCCCCGGGAAGCCACCCGCGATGTCTTCGGCCTGCCCTTCATCAAAGACCTGTTCGGGGTCAAGACCTCGGCGGCGCGGGATATCGAAGCCTATTGGATCGCCCTGATATTGGCGGCCGGCGCCATCGCGCTGGTGTATGGAATTTTACGATCACGCCACGGCCTTGCCTTATCGGCGATCCGCGATGCCGAGCCGGCCGCCGCCAGCCTCGGCGTTCGCGCCTTTCGCACCAAAATCGGCATCTACGTGATTGCCGCGTTCGGCACCGGCATGACCGGCGCCTTGATTTATTTTCAAAATGCCCGCATTTCCCCCGACGCCGCTTTTTCAGTGCTCGATTGGACCGCCTTTGTGGTGTTCATCGTCGTCATTGGCGGCATCGGCACCATCGAAGGTCCGATCATCGGGGTGCTCATATTTTTTGTGCTGCAGAACTATCTGTCCGACTTTGGAACCTGGTATCTGATGCTGCTCGGCGCCATTGCCAGCGTCGTCATGCTGGTGGCACCGCAAGGCATCTGGGGGCTGGTGGTCAAAAAATACGATCTCCAACTGTTCCCGGTCCGCCGCCGGTTGGTGGTGGAAGACAAGCGGACGCCGGACGCCTAGCCGGCTTCCCGAATGGCTTCTTCGAACGTTTTCAATACTGCTTCGGCGAAGCGCCACATATTGGCTTCCCGGTCCGCATTGCCGGTCTCAATTGTGATCACCTTGTTCACCGGCCCGGCAATGGCGATGCAGCTATGGCCGGCATCGTCGCCATAGCGGTTGCCCGTCGGTCCCGCCGCGCCGGCTTCGGCGACGCCCCACGTAGTGCCGAGAACCTCGCGCACCTTGGCCGCGCCGATCTCCACAAACGGCTCCGTGGACGAGCGCATGCGGGGATGATCGTCCAATGAAAACCCGATAAATGCTTCGCGGGCGGTATGGGTGTAATTAGCGGCGCCGCCGGTAAAATAGGCCGATGCGCCGGGTATCGACAGCAGGGCCGCCGAGACCAGCCCCCCGGTGGAGGATTCTGAAACGCCCACCGTCTCGCCGCGGTCCTTCAATAGCTGGCCGACGGCGGCGGCCATGTTGGTCAATTGGTTCACGAATGCTCTCCCTTGTTCTGGACGCAAGCTTATGTGCTGATATGATGATTTCAACAATAGAGCAATTGATCAAGGGGAAGCGGTTATGGGTATGACGATGGCGGAGAAAATTCTGGCCAGCCATTCGGGGCGGGATAGTGTAAGCCCCGGCGAATACGTGACCTGCGAAATCGATGTGATGATGGGCAACGACATCACCTTTGCCGATGCCTGCCGCAATTTGATTGAGATCGGCCTGACCAGCTTTGCCGATCCGGACAAGGTGGTGGTCTGCAACGATCATCGCGTCCCGGCGATGACCGCCAAGGACGCAGAGATGCATACCCGGCTCCGGGAATACGCCGCGCAATTCGGGGTCAAGTATTTCTATGACGCCGGCGTCGGTATCGAGCACACAGTGTTGCCGGAAAAGGGCCACGCCCATCCCGGCCATCTGATCATCGGCGCCGATTCCCATTCCACCACCTACGGCGCGCTGGGCGCAGCGGCCACCGGAATGGGCGCATCGGAATTGGCCTATTCCATGTATAAGGGCTCCAATTGGTTCCAGGTTCCCGAAACCATCAATTTCATACTCGACGGTGATTTATCGCCGGGGGTGACATCGAAGGACGTGATGATGGCGCTCCTTGGCGAGCATTCCGCCGACAAGGCGCAATATATGTCCATCGAGTTTACCGGCTCCGGCGCCGCCGCGATGAGTGTCGAAGCGCGCATGACCATGTCCAATACCGGCGTCGAAATGGGCGCCAAGTTCGCCATGTTCGCCGCCGATGAAAAGACCATCGAATATCTGTCCACCCGCACCGATGCCAAGATCGAACCCTTCGCCGCCGACGCCGACGCGGTCTATGTGGAAACCCATCACATCAACTGCACGAATTTGGAGCCGCAGGTGGCCTTCCCCCATAACCCGGACAATGTGCGGCCCATATCCGAGGTCGGCGATGTGCCGGTGCAACAAGCCTTCATCGGATCCTGCACCAATTCCCGGACCGAGGATTTGGAGCGGGCGGCGGTGATCTTGAAGGGCCGCAAGGTGGCGCCGGGCACCCGGCTTCTGGTCATCCCATCGTCGCAAGAGGTGATGATGAATGTCACCAAAAGCGGCGTGCTCAACGTGTTTGTGGAAGCCGGCGCCATGATCGCGCCGCCCGGCTGCGGGCCTTGCGGCGGCGGTTCCACCGGCGTCTTGGGCGCCGGCGAAAACGGCATTGCGTCCACCAACCGCAACTTCAAGGGGCGCATGGGCTCGCCCGACGCCTTCAACTATCTGGCATCGCCGGAAACGGTGGCGGCGTCCGCCATCGAAGGCAAGATCGCCGATCCCAGAAAATATTTGAATTAGGGGGAGCCCTTAAAATGTCGATCAGCAACACCATCGTCGTCGACGGCAAGGTCTGGAAGTTCGGCGACGACATCAACACCGATTTCATGGCGCCCAGCTTTTCCAAAGGTATGGAGTGGGATCAGGCGAAGAAAACCATCCTGCATATCCACGAAGGCTTCACCGAAGGCGTGGCGGAAGGCGATGTGATCGTCGCCGGTGCCAATTTCGGTTGCGGCTCGTCGCGCCAGCAGGCGCCGGCCAATTTGAAAATGCTCGGCATCGGCT
>CAUZTZ010000085.1:0-13263 GCA_963582805.1 Alphaproteobacteria bacterium
CGCGCAACTCGAAGGCGCAGGTCACATGGATGGCGGATAATTCCGGCGCCCAGGCGAAATGCAGGGAGTAATTGCACCAATTGCCGGGCACTTCGGCGGCCATTTCATCATCTTCGATACGCTCGAACCGCCAGCCTTGGGCGCGCACAACCTGTTCGAATATATCGATGGGAGGATCGGACCTTGAAAAGTCTGTCTCGATCGCCTGAGCCATTCCGGCGCCTCCTCAATAGGCTATTCATAACCCCGATGGCCGCGCCCGTGTTATCCCCTACATTTAGTAGATGGATGACCCGGCGGCCACAATTTGTAGCCTGACAGAAGCTCTAGACCTGCGCAAGAGGCATATGGCGCGGGCGTCATTTGGATGGGTGATTGGCGCGTCATTGGCGGTGCGGCGGCGCCCGCCGGGCGATTTGGAGGGCGCCGCCGGCGGCGCCGGTTATTTGGCTCGTGAGGGCTTTTTCCGGGGTTTCGCGGGCGCCGGCGCTAAGGATTTGATCTCTTTTTCGAGCGCCGCGACCTTTTTTTCCAGCTTCTCCTGTTGTTCGCGGGCTTTGACGGCGATGGCCATGGCGGTATCGAAATCTTCCCGCGTCACCAGGTCCAATTCGGAAATCAGGCTTTCGATTCGCCCGCGCACCAGTCCTTCGACCTCATCTTTAAGGCCGGCGAAGGTACCGGCGGCGCTGTTGGCGACTTTGGCGATATCGTCGAATATGCGGTTGCGGGTCTGCATGGGCTGGTCTCCCGGCGAATTCAGATGCGTCTATATAAGCCCAGCTTTGCGCCCGGCGCAACTTGCGGGGGTTCGGTGCGCCGCCTATAAAGCCCCTGAAACGCTTATCAAAACTTATCGAAAGATGCGCTTCGATGATTGTCATTACGGGTGCCGCCGGTTTTATCGGATCCAACCTGGCCGCCGCCTTGGAAAAGCGCGGCGCCGAAATTGTTGCGTGCGATCATTTAGGGGTTGGCGACAAGTGGCGCAATCTTAGGGCGCGCGAGCTGGCCGGCGTCGTTGCGCCGGATCATCTGTTCGAATATCTGGACAGCCACCGGGGTGATGTGGAGACCATCTTCCATCTCGGCGCCATCTCATCGACCACCGAGACCGATGTGGATTTGATTATGGATGTGAATGTGCGCCTGTCCGGCCAGCTTTGGGACTGGTGCGCGGCCAATCAGACCAATTTCATCTATGCCTCTTCGGCGGCGACCTATGGCGGCGGCGAGGCCGGCTTTGACGATGACAATGACTTGGCGGCCCTGGCCCGGCTTAAGCCCCTAAATCCCTATGGCTGGTCCAAGCATGTGTTCGACCGCCAGGTGGTTCGCGCCGTCGCCGAGGGCCGCCCGGCGCCGCCCCATTGGGCGGGCCTCAAATTCTTCAACGTTTATGGTCCCAACGAATACCACAAGGGCGGCCAGCAAAGCGTGGTGCCGCAAATCTACGAACAAGCCAGCCATGGCGGCATGGCGCGCCTGTTCAAATCGCACCATCCCGACTACGCCGATGGCGGCCAGATGCGGGATTTCATCTGGGTCGGCGATTGCGTCGATGTGATGCTTTGGCTGGGTGATAACGCGCACCTCAACGGCATCTTCAATTGCGGCACCGGGACGGCGCGTTCGTTCCTCGATCTGGCGAACGCGGTGTTCGCAGGCCTCGAGCGGGCGCCCAATATTCACTATATCCCGACGCCCGAACACATTCGCGGCAAATACCAGTATTTTACCGAAGCGCGTATGGACAGGTTACGGGCCGCCGGATACAAGGCGGAATTTACAACCCTGGAAGACGGCGTCGGCCGTTATGTGACGGACTATTTGGCCGCCGATGATCCGTTTCTTTAAGCAATTGGACCCGCGCCAATGAGCCCTGTAATCGCCTTTCCCAATATCGATCCGGTGATTGTTCAATTTGGACCCCTCGCCATCCGCTGGTACGCGCTGGCCTTTATCGCCGGGCTTTTGATCGGCTGGAAATATATCCAGAAACTGGTCGCCAAGCCGCCGCACGCCATGGACGCCGCCCAGGTCGATGATTTCGTGGTCTGGGCGACCGTCGGCGTCGTGCTCGGCGGGCGCCTCGGCTATGTGGGTTTTTACAATCTCAGCTACTATCTGGAAAATCCGTTGAACATTCTGACCGTCTGGCAGGGCGGCATGTCGTTCCACGGCGGCGTCATCGGCATGATCGCCGCCATGTGGCTGTTCTCGCGAAAACGCGGTCTGAATTTCCTGGCTGTCTGCGATGTCTGTAGCGCGGCGGCGCCGATCGGCTTGTTCCTTGGCCGGCTGGCCAACTTCATCAACGGTGAATTGTTCGGCCGCGTGACCGATGCGCCGTGGGGCGTGGTTTTCCCCCACGGCGGTCCGGCCCCCCGCCATCCCAGCCAGATATACGAAGCCCTGCTGGAAGGGCTTTTATTGTTTATTATCATCTATTTGCTGACCAAAAGCGAAACCATCCGGCGCCGGCCCGGCGTGATTTCGGGCGTGTTCCTGCTGGGCTACGCATTGTCCAGGGCCACCGTCGAATTTTTTCGCCAGCCCGATGCCCATATCGGCTTTTTGTCTGGCGGCGCAACCATGGGCCAGATGCTTTCGGTGCCCCTGTTGCTGCTCGGCATCTATTTGATCTGGCGTCCCGGGCGCCCGGTTTGACGGCGCTTTTCGATCATATCAGGCGCCGCATCAACGCCGAAGGGCCGCTGCCAATCGATGCCTATATGACCGAGGCTTTGGCGCACCCGGACTATGGCTACTACATGACCGGCGATCCCTTGGGCCGGGCCGGCGATTTCGTCACCGCGCCCGAGGTCAGCCAGATGTTCGGCGAGCTGATCGGGCTTTGGTGCGCCCATGTCTGGACCCAAATGGGCCGGCCCCAATTGGTGCGCCTGGTGGAGCTGGGCCCGGGACGCGGCACAGCAATGGCCGATGCCTTGCGCGCCGCCAACCGCGCCGAAGGCTTTTTGGATGCCGCCCAGGTGCATCTGGTGGAAACCTCACCGTCTTTGCAAAAACGTCAGCGCCGCAACCTCACGACGTTGGACGCAGCGCTCACCTGGCACCAGAAATTTGCCGAAGTGCCCGCCGGGCCGGTTTTGATTATCGCCAACGAATTTCTGGATGCCCTGCCCGTGCGCCAGTTTGTGCGCACCAATGATGGCTGGGCGGAACGCTGCGTCACCCTTGATGCTAGCGGCGAAGCGCTCGCCTGGATCGACCAGCCGGCCGATGCGCCGGCGAATTTGCCGGCAACAACCGTGGGCGAATTGGTGGAAATATCGCCCGCCCGCGCCGCCATCGCCGCCGAGCTTGCCGCCGCCATCGCCGCCCATGGCGGCGCCGCGCTGCTGATCGATTACGGCCATGGGAAAAGTTCAAGCGGTGATACCTTGCAGGCAATCAAAGGGCACCGTTTCCACAATGTGCTGGCGGATCCCGGCGAGGCCGATGTCACCGCCCATGTGGATTTCGCCGCCATCGCCGCCGCGGCCAATAATAATGTGCGCGTATCGGGCCCGGTCACCCAGGGCGCCTTCTTAACCGCCCTCGGCATCGAGGCGCGCGCCGCCCAGCTGCGGGTTGGCGCGACGCCGCGCACAACTGGCGAGGTGCTGGAAGCCTTGAAACGATTGATCGGGCCAGCCGAAATGGGCACCCTGTTTAAAGTCATGGCGCTCACCAACAATGACCAGCCGGCGCCGGAAGGATTTGCATGATCAAGGCCGACGGGCTGTCCCGCTTAGCGTCGATCCGGCACGGCTTTCTGGGCTCAGACGGCGGCGTCTCCGAGGGCGCCTATGGCTCCCTCAATTGCGGCTTCGGCTCCGGCGATGATTTGGCCCGCGTCACCGAAAACCGCCGCCGCGCGCTGGCAAGCCTCGGTGCGCCCGATGCGGCGCTGGTTAGCGCCCGCCAGCAACATACCAACAAAGCCATCCCGGTATCCGAGCCCTGGCAACGGAGCGACGCGCCCATCGCCGACGCCATGGCGACGCGCGAGCCGGGCATCGCCCTTGGCATCTTGAGCGCCGATTGCGCGCCGGTGCTGATGGCCGATGACCGCGCCGGCGTCATCGGCGCCGCCCATGCGGGCTGGCGCGGCGCGCTGGACGGCGTCACCGATGCCCTGATCGCATTGATGATCGAGATGGGCGCCGAGGCGCAAAATATCAGCGCCGCCGTCGGCCCCTGTATCAGCCAACGATCATACGAAGTGGGCCCGGAATTTCGGATGCGCTTCGTTGGTGCCGACGCGGCCAATGAAGATTTGTTCAACCCCGGGCCCAAACCCGGCCACCACCTGTTCAATCTTCCCGGTTACCTCATGGCGCGCTTGCAAGCCCGCTCGCTCGGCGCCGTGGCCAGCTTAGGCATCGATACCTATCCGGACGATTCGGGCTTTTTCAGCTACCGGCGCTGCTGCCACCAGGGGCAAAGCCAATATGGGCGCGCCCTTTCGGTGATCACCCTTGCCCGAGAAACAAGACCGTGATTGGATCGGCGGATGCCGTATATGTTCATTCTCATGATGGTATTCTTAGGCGTCATGCTGGCGACTTGTGTCCTTTAGAGATATCATCCTAGGGGCTTTGTCGCTGGCGCTACTGGCCGGTTGCGGCGCCTTGCCGAAACCCTTCGCCCATTCCGGCGCCAATCTTGCCAATCCCTTGTTGCGTCTCGCCGACGGCGGCGGCGTCCAGGTAGCGGCGGCGCCGGGATTGTTCGAAGGCATCGCCCGGCCATTGCTGGCGGCGGCGGTGAAGGGGCTCGGCGCCGCCAACGTGCCGGCGACCAGCAACCCGGACGTGGCAGGCGCCTTCCGGCTGACCGGCGATGTATCCATTGAAATCGGCAATCCGGGCGATGCGGAAACCGCGCGCTTCATCTGGCGGCTCCAGGATGCGGATGGCACCGAGGTTGGCGCCTTCGATCAGACCATTACCGGCGATGCGCCCGGCTGGCTGACCGAGGATCGCAAAATGTACGAGATCATCGCCGCCGATGCCGGCCAGCGAATCGCCGGGATTTTGCGCGGCACTGAGGCGGCGGCGGGCCCGGCCGGGCCATCCGCCGCACTTGGGCCATCGCTCTATCTGGTCGGCGTCGATGGCGCGCCCGGCGACGGCAACTTAGCCCTGGTGCGCTCGCTGCGTCTGGTCGTGGCGCGCGGCGGCGGCCAGGTATCGGACAATCTGGATAGCGCCACGCACCTGGTCATGGGCTCGGTCGCGGTCTCGGAGCCTAAGGCCGATAGCCAATTACTTGTTGTTTCCTGGGCAGTTACGGGCCTCGACGGGATCGAGCTGGGCAAGGTTACGCAAAGCAACCGGGTGCCCGTTACGCTGACCGCCGGGCGCTGGGGCGGGCTTGCTTACGCCATCGCCCAAGGCGCCGGCGAGGGTATTTTCGACATCCTGGAGCGCGCAAAAATCGTTCCGGCGCGGCGCAAGGCGCTGCAAATTCCGGACCTTAAAAATTAACTTGCGCGGGCGCGGCGATCGGCGTTTACAGCCATCGCACTCGACGCTATATAGGAGCCCGGTTGCTACGCCGCGCTAAGACGCGCCGGATCGATCAACAAACTGGCAATCGATAAGGGGGCCGGCGCGGATGAAAGTCCTGAGTTGTAATTCCAACCGACCGATCGCGGAAGCGATTGTCGGCTACCTGAACATTCCCTTGACCAGCGCGTCGATCCGAAGATTTTCGGATATGGAAGTGTTCGTTGAGATTAACGAAAATGTCCGCGGCGAGGATGTGTTCGTGATCCAGTCCACCTCGTTCCCGGCCAACGACAATCTGATGGAGCTGCTGGTGACGTTGGATGCGCTCCGGCGCGGCTCGGCGCGGCGCATTACGGCGGTGCTGCCCTATTTCGGCTATGCCCGCCAGGACAGGAAATCGGGGCCACGGACGCCGATCTCGGCGAAATTGGTGGCCAACCTGATCACCGAAGCCGGCGCCGACCGGGTGCTGACCTTGGATCTCCATGCCGGGCAAATTCAGGGATTTTTCGATATCCCGCTGGACAATCTTTATGCCGAGCCGGTGTTCTCCAAGGAAATCAACAAACGCTATAACGGCGATGATCTGATGGTGGTATCCCCCGATGTGGGCGGCGTCTTTCGCGCCCGTTCCATCGCCAAGGTGATCGATGCCGACTTGGCGATCATCGACAAGCGCCGCGAACGGGCCGGCGAATCCGAAGTAATGAATATCATCGGCGAAGTGAAAGACCGGCGCTGCCTTCTGGTTGACGACATCATTGATAGCGCCGGCACCCTTTGTAATGCCGCCGACGCGCTGATGAATGCGGGCGCATCGTCGGTCTCGGCGTTCGTTACCCACGGCGTGCTTTCGGGCGGCGCCGTGGCGCGCGTAACCGACTCGCCGATGGAAACATTGGTCACCACCGACAGCATATTGGCTACCGATGCGGTGCACGGCGCGCACAATATCGATCAGCTTACGGTGGCGCCGCTGATCGCCGAAGCCATGCACCGGATCGCCGACGAACGCTCGGTTTCCTCGCTGTTTGACTAGGTCGTGAACGCATAGATGTTTGACTAATTCGGCCCAAGCCATTACATCACCGGCTTCGCGTCCGCTGGCACCCCTGGAGGCTGGCGGCATTTTCTTAGAGGAGACAGGATTATGGTTGATACCACATCCATATCCGCCGAACTTCGCGACGGGACCGGCAAGGGGGTGGCCCGCGCAATACGCCGATCAGGGCGGGTTCCGGCGGTCATTTACGGCAACAAGACCGAGCCTATTTCGATTACCATCGACGCCAAGGAATTGGCCAATTTGGCCGACAATCCCAAATTTTTCATCCAGGTCATGGATGTCTCGGTCGATGGCGACACGCATCAGGTATTGCCGAGGGATCTGCAATTGCATCCTGTGACCGACCGCGCGATGCATGTGGATTTCCTGCGCTTTAGCGCCAATACGCAAATCGTCGCCGAGGTTCCGGTGAGCTTTATCAACGCCGAGGAATCGCCGGGGCTGAAGCGCGGCGGCGTTCTCAACATCGTCCGCCGCGAGGTCGAGCTGCGCTGCTCGCCGCTCGCCATTCCGCAAGAACTGGTGTTCGATCTGGAGGGTCTCGATATCGGCGCCTCCATCCATATCAGGTCCATCGAATTGCCCGAAGGCGTCGAGGCGACCATCGATCGTGACTTCACCGTCGCCACCGTGGCCGCGCCCACATTGATGCCGGTCGAAGAAGAAGAAGAGGAAGAAGGCGAAATTCTCTTGGGCGAAGACGGCGAACCTCTCGAGGTCGTAGAGGGCGAAGAAGGCGAAGAAGGGGCCGAAGAGGCCGCGGATTCAGGCGATTAGTTTGGGCGCCGCGATTGATGGCGGAGCGCGATTGCACTCCATAGTTAATGTGGGAGCGCTGGCGCACTCCCGGGAGCCGCAATGTTCCTTTTGGCAGGATTGGGTAATCCCGGATCGAAATATTCGGGTCACCGCCATAATGTAGGATTTATGGCGCTGGACGCTATTCATGCCCGCTTTGGTTTCCCCGCCTGGCGCAAGAAATTCGAATGCGAAGCGTCCGCCGGCGAGATCGGCGGTCAGGTGGCGCTGCTCTTGAAGCCGACCACCTTTATGAACGAAAGCGGGCGCGCCATCGGCTCGGCGATGCGTTTCTATAAAGAAGACGCAAGCGCGCTGACGGTCATCCACGACGAGTTGGATCTGGCGCCGGGCAAGATCAGGCTCAAGCGCGGCGGCGGCGTCGCCGGCCATAACGGCTTAAAAAGCATCGCCCAGCATATCGGCCCGGAGTTCCGGCGCATGCGCATCGGCATCGGCCATCCGGGCCAAAAAACATTGGTGACCGGCCACGTGCTCGGCGATTTTTCCAAGTCCGACCGGGATTGGGTGGAACGCACCGTGGAGGCCATCGCCGAGGCGGCAGCGGTGCTTCTGGATGGCGGCGACGGCGCGTTTACAACAAAGGTGGCGCTGATCCTGAGCCCGCCCAAAAAAGCGGACAACGAGGACCAAAAATAATGGGTTTCAATTGCGGCATCGTCGGTTTGCCCAATGTGGGCAAATCAACCCTCTTCAACGCGCTTACCGAAACGGCGGCGGCCGATACCGCCAATTACCCGTTTTGCACGATCGAGCCCAATATCGGCCGGGTGCCGGTGCCCGATGCGCGCCTCGGCCAGATCGCCGAAATTGCCAACTCGGAAACCATCGTGCCCACCTATCTGGAATTTGTCGACATCGCCGGGCTGGTGAAGGGCGCATCCAAAGGCGAGGGTCTCGGCAACCAGTTCCTCGGCAATATCCGCGAAGTGGATGCCATCCTGCACGTGCTGCGCTGTTTCGAGGACGACGATATTGTCCATGTGAGCGACAGCGTTGATCCGGTACGCGATGCCGAGATCATCGAAACCGAATTAATGCTGGCCGATCTGGAAAGCCTGGAACGGCGCACCGAGGGATTGGTCAAAAAGGCCCGGGGGCTGGACAAGGACGCCCAGGCCGATCTCGATCTGGCCGAGCGGTTGTTAGAAGAATTGCGCGCCGGCCGCCCCGCCCGCGGCGCCGAAATTTCGGCCGACGAGGCGCCAGCTTATCGGGGCTTTCAGTTATTGTCGGCCAAGCCGGTGCTCTATGTATGCAACGTCGAAGAAGATAACGCCGCCGAAGGCAACGCCCATTCGGCGGCGGTGGCGGGTTTCGCGGACGGCACCGGCGCCGCTTCCATCCACATATCGGCCAAGATCGAAGCCGAGGTGACGCAATTGGCCGAGGCCGATGAGCGCGCCGAGTTTTTAGAGGCGCTGGGCTTGCAAGAAACCGGCCTGGCGCGCCTGATCCGGGCCGGCTATTCATTGCTGCATCTGATCACCTATTTCACCGCCGGGCCCAACGAAGCCCGCGCCTGGACTTTGGCCGAGGGCACCAAGGCGGCACCGGCCGCGGGCCGCATCCACACCGATTTCGAGCGCGGCTTTATCGCCGCCGAGACCATTGATCTCGGCGACTATATCGCCGTCGGCGGCGAACAGGCGGCCAAGGATGCCGGCAAGATGCGCCAGGAGGGCCGCGACTATGTGGTCCAGGACGGCGACGTGATCCTCTACCGCTTCAACGTCTGATCGCTCGTGCATCACCGGCGGCCGGCGGCTATACTCGGCCCCTATCAGGGAGAGGAAAAGGTCAATGGCAAACCGTAGCGAGACGCGCATTCTGACCACCCATGTGGGCAGCCTGCCCCGGCCCCGCGATCTTTTGGACATGATGAAGTACCGGCTGACCGGCGAGGGCGAGGCGGTATCCGACGCGGCCTTTGATGCGCGTGTCACCGAAGCCGTGGCCGAATGCGTGGCTGCCCAAGTGGATTCAGGGCTCGATATCGTCACCGACGGCGAAACCTCGAAGGTCGGCTTTTTCACCTATATTAAAGACCGCATCGAAGGTTTCGAGGCGCGCGATGTGAAGGTGCCCTTCTACGAGGCCGAGGTGAATGCCTTCCCGGAATATTACGAGGAATATTTCGCCCGCGCCATGATGGGCGGCGCCGTGGCCCAGGTGGGGCGCATGTTCTGCACCGGCCCGATTTCCTATTCCGGCGGCGAAGCGCTGGCCAAGGACATCGCCAACTTGCGCGCCGCCGTCGATGCAACCGGCGCAGCGGGCGCCTTCATGCCGTCAACGGCGCCGTCGGGGGTCGGCTACAACGATTATTACGCAACCGACGAGGAATATTTCGAAGCCGCCGGCGAGGCCATGCGGGTCGAATATAAAGCCATCATCGATGCCGGCTTCGATGTGCAGGTGGATGATCCCTCGCTGTCCGACATCTTCGGCGATCCGGCCCTGGATGATGCGCAAAAACAGCGCAAGGCCGACATCTATGTGCACGGCATCAACCACGCCTTGCGCGGTCTGCCGGAAGAAAACATCCGCTTTCATACCTGCTACGGCATCAACGAAGGCCCGCGCATATTCGAGGCGCCCTTGGGCGCCGTGATCGGCCATATCTTGAAGGTCAATGCCAGCGTCTATTCTTTCGAAGCCGCCAACCCCCGCCACGAGCATGACTATCATGTGTTCGAGGATGTCAAACTTCCCGACGGCAAGGCGATCATGCCGGGCATCATTACGCACGCCTCGAACATCGTCGAGCATCCGGAACTGATCGCCGAATGGCTCTGCCGTTTTGCCGGGCTGGTGGGC
The DNA here is from genome assembly GCA_963582805.1 of Alphaproteobacteria bacterium. Taxonomy (GTDB): domain Bacteria; phylum Pseudomonadota; class Alphaproteobacteria; order Rhodospirillales; family UBA2165. Next base: position 10,228 of record CAUZTZ010000085.1, read on the forward strand.
CGTGAAAATGTCATCGCCGGCGCCGATTGCGGCTTCTCCAGCCAAGCCAACTACCATACCGAAGTGCACCCCACCGTCATCTGGGCCAAGTTCGAGGCCATGTGCGAAGGCGCCCGCATCGCCTCCGAAAAGCTCTGGTAATTATCCGCCCAAATTAAGCGCCAAGATTGCTCCATGGCGATGGCGATGGCGAAGGACAATCGGTCAAGTTTGGGCTGGTGCTAAAAGAAGCGGCGGTAATATGCTTGAATTGAAGCCATAATGGATTTATAAAAGATGTATTATGAAGCCATAAATAGGGTATTTCGGTGCCAATAAATATTTCCATCAAAAATGTACCCGACGCGACGGCGGATCGGTTGAGGGCGCGGGCCAAGCAAAATCATCGCTCCCTGCAAGGCGAATTGCTATCGGTATTGGAGCAAGCGGTAAATAATACGCCTATCAAAACCGCCCGAGACCTTCAAAGTGAACGGCATCCAGGTGCGCTTTCAACAATGGCGCCGGCCAACCGGCCGCTCGCCGGCCCGGCATTTGCCACCGATCTGATCCGCACCGAAATCCATGGCCCGGTGGCCACCGTTATTCTCAACCGGCCGGAAAAGCTCAACGCCCTCAACCTGGAAATGTGGGCCGGCGTCGGCGGCGCATTCCAGGCCTTGGACGAAAACACCGAAATCCGCTGCATCATCTTGCGCGGCGCCGGCGACAAGGCGGTGGGGCCCGGCGCCGATATCACCGAGTTTGCCGATAAACGCAATAATTCCGAACAGGGCGCAGACTATGGCGGCGTCATGCACGCTTCCATGGCCGCGATCCGGGGGTGCCGCCATCCGGTGATCGCGCGCATTCGCGGGCTGTGTGTCGGCGGCGCGCTGGAACTGGCGCTCATGTGCGATCTTCGCATCGCCGGTCAAGGCGCCCGCTTCGGCGTGCCCATAAACAAACTTGGCCTGGTCATGGCGCACCCGGAGACGGCGGCTTTGGTCGGGCTGGTGGGGCCTTCCCTCGCCCTCGAGATCCTCTATGAAGCCCGCGTCTTTGGCGCCGCCGAGGCGCTGGCCAAGGGTTTGGTCAACCGGGTGGTGGCGGACGAAGCCGTCGATACGGAAATATCGGAAACCGCGGCGCGCATCTGCGCCGGCGCGCCGCTGGTCAATCGCTGGCACAAAAAATTCGTTTACGAGGCCGCCAGCGGCAAGCCTCCAAGTGATGCTTCGGAAGGCTTCGCCTGTTTTGATACGGTGGATTTCCAAGAGGGCCTGCGCGCCTTTCTTGCCAAGGAAACGCCGGACTTCAAAGGGAAATAGACATGGCTGACAACAACGACGGCGGCCTTTTGGCCGGCCTCCGGGTTATCGAGTTTTCCCACGTCATGGCGGCGCCCACTTGCGGCATGATGCTGGCCGACATGGGCGCCGACGTGATCAAGGTGGAACGCCTGCCGGGCGGCGATAGCGTGCGCGGCTCGGCGCCCTTCGCCGGCGATGTGTCGGCGCCGTTCACCATGATGAACCGGAACAAGCGCGGCCTCGCCCTGGATTTGCGCTCCGATGATGGCAAGGCTGTTTTCAAGCGCCTGATCGAAGGCGCCGACGTGTTCATTGAAAACTACCGGAAGGGCGCGGCGGATCATTACGGCGTCGGCTACGCCGCGATGCAAGCCGCCAACCCGCGTCTGGTCTATTGCTCGGTGTCCGGCTTTGGGCGCACCGGCCCTTATGCGGAGCGCGGCGGCTTCGATCTGGTGGCGCAAGGCATGAGCGGGCTAATGAGCATCACCGGCGAGGGCCCGGGCCGCCCGCCGGTAAAAGTGGGCGCGCCGGTAACCGACATCACAGCCGGCATCCTGGCCGCCATGGGTATTTTGGGCGCGCTTCTAAAACGCGGGGTCACCGGGCGCGGCCAGTTTGTCGACACGTCGCTCTTTGAGGCGGGCATCACCCACACCTACTGGCAATCGGCTATCTTCATGGCGTCGGGAGTGTTGCCCGAGGCAATGGGCTCCGCGCATCCGTTAATGGCGCCCTACCAGGCGTTCGAAACGGCGGACGGCTGGATCAATTTGGGCTCCGCCAACCAAAACCTGTGGCAGAAATTGTGCGAGCTTTTGGGCGCGCCTGAACTGGCCGAAGATGCCCGCTTCGCCGAGCCCAACCAGCGCCGCGACAACCACTTGGCATTGGCCGAGGCGCTGAACGGTTATTTTCGCGGCGCCAGCACCGATGAATGGTTCGCCAAATTGGACGCGGCGGGTATCCCGGCGGGCCCGGTCCTCGACATTGCCGAGATGACCGAAGATGCGCAGACCAACGCGCGGGACATGGTGCAAGAGGTTGGCGGCGCGGCCGGCGAGCCCATCCGCGTCCTCGGCCACCCGGTCAAATATTCGGAGCACCCGGCGGCCATCACGCGGCCCGCGCCAGGGTTGGGGGAGCATACGGCGGAGGTGTTGTTGGAGGTGGGGTATTCGGAGGCGGAGATTGCGGGGTTTAGGGAGGCTGGGGTGATATAGCGGGGGTACCGATGGCTAATCGCTGGTCTATCGTTTGTTGCGCGCCGATCTGCCGAACATCGTTGCCGCCGGGGTAATGCTGTTGCTGGCGGGCAGAATTTCGGTTGGCAAATTGCGCTTCGGGTAAGAGGTAGATTTAAAACGCTGACGGATTACCTTCAGTGTATTTTTGTTGGCATGTAGACCATACTAATTGAATTAGTGTTGACGAACGCTAACGCCTATAATTGAGGTATTAAATGCCAATAGATATTCCGACAGCGATCGCGGCTGTCAACGGCGGTATTGAACTTGCCAAGGGCTTGGCAACCACATCCGCAGAATTGGACAAGGCTGAATTAAAGTTACAAATCGTTGGGCTTGTTGATCAATTGGTAACTGCTAAGGATTCTTTGGTCGATTCCACAGTACCCGACTCTTTTCAAAACACCAACTCTATCAACGGTTTCCGAGGATTGTTTGGTTTGAATAGAGCCATCATATAGTCGCGGATTTCCATTTCAGACATTTTGACCATGGCT
>CAUZTZ010000086.1:0-13223 GCA_963582805.1 Alphaproteobacteria bacterium
AGGCACGCCAAGAGACAACAAAAGTCGAAAGTTAGAAACACCGGGACTTCAACAGAAAAGGCGATTGCTCATGGCTTGGAATATTCAACGCGGCGGCGGCCCTTGGGGCGGCGGCGGCGGCGGCGGCGGGCAAGGCCCGTGGGGCGGCGGCGGCGGCTCGGGTCGGCAGAAACCCCCCGATATCGAAGAAATGCTGCGCCGCAGCCAGGACCGCTTCAAACGGTTTATCCCGTCGGGCGGCGGCGGCGCCAAGCGCATCACCATGATTGTGCTCGCGGCCATCGTTCTTTGGCTGGCCACCGGCTTTTATACGGTACAGCCCGATGAACAGGGCGTCGCCCTGGTGTTCGGAAAATTGTACAAAAAGACCGGACCGGGTCTGAACTATAACCTGCCGTCGCCGATCGGAACCGTACACCGGCCCAAGGTGACCATCGTCAATCAGGTGCAGGTCGGTTTCCGGACCGCCAGCGCCCGCTCCGGCGGCGCCACGCGCGCGGTGCCGGAAGAAAGCCTGATGCTCACCGGTGATGAAAATATCATCGATGTGCGTTCAGTGACTTTCTGGGTGATCAAGGACGCGGAAAAGTTCCTGTTCAATGTGCGCAATCCGGAACTGACCGTGAAAGCGGCGTCGGAAAGCGCCATGCGCGAAATTCTCGGCAAGAACCAGTTCGAGTTTATCCGCACCAGGGGCCGCGACCGGATGAGCGCCGAAGCCATCACGCTGACGCAAACCATTCTGGACGATTACCAGTCCGGCATTGAAATAACCGATGTGGTTGTTCAGGACATCAACCCGCCGGCATCTGTGCTGGACAGTTTCCGCGACGTACAGGCGGCGCGCGCCGATATGGAACGCGCCATCAACGAGGCGACGGCCTACCTCAATGAAACCGTCCAGCGGGCGCAGGGCGAGGCAGCCAAGATCACCAACGGGGCCGAGGCTTTCCGGGCCGAGAAAATTGCCATCGCCGACGGTGAATCCCAGCGCTTCATTTCGGTCCTCAAACAGTACCGGAATGACAAGATCGTCACCAAGCGGCGCATGTATCTGGAAACCATGAAAGAAGTGATGAGTGGCATGGACAAGGTTCTGATCGATAATTCCAAAGGCGGCTCGGGCGTGGTGCCCTACCTGCCATTGCCGGAACTGCAGAACCGCGCCAGAACGGGAGGCAACTGATGAAACAGTCTAGCCTCGCCATAATCGGCGTTATCGTCGTGGTAATCGGCATTGCGCTGTTCGGTACATTGTTCACCGTCAATCAGCGCGAACAGGCGCTGGTGCTTCTGGTCGGTGAGCCGCAAAGGGTGCTGAATGAGCCCGGTCTTAAAGTCAAAGTTCCGTTCTTTGAAGATGTGGTCCGCTTTGACAAGCGCATACTGGATTATGACGCGCGCGCCGCCGAAGTGCCGACCCAGGACCAAAAGCAACTGGTGGTCGACAGCTTCGCCCGCTACATGATCAAAGATCCGTTGCTGTTTTTTCAGACCGTGACCAATGAGCAGGGGATGGAGTTGCGCCTCGACCGGCTGATTTCATCGAACCTTCGAAGTGTGTTCGGCAACGCCACCCTGGCCACCCTGTTGACCGACGAGCGCGCCAAACTGATGCGCGAAATCGCCGACCGGGTGAAAGTGCAGGGCAAGGAATTCGGCATCGAAGTGATCGATGTGCGCATCAAGCGCGTCGATCTGCCGCCGGAAAACTCCCAGGCCATTTTCCGCCGCATGCAGACCCAGCGTGAGCAGGAGGCCCGCAAAATCCGGGCCGAGGGCGAAAAGGAATCGCGCACCATCCGCGCCACCGCCGATAAAGAAGCGACCATCATCCGCGCCGAGGCGCGCAAAACCTCGGAAATCCTGCGCGGCGAAGGCGAGGCGGAGGCCCAGCGTATCTATAACGGCGCCTATGGACAGGATCGGAAATTTTTCGATTTCCTGGTTTCCATGAATGCGTTGCGCGAAGGCCTTGGCGGCGAAACCACCAAATTTATCGGCTCGCCCAATGAAGGTGATTTCTTCCGCTTCTTTGGCAGCCAGGAAGGCAGGAAAGCAGAAGGTGCGGATGGCGCCAAACCCTGAAGAGGGCGATTAAGGGCGGCCCGCATGAGCGAATTTGCGGCCGCCCTGGCAACCGGTCTGGCATTGATGGTGGCTATTGAAGGCGCGCTTTATGCCTTGTTTCCGAACGCCATGAAGTCGTTTATGGCCCAGGCCATTGGCCAATCATCGGGGAATCTCAGGCGCGCCGGTCTGGTGGCGGCGGTGATTGGCGTCGGTGCGGTGTGGTTGCTGCGCCGCTAATATCCAATTCCGGGCGCCCGCCGATAGATCAGTCACCAAAATTTTATGAGAACGGGCCGGGAATTTACACTAGTTTCGGCGCGCGTGCGGTATATATATAGTGGAACCGGCGCAAATATGCGCCTATTGATCCCGATGACCAGCGGAAAGCGGAGTTTTATGAGCAAGTTGCAAAACCATTCCATTAAAGGCGTCTTGGCGCCGAAATCGGCGGCACAATTCCTGACGGCGCTGGGCTTCGTATTTGGCTTGATGGCGTTTACCGGGGCCGGCCAGGCGCGCGGCGCCCCCGACAGCTTTGCCGATCTGGCGCAAAGGCTTTTGCCGGCGGTGGTCAATATCTCGACCACATCGGTGGTCACCGGCAACCGCGGCCAGCAACAGCTTCCCCAATTCCCGCCAGGCTCGCCGTTCGAGGATTTCTTTGAAGATTTCTTTGACCGCAATCAGCCGCAGCAGCGCCAGCGCCGGGCAACCTCGCTTGGCTCGGGCTTCATCATCGATGGCGCCGGTACCATCATCACCAACAATCACGTGATCCAGGACGCCGAAGAAATCACCGTCATCCTGCATGACGACACCCGCCTCAAAGCCACGCTGGTCGGGCGCGATCCGAAGACCGATATCGCGGTGCTAAAAGTCACGCCGAAATCAACCCTGCCATCGGTAAAATTCGGCAATTCCAACACTTTGCGCGTCGGCGACTGGGTGGTCGCCATCGGCAATCCGTTCGGGCTTGGCGGTTCGGTCACGGCGGGCATTGTCTCGGCGCGCGGGCGCAACATCAATTCCGGCCCCTATGACGATTTCATCCAAACCGACGCCTCCATCAACCGGGGCAATTCGGGCGGCCCGCTGTTCAATCTGGACGGCGACGTGGTCGGCATCAACACGGCGATCTTCTCACCCACCGGCGGCAGCGTCGGCATCGGCTTTTCGATCCCGTCATCGACCGCCGAGGGCGTCATCGCGCAATTGCGCGCCTTCGGGCGCACCAAGCGCGGCTGGCTCGGTGTCCGCATCCAGCAGGTTACCGATGAGATTGCCGAAAGCCTCGGCCTCGACAAGGCGCGGGGCGCCCTGGTGGCCAGCGTCACCGAGGGCTCACCGGCCGAAAGCGGGCAAATCAAATCCGGCGATATCATTCTGTCGTTCAACGGCAAGCCGGTCGCGGAAATGAAAAACCTGCCGCGCATCGTCGCCGGCACCGAGATCGGCAAACAGGTCAAGGTCGAGGTTTGGCGGGATCGCAAAATGGTGGTTACCGAGCTGGCCGTCGGCGAGCTGAAGGAAGAACAGGTTGCCTCGCGCCCAACCAAAGAAGACGAAGAGACCGGCAAGGCGGAAGAATTATTGGTGGCCGGGCTCGGGCTTTCGGTGGCGCGCGTGAATTCGAGTTTGCGCAAAAAATTCAAACTCAAGGATAGCGCCCGCGGCGTGGTGGTGGTCAAAGTCGAACAAGGCGGCGCCGCCCAGGCCAAGGGCATCCGCCCCGGCGACGTTATTGTCGAGATCAGCCAGGACGATGTGCGCGCCCCCAAAGATGTGGTGGCCCGGGTCAAAAAAGCGCAAGCGGATGGCAGGAAATCGGTCTTGATGCTGATCGAGGGGCAATCGGGGCTGCGTTTCGTTGCCCTGCAACTCGCCGCCAAAAAATAAAACCCCTGCCGATTGGGGCCATTGCCCGCTGGACCATTGGGCGCCAGCGGCTATGATGCGCCGTTCATGAACGATGATGCTAAGACACATCTGGTCCAGCCTTTCCGGGCCTTGAGGCCGGCGCCCCGGTATGCCGCCGACGTTGCGGCACCGCCCTATGATGTCTTGAATTCCGAAGAGGCGCGCGCCCTGGCCGCCGGCAAGCCCAATTCCTTTTTGCATATATCCAAGCCGGAAATCGATTTGCCGGAAGATATGGATGTGCATGCGCCCGAGGTTTACGCCAAGGGCGGCGAAAACATGGCGCGCATGATATCCGATGGCGTGCTGCGCCGGGATGACGCCCCCGGTTACTATATCTACCGGGTCCAGATGGGCGATCATGTGCAGACCGGGATAGCCGCCGCCGGCTCGGTCGCCGCGTACGAAGCGGGCTTGATCCGCAAGCACGAACTGACCCGCCCCGACAAGGAAGACGACCGGGTGGCGCAAATCGAAGCCGTCGGCGCCCATACCGGGCCGGTGTTCACCGTCCATAAGCCTGATGCCGTCCTTGCCGAAATTATAGAAAGCTGCGCTGCCGCGGCCCCTGATTACTCAGCGCAAGTAGGCGGCGTCCAGCACACAATCTGGTGCATCGACAAGGCGGGCGATATCGCCGGTGTCACCGAAGCGTTCGACCGGCTGGGGGTTATCTATATCGCCGACGGCCATCACCGTTCGGCGGCGGCGGGCCGGGTGGCGGCGGCGCGGCCCAATCAGCCCGAGCAGCATTTCCTGATCGTCAGTTTCCCCGCCGACGCGGTGCAAATTCTGGATTACAACCGGGTGGTCCGCGATCTGAACGGTATGACGGCGGCGGAATTTCTGGACAAACTTGCCGGCGCCTTCGATGTGACCGCTGCCCAAGGCCCCGCCAAGCCCGGCCAGCCGGCCAGCTTCGGGCTCTATCTGGACGGCGGCTGGCATGCGCTTCGCCTCAAATCACCGCTGCCGGCGGGCGCCCCGGTGGACCGGCTTGATGTCAGTATCCTGACTGCGGCGATATTGGCGCCATTGCTGGACATCGGTGATCCGCGCACCGATCCGCGCATTGATTTTATCGGCGGCTCGCGGGGCATGGCGGAGTTGGAGAAGCGCGTCGACAGCGATGGCTGGGCGGCGGCCTTCGCGCTGTACCCCACGGCCATGGACGATTTGATCGCCGTCGCCGATGCCAGCCAGATCATGCCGCCCAAAACCACCTGGTTCGAACCCAAGCTGGCCGACGGACTGATCTCGCTGCCCTTGGATTAAGACTGATTCTTGGTTATGATCCTAAGCTAAGCGGGGGAATAATTTTAAGGAGCGGATCGATGGATGAAGGCAAGGTTATCGCGCCCGACGGCGGCAATCTTTACGAGCGGGCCAACGACATGTTCGTCAAGGTGACGGCGGACGACACCGGCGGCGCCTATGAGGTGTGCGAGGAACGCTGCCCGCCGGGCTTTGCGTCGCGGCGCCACATGCATCCCCAAAATCACGAGACGTTCTATGTGATCGAGGGCAGCGCCACCTTTATTCTGGGCGACGAAGAGCATGACGGTCAGGTCGGTTCCATGTTCCACATCCCGCCCGGCCTTGCGCATCAAGTGGTGGCCGGTGATCAGGGCATCCGCATGCTGATGGTTTATTCGCCGGGCACGACCGAGGCCATGTTCCGCGACATGACCGCCCTGACCCCGGAAGAGCGCGCCGATTTCGATACCGGCAAGGCGGTCGCCGCCAAGCACAACACGGTCTGGGTTGGCGATTAGTCCCTCTCCGGCGGGCGTGCCGGCGCCCAATTCCAAACCCGCCCTGATCATCGCCGGGCCGACGGCCAGCGGCAAATCGGGGCTCGCCCTGGCCATCGCCGAAGAATTCGGCGGCACTATCATCAATGCCGATTCCATGCAGGTCTATAAAGAGCTGCGTATCCTGACGGCGCGGCCCTCCGATGAAGATGAGGCAAAAGTGCCGCACCGGCTCTATGGGTTCCAAAGTGCATCCCAAGCCTGCTCGGCAGCCCATTGGTCCCAATTGGCCGCCGCCGAAATGCGCAGCCTTTGGGCCGAGGGCCGCTTGCCGGTATTGGCCGGCGGCACCGGCTTTTACATCAAGGCGATGACCGAAGGCTTGAGCGATATTCCCGCCGTACCGGACGCGGTGCGCCACGAGGTCGAGGCCATGCGCGATAAAATGGGGCCGCAAGCCTTTCACGCCAAGCTGGCCGAGGTGGACGAAGATGCCGCGATGCGCCTGCCCGCCGCTGACCGGCAACGGGTGGTCCGCGCCATGGAAGTTTTTATGGCCACCGGGCGCCCGCTGACCGATTGGCACCAAGGCGCGCCCGTGCCGCCGGTGGCCGAAGCCCGCTTCCTGAGCGTCTTGCTGGACCCGGACCGGGATACCTTGAACGCCGCCTCCGACGCTCGCTTCGATTCTATGTTAGCCGCCGGTGCCTTACAGGAAGCGGCGGCGCTGAAGGCGCTTGGCCTGGATGCGGCCTTGCCGGCCATGAAATCCCTTGGGCTTGGGGAGCTTATCGCCCATCTGGACGGGGATATGAGCCTGGACGCCGCCGCAGAGGCCGCGAGGCAAGCCACCCGGCGTTTCGCCAAACGCCAGCAAACCTGGTTCCGTAATCAATTCGAACCCGATCACAGGGTATTTGCGCAATATTCGGAAAGTTTATGCGATGAAATCTTTTCAAATATTCGCGAATTCCTGTTGACGGCGCAAATTTAAAAGGTTAGTTTCCGCCTCCCTCGCGCCTTAGATACCGCTGTCCGGCTGGCTGCTGGCAAGCCGGACCCTGGCGCGCGGTTGCGTTTGGGGCCTGAAACAGATGGGTCCGCGCATTGCTTTAACAACGACGCGATCCAGGAGGAAATAATGTCCACCAAGCGGTTTATCGGCGGTGAAATCATCATCAAAGCGCTGATCGATCAGGACGTGGAGGTGGTATTCGGCTATCCGGGCGGCGTGACGCTGCCGCTCTACGACCAGCTCTACAAACAAAACCGTCTGCGCCATATCCTGGTCGGTCACGAACAGGGCGGCATGCACGCCGCCGAAGGGTATGCCCGCTCCACCGGCAAGCCGGGCGTGGTCATGGCCACATCGGGGCCCGGCGCCACCAACACGGTGACCGGCCTTGTGGACGCGCTGATGGATTCCATTCCCCTGGTCTGCCTGACCGGACAGGTTACCTCCAACCTGATCGGCAATGATGCTTTTCAAGAAGCCGATACCACCGGCATCACCCGTTCGGCGACCAAGCATAACTATCTGGTCAAATCGACCGATGATCTGGCCCGTATCCTGCACGAAGCCTTTTACGTGGCAACCAACGGCCGCCCCGGCCCGGTGCTGGTCGATATCCCCAAAGACGTGCTCTTGGGCACCGGCGAATATGTTGGCCCGGAAGCCTCGGAGCCGCGCAATTACAAGCCGCGCCTGAACCCGGAAGCCAAAGCCATCGAAGCGGCGGTTGACTTGCTGGCCGCGGCCAAGCGGCCGATCATCTATGCGGGCGGCGGTGTCGTGAATTCCGGGCCGAAAGCGTCCAAGCTGCTGGCCAAACTGGTGCGCGCCACCGGATATCCCTGCACCACGACGCTGATGGGCCTCGGCACCTTTCCGGCGTCCGATCCGCTTTATATCGGCATGCCCGGCATGCACGGCACACTTGAGGCCAACCTCGCCATGCATGACTGCGACGTGATGCTGAATGTGGGCGCCCGCTTCGATGACCGGGTCACCGGGCGCACCGACGCCTTTGCGCCCGGCGCCAAGAAAATCCACATCGATATCGATCCCTCCTCGATCAACAAAAACATCGCCGTCGACGTGGCGGTGATCGGCGATGCCGGCAAATGCCTGGATAAGATGATCGGGCTTTGGAACAAGAAAAAGATGAAGCCGGACGCCAAGGCCCTGAAAGCCTGGTGGCGGACCATCGACAAATGGCGCAGCCGGGATTGCCTCGGCTACGACCAGGACGAGACCGGCCCGATCATGCCGCAATATGCGCTCGAGACCCTGCACAAGACGCTGGCCGGTTCCGATTACTACGTCACCACCGATGTCGGCCAGCACCAGATGTGGTCGGCCCAATATCTGCGTTTTGATGAGCCCAACCGCTGGATGACGTCCGGCGGGCTCGGCACCATGGGCTATGGCGTCCCCGCCGCCATGGGCGTCCAGGTGGCGCATCCGAACGCCTGCGTTGTCTGCGTCACATCCGAAGGCTCGTTGATGATGAACGTCCAGGAGATGGTCACCATTTCCAAAAACAAACTGCCGGTGAAGATATTGAACCTCAACAACCAGGTGCTCGGCATGATCCGCCAGTGGCAGGAGCTGTTCTACGATAACCATGAATCCTATTGCGATCTGGGCGGCGGCGCCGACTTCATCAAGATGGCCGAGGCTTTCGGCTTCACCGCCTTGAGCGCTCAACGCCCGGACGAGACCGCCGGCGCCATCGCCGAGATGCTGGCGACACCCGGGCCGGTGTTCCTCGACATGGCGGTCGCCAGGGACGAAAACGTGTACCCGATGATCCCCGCGGGGGCCGCCCATAACGAGATCGATCTCGGTCCAAACAAGCAATTGGTTTCGGCCTGATGCCGGCCGCAATGGGGAGCCGTGCCAATGGGTGATGACGAAAGCCGCGAACATACTTTTTCGGTGCTAGTCGATAACGAGGCCGGCGTGCTGCACCGGGTGGTCGGATTGTTTTCCGGGCGCGGCTACAATATCGAAAGCCTGACCGTGTCCGAGGTCAAAGAAGAAGAGCGGCTATCCAAGATCACCATCGTCACGTCGGGCACGCCGATGACCATCGACCAGATCCGCGCCCAGCTCGACCGGCTTGTGCAGGTGCACAATGTCGCCAACCTGACATCGGACGGGCCCTCGGTGCAGCGCGAGATGGCGTTGGTGAAAGTCACCGGCTCGGGCGAACAGCGGGTTGAATCTTTGCGTATCGCCGATATATTCCGGGCGCATGTGGTCGACAGCACCATTTCATCCTTTGTGTTCGAGGTGGTCGGCCAGACCGACAAGCTGGACGCGTTCATCGAATTGATGAAACCGATCGGCCTTGCAGATGTATCAAGAACCGGTGTCGTCGCCATCGCGCGCGGCGCCGAAACCTGAATTTAAAGAAACCTTGAGGAACAGAACCATGCGCGTATTTTATGACCGAGACGCCGATATCAATCTCATCAAAAACAAGAAGGTGGCCGTCATCGGCTATGGCAGCCAGGGGCACGCCCACGCGCTGAACCTCCGGGATTCCGGCGTCAAGGAAATCGCCGTGGCGCTACGCCAGGGCTCCGGCTCGATCGCCAAGGCGGAGGCGGAAAACCTGCCGATCATGACGCCGGGCGACGCCGTCGAATGGGCCGACGTGACCATGATTCTGGCCCCCGACGAGACCCAGCAGGATCTCTATAACAACGAATTGAAGGGCCGCATCAAGCCGGGCGCGGCGATCGCTTTCGCCCATGGCCTGTCGATCCATTTCGGCCTGATCGAGCCGCCGGACGATATCGATATATTCATGATCGCGCCCAAGGGCCCGGGCCATACGGTGCGCTCCGAATATGCGCGCGGCGCCGGCGTGCCGTGCCTGGTCGCGGTGCATCAAGACGTGTCCGGCGCCGGCCTTGAAATCGGCTTATCTTATGGCTCGGCCATCGGCGGCGGCCGCTCCGGCATTATCGAGACCACCTTCAGAGAAGAATGCGAAACCGATCTGTTCGGCGAGCAGACGGTGCTTTGCGGCGGGCTCACATCGTTGGTGACGGCGGCCTACGAGACGTTGGTGGAAGCCGGCTACGCGCCCGAGATGGCCTATTTCGAATGTCTGCACGAGGTCAAATTGATCGTCGATCTGATGTATGAAGGCGGCATTGCCAACATGCGCTATTCGATCTCCAACACCGCCGAATATGGCGATTATGTATCGGGTCCGCGCATCATCGATGCCAGCGTCAAGGCGCGCATGAAAGAGGTGCTCAACGATATTCAGGACGGCACCTTCGTCAAGGACTGGATGCTGGAAAGCAAGATCGGCTCGCCCGGCTTCAAGGCCAAGCGCAAGGCCGCCGCCGCCCACGATATCGAAGCGGTCGGCCAGAAGCTGCGCGACATGATGCCCTGGATCACCGAGGGCGCGCTGGTCGATAAGTCGAAGAACTAGAGCGGCGTGCGGGGGGTTAAGCCTCCCGCCCCAGGCTCTCCATCAGTTCCCGCCATTCGCGCTTTGACATGGCGCTGGTCTCTTGGCTAACCGCATCGCCGGCGAGCAATTTCTTGACCACATCCATGGCCGCTGCCGACAATTCCACGGCGCCCATCCGGTATTGGGTGAAGGCATCGTAGGTGATCGGCACCCAGCGCTTGAAGCTTTCCAGCATGGCGTCCGCATAGACGCGGATTTCATACTGGGCGTGGGCGTCGGCCCTTAAAGACAGGAAATGCATGAGATTGTGCAGATCGATCTTCCAGTACCATTGGGTATAGGTATTGAGCGTTAAATTCATGCGCGCCAGTTCCCGCGCCAGGCCGCTTCGGCCTGCATCGACCACGCTGCCGTCCGGCTCTTCGTTCAGCATTTCCACATAATGGTCGTAGGCCAAGCTGGCATCGTCTTGCAAAAGCTGCAAAACCCGCTTCGCCTCATCGCCTTGCAAAACATCGCCGCGCCCTTGGCGGTTGGCTTGTGATTGGGTGGCAAGCTGGTCCGGAGCCGGAATATAGAATTCCCGGTCGAGCATGGAATAGCGCGCCGAATATTCGTTGACGTTGGCGGTGCGGTGGCGGATCCACTGGCGCGCCACAAAGATCGGCAGCTTGACGTGGTATTTGATCTCGCACATCTCGAACGGCGTCGTGTGCCGGTGCCGCAACAGGTAATTGATCAGCCCGGCATCGTCGGAGACTTTTTTGGTGCCGCGCCCGTAAGAAACCCGGGCCGCCTGAACAATGGCCGCATCGTCGCCCATATAATCGACCACCCGGACAAAGCCGTGATCGAGAACCGGCACCGGCTCGTACAATATCTCTTCGAGGGCGGCGACGGTGGCGCGCCTTGTCTGGCTGGATTGGTCCCGGGCGGCGGCGATCTCGGCTTTCTGGTCGTCGGTCAGTTGCATCTTTAGAGGGCTTTCCAATGGCGGGGCGGCGGGGCTTCCAATTTAGCGGCTCCGGCGCCCCGGCGCAAAGCCGCAGGCGTGGGCCCCGGCGCAATCGCCCCCTTCCATTCAAGGGCCGATGAGACTATATTTGATATGCTGGTTTTCCGGCTATGGCGATAAACGCTCTGTGGAATAAGCGTAACGGACCCGGGGGCAGTGCCCGGCGCCTCCACCAAACCTAAGTTTCGCGCCAATTTGGCGCAAAATCATGGGGGCGAAACAGGATCGACGTGCGTGGTAAAGACTTGGTTTTCGCTCGGCATGGTACCACCGTTATCGGGCTAATTTTACAAATGCTAATGATAATGAAGCATTTGCGGTAGCCGCTTAACAGCTAAGCTACCACGGGGTTCGGAGGGCACCTGGCAACAGAAGCCCTCCACTTATTCCGGCGAATCGGTTGCGGCCGATTGGCTCAGTGGGCGGCCAAAGGCGAAGTGAAGACCATGACGGAACGGCCAAGACGGAAATGATATGACGGAAGATGCATTCCCCTACGATAGCTGGGTGAGCGACGCGCTGCAGGGCGTATTGCGAACCGCGCTTACCCATCTCCAGCGCCACGGCTTTTCCGGCGATCATCACTTCTACATCAATTTCGATACCACGGCGCCGCTGGTGCGCATGCCCGGCTTTCTGCGCGCCCAATACCCGGAAGAGATCACCATCGTCCTCCAGCACCAGTTCGACGATCTGGTGATCGAGGCGGAATTCTTCGAAGTCACGCTCTCGTTTTCCGGCCAGAAGCAGCGCCTGCATATTCCCTTCGATGCGGTCAAATCCTTCGCCGATCCTTCGGTGAATTTCGGCTTGCAGATCGGCATGGTGGGCCCCGAGGAAATCCAGCCGGTTGGCGATGCGGCGCCGGCCACAGAGGACGCGCCGGAGGCCAATATCGAAGGCTCCACCTGGCGCACCGGCTCCATCGGCGAGATCGACCGCGCCGAGTTGGAGACGCCGGCCAGCGATAACGGCACCGAAGACGCAAGCCCCGGCGATGATGGCGAGGCCGGAGACGAGGTTGCGGCCGAGCACGAAGGCGCCAACATCATCGCCCTCGACCAATTCCGCAAAAAAAGCCCCTGAACCAAGCCGCATTTTAGGCGCGGTTCCATGTTTCGGGCCCATGTTCCGGCCCCAAGTTTCGGGCCCAAGTTCCGGCCCCAAGTTCCAGCCATGAGGCGCCGCAATCAGCGAGTGAACCAATGAGCCATGATGCCTTCCATCCTTTGCTGCCCGCCCTTGCCGACGATACCGAATACCGGTTGGTGTCACCCAATTATGTGGAACTGGTCGAAGCCGCCGGGCGCGAAATACTGCGCATTGATCCGGAAGGTATCGCGGCGCTGACGGCGGCGGGTTTCTCCGACACCTCCCACCTCCTCCGCCCGGCGCACCTGTTGCAGCTCGCCTCTATCTTGGATGACGGCGAGGCCTCCGACAACGACCGCTTCGTTGCCATGGATTTGCTGAAAAACGCCAATATCGCGGCGGGGCGGCAACTGCCCATGTGCCAAGATACCGGCACCGCCATTGTCATGGGCAAGAAGGGCGAGGCGGTCTGGGTCGATGGCGACGAGGAAGCCGCCATTGCGAAAGGCATCCGGCGCACCTTTGAGACCGACAATCTCCGCTACAGCCAGATGGCGGCGCTCACCATGTTCGACGAGGTCAATACCGGCGACAATCTGCCCGCCCAGATCGAGCTGTATGCGGACAAGGGCGATGCCTACAAGTTTCTGTTCATAGCCAAGGGCGGCGGCTCGGCTAACAAATCGTTCCTCTATCAGAAGACCAAGGCGCTCTTGAACCCGGACTCATTGATGGCGTTTCTCGACACCGAGATTCGCGGCCTCGGCACCGCCGCCTGCCCGCCTTATCATCTGGCCATCGTCATCGGCGGCACCTCGGCCGAGTTCACCATGAAGATGACCAAGCTGGCCTCGACCCATTATCTGGACGGGCTGCCCACGGCCGGCAACGAACACGGCCAGGCCTTCCGCGATCCGGAGCTGGAAGCCC
>CAUZTZ010000087.1:0-13193 GCA_963582805.1 Alphaproteobacteria bacterium
GGCTTGTCCGAGATCAGGGCCATTTCTCCGAATATCTGCCCGGCCTCAATTTCACCCAGCACCGTATCTTCGCCGTCGATGTCCCGGGATATTTCAATAACGCCCGACGCCAGCAGGAACGCCGTATCGCCGGCCGCGTTTTCCTCGAAGATACACTCCCCGGCGGCAAATTGTTTTTGGTCCATATCCGCTTCCCTTTTCTTTATGGCAGCCAGACTATCATTGTTTGAGCCATGGCTCCGAACAATTTATATGGTATTTCGCACCGGCGCTTGAAGTCTTTTATGGTTTTGGCAATATCCTTGGCGTAGAGGCGCCTGACCGAAATCCCGGCATTGGAGACAGCGGAAACGGCATGGTTAAGAAACCCGAATTTCACGAAAACCTGAGGCGCGAGCACGCCATCAAAACCGCTTCCAACCGTTCCTTCGGATTGGTGTTTGCGGTTGTTTTCGCTCTCCTGGCGTTGGCGCCGCTGATCGGCGGCAATTTGCCCAACTGGTGGCTGGCGGCAATCGCGGCAGCGTTTCTTGGCGCGGCATTGCTTGTCCCATCCATCCTTCGCCCGCTCAACATCGTCTGGCAAAAATTCGGCGCGATATTGCACGCCATCGTCAATCCGTTGACCATGGGCATCTTGTTTTACGTGACCGTGACGCCGACGGCGCTTATCATGCGCGCCTTCGGCAAGGTTCCGCTGCACCTGAAGTTTGATTCAAAAGCCGACACCTATTGGATCGAAAGGGACCCGCCGGGGCCGGAACCCAAATCCATGAACCGGCAGTTCTAGGCCAGGATTTAATAGGAATATCATGTCATTCATTGCCGAGCTTTGGGCCTTTCTGCGCATGCGCAAAAAATATTGGCTGATGCCGATCATGGTCATGTTCGTTTTGTTCGGCGGCCTGTTGGTGTTGAGCCAAGGCTCCGCCGTCGCGCCCTTTATCTACACCTTGTTCTAGGCACCCCTTTTGATGCGTGTTCTCGGCATATCCGCCTTCTACCACGACAGCGCCGCCGCTCTGATCGAGGACGGGCGCATCGCCGCCGCCGCCCAGGAAGAACGCTTCAGCCGTAAAAAACAGGATGCGGATTTTCCCGATCTCGCCATCAAATATTGCCTGGAAGAGGCCGGCTGTACCTTGGATCAGGTGGATTTCGTCGCCTTCTACGACAAGCCCTTCTTGAAGTTCGAGCGGCTCCTGGAAACCTACCTTACATTCGCGCCCAAGGGCTTTACGTCTTTCCGCATGGCGATGCCGCTCTGGCTCAAGGAAAAGCTGTTTCAAAAGGACCTGCTCAGGAAAGCCCTCAAAGCCTACGACGACGGCTTCGACTGGCAGAACAAATTGCTGTTCGCCGAGCATCATCAGAGCCACGCCGCCAGCGCCTTTTTCCCCTCGCCCTTTGAAGACGCCGTGGTGTTGACCATGGACGGCGTCGGCGAATGGGCGACCACGTCGGTGGCCTATGGCGCCGGCAAAAATCTCGAAGTGGTGAAGGAGTTGCACTTCCCCCACTCCCTCGGCCTTCTCTATTCGGCCTTCACGTATTACACCGGCTTCAAGGTCAATTCCGGCGAATACAAGGTCATGGGCCTGGCCCCTTATGGAGAGCCGAAATACGCAGCACTTATTCTCGACAATATCGTCGATGTGAAAGACGACGGCACCTTCCGTCTGGACCAAAGCTATTTCGATTATTGCACTGGCCTCCGCATGACCAACGAGAAGTTCGATGATTTGTTCGGCGCGCCGCCCAGAGACCCGGAATCCCTGCTCACCGACCGGGACATGGATCTGGCCGCCTCGGTGCAGGCGGTGACCGAGGAAATCGTTCTCAAAATGACCCGCGCCTTGGCCGCCGAGGGCCGCTCCAAAAATCTGTGCCTGGCCGGCGGCGTCGCCCTCAACTGCGTCGCCAACGGCAAGGTGCTGCGCGACGCCAAGTTCGAAAATATCTGGGTGCAGCCGGCAGCCGGTGACGCCGGCGGCTCCCTGGGCGCCGCCCTTTGCGCCTACCATCTGTTCCAGGATCAGCCCCGAACATTGAATAGCGGCCGCGATAACATGGCCGGCTCCTATCTCGGCCCGGAATTCACCGATGCTGCGATCAAGACCCGCATCGCTGCCGCCGGCGGCAAATTGTCCGAGGTTTCGAGCGCCCAGCTGATCGAGGCCGCGGCCGACGCCTTGGCGGACGGCAAGGCCATCGGCTGGTTCCAGGGGCGTATGGAGTTCGGCCCCCGGGCGCTCGGCAACCGCTCGATCCTCGGCGATGCGCGCTCGCCGGAAATGCAGAAACTGCTCAACCTCAAAATCAAATACCGGGAATCGTTTCGCCCGTTTGCACCGTCGGTGCGCATCGAAGACGTATCCGACTGGTTCGAGATGAGCGCGAGCAGCCCCTACATGCTGATGGTCGCCGACGTCGCCAAAAAGCGGCAAAAGCCGATGAGCGCCGACGAGAACGCGCTGTTTGGCATCGACAAGCTGAACGTGACCCGCTCCGATATCCCCGCCGTCACCCATGTGGATTATTCGGCAAGGGTGCAGACCGTCGATGCCGATACCAACCCCCGCTACCACGCCCTGCTGAGCCGCTTTAAAGAGCTGACCGATTGCCCGGTGATCGCCAATACCAGCTTTAACGTGCGCGGCGAGCCCATTGTCTGCTCCCCGGAAGACGCGTTCCGCTGCTTTATGGGGACCGAGCTGGACATGCTCGCCATCGGCAATTGCATCCTTTGGAAGGCTGATCAGGACCCGGCCTTGAAGCTGGACTACAAGGACGCGTTTGAGTTGGATTGACGGCGCCGCCCGCGCCTGAAATATTTCTCCGGCTGTATCAACAATCGCAAAGCCGGAGGCATAATGGCCCGCTTGAAAAAACCAACACCCACAACCGCGGCGGAAGCCTTCCTGATGGCCCTCAAAGCCAACGGCGTCGATTACCTGTTTGCCAACGCCGGCACCGACTTTGCGCCGGTGATCGAAGCCCTGGCCAACCAGGGATCGTACTCCGAAGCGCTGCCCGAGCCTTTGGTCATCCCCCACGAGACCGCCGCCGCCGCCATGCCGCACGGCTATTACCTGATGACCGGACGGCCCCAGGCGTTGATGGTGCATGTCAATGTGGGTCTCGCCAATTCGGTGATGGGCGTCATCAACGCGGCGTCGGAAAACATTCCAATGATGGTCGTTGCCGGGCGCACGCCGGTGTCTGAACATGACCGTCTGGGCGCCCGCATCACGCCGATCCAGTACGGCCAGGAAATGTACGACCAAGGCGCCATGGTGCGCGAATCCACCAAATGGGATTACGAGCTGCGCTTTCCGGAACAAGCCCCCGCCGTCGTCAACCGCGCCATGACCATCGCCATGGCCGAACCGAGGGGCCCTGTATATCTGTGTCTGCCGCGCGAGCCTTTGGCCGACGCCTGGCCCGAGGGCAAGGAATTTGGGCCGCCGATCCAGGCCTTGGCGGCCACGCCGCAGCCGGACCGCACCGCCATTGCCGAAGCCGCCCAGTGGATTGCCGATGCGGACTATCCGCTGATGATCGCGGCGCGCGCCGATGTGGGCGGCAAGGCCGCCGAAATGGTCGCCAAGGTGGCCGAAGATTTCGCCATTCCGGTGGTCGAGGCCTGGTCGATCCGCAATACCATGCCGTCCGCCCATCCCATGCATGGGGGCTTCGATGTTGGCCCGCAGATCGACAAGGCCGATGTGATCGTGGTGCTCGACACCATGGTGCCCTGGATCGACAAGTTCCATGCGCCGGGCCCCGGAACCAAAGTCATCCATCTCGGGCCCGATCCGTTGTTTCAGTCCATGCCGGTGCGCTCGTTCCAATCGGACCTCGCCATTCCCGGCGACATGGCGGCGGCGATGACCGGGCTGCACGAAGAATTGTCGGAGCGGGCCACGAAAAACCAAAGCCGCTATGACGCGATCAAAGAGGCCAGCGATGCGCGGCGGGAAACATTGGCGGAGCGCGCCAAATCCGGCGACGGCGCCCCCATGAGCCATGCCTGGATGGCCAAATGCGTATCCGACATCATGGACGACGACGCGGTGATCTTTAACGAATTGGGCGCGCCGCTGCCGTTCATGGATTTGAAGGGCCCCAACCGCTATTTCAATCCGCCCCATTCCGGCGGCTTGGGGTGGGGTTTTCCCGCCGCCCTCGGCGCCTGCCTGGCCGATAAAGAGCGCCTCGCCATCGCCTGTGTCGGCGACGGCTCCTACACCTTTGCCAATCCCCTCGCCTGCCACATGATATCCAATTCCCTGGATCTGCCGATCCTGGTGATTGTCCTCAATAACGGTATCTGGAACGCGGTGCGCCGGGCGGCTTTGGCCCTTTATCCGGACGGTCAGGCATCGAAGATGAACGTCATGCCGGTCACTTCGCTGCAGCCGTCCCCGGAATATACCAAGATCGCCGAAGCCAACGGCCATTGGGCCGAGCGGGTGGAAACCGGCACCGATCTGCCGGCGGCCCTGGAACGGGCGCTTAGCGTCATCAAGGACGAGGGCCGGCTGGCGCTTCTGGAGCTGAACATCGCCGTCGCCAATGCGGCCTGAGACGTCAATGGGAGAGCCTTTATGAAAGACAGCTTGCAGCCGGGCGTGAAAATCAGCGTGACCATCGACGTTGATAAGGAGCGCACCATCGGCTTCATGGGCGACGAGGGCCGCGTCTATGCGACGCCGAGCATGGTCGAGGATTTCGAATATACCTGCCGCAACTTCCTTTTGGATCATCTGGACGACGGCGAGGACACGGTCGGCATCCATGTGAGCATGGATCACCTGGCGCCCACCGTCGAGGGCGATACGGTCACCTTCGAGGTTGAGATAACCGAAGTGGATGGCCGGCTGGTGACCCTGCAGGCCAGCGTCGCCGATTCCGTGGAGCCGGTCGGGCGCGGCATCCACAAACGCTTTGTGGTCGATACCGCGAAAACCTTCGAGCGCATTCAGGCGAAGCTGGCTAAGGCCCTCGGCGGGCGTTAAGATATTTAACGGCGAGGCGTGGTCTCTGTTAGTATGGGCGGTGAATAGGAGCGAAAGATGGATCAAACCACAGCGAAAAAAACCGTTGCCACCTTTTGTTACCAATGTGTGGCCGGGCCCGATTTGATGCGCGTCGAAGTCGAAGACGGCATCGCGACGCGCATCGAAAGCAACTATTCCATCGGCGAAGAACATCCCGGCGGCGGCCGCGTCTGCGTCAAGGCCTATGGGCTGATCCAAAAGACCTACAATCCGGATCGGCTGAAATCCCCGATGAAGCGCACCAACCCCAAAAAGGGCCGCCATGAAGACCCCGGCTTCGTTCCCATAAGCTGGGACGAAGCCCTGGATACGGTGGCCGCCAAATTGCGCAAGGCCATCGACGATGGGCTGACCGACAGTTCCGGCTATCCGCGCATCGCCGCATCGTTCGGCGGCGGCGGCACGCCGACCCAGTATATGGGCACCTTCCCGGCGTTCCTTACCGCCCTCGGCAATGTGGATTTGGGTTTCGGCGCCGGCCAGGGGGTCAAATGCTACCATTCGGAACATCTTTATGGGGAGCTGTGGCACCGGGCCTTTATCGTCGCCCCCGATACGCCGCGGGTGAACTATATCCTGTCTTGCGGCCACAACGGCGATGCGTCCACCGGCGTTGCCGGCATCTGGCGGCATGCGGATGCGCGCGTGCGCGGCATGAAGCGGGTGCAGGTGGAGCCGCACCAATCGGTCACCGGCGCGGTCGCCGCCGAATGGATACCGATCAAGCCGAAAACCGATGCCGCGTTTTTGTACGGCGTCATTCACCGCATATTGCACGAGCGCGATTGGCGCGCCGATTGCGATATCCCGTTTCTCAAAAACGATACCGTGGCGCCCTATCTGGTCGGACCCAACGGCTATTACCTGCGCGATCCCGAAACCCGCAAACCCCTGATCCATGATCTCGGCGACGGCATCAACAAACCCTTCGATGGTGAAATCAGCGACGCCGCCCTGGAAGGCAGCTTTATGGTTAGCGGCATCGAAGTGGGCGCCGATGCTGACGAATGGAGCCATGACGGCATCGAGGCGAAGACGGCGCATCAGGTTCTGCTCGATCACATGAAGCCCTACGATCCCGATTGGGCGTCCGCCGAGTGTGATGTGCCGGCGAGCCGTATCCGCTCGGTCGCCGATGAATTTATCGCCAATGCCTGCGTCGGCGAGACCATCGAGATCGAAGGCGAAATTCTGCCGTTCCGCCCGGTGGCGGTGCTTTTGGGCAAGACCGTCAACAATGGCTGGGGCGGCTATAACTGCTGCTGGGCGCGGACGTTGCTTCTCTGTCTGGTCGGCGCGCTGGAAGTGCCGGGCGGCATGATCGGCACCAACGTCAAACTCAACCGGCCCGCCTATGACCGCTTCACGTCGGCGATAAAAGGCCCGGACGGTGTGATGGAGTTTCCCTTCAACGCCACTTCCAAGAACGAATGGCAAAGCCAGCCCCATATCCGCAACGCTTACCGGACGCTGGTGCCGCTGGTGGCCGATTCGGCTTGGTCGTCTGCTTTGGGTCCGGCGCATCTGCCGTGGCTGTTCCAGAAATCGCCGCCCAAAAACTGGCCCAAGCCGACCAAGCCCGATATCTGGTTCTGCTATCGCACCAACCCGGCGATCTCTTCGTGGAACACCACTGAAGTCACCAAACGGATGGCCGAATTTCCGTTCACCGTCGCCTTCGCCTACACCCATGATGAAACCAACCACATGGCGGATATTCTGCTGCCCGAGGCAACCGATCTGGAAAGCACGCAACTGATCCAGATCGGCGGCACCAAGTTCGTCGAACAGCTTTGGACCCATCAGGGCTGGACCATCCGCCAGCCGGCCTGCGAGACCGAAGTGGATTGCCGCGACATGACCGATATCGCCACCGAATTGGCGGTGCGCGTCGGCGTGCTGGAGCCCTACAACGCCGCCATCAACCGAGGCGGCCACGGGGTGCGGCTGGCCACCAAGGATTTCGACTACAGCCTGGATGAGGCCCAGCCGCACAGCCTGGAAGAGATATGGAACGCGTCCGCGAAAGCCGCCAGCCATGATCTTTCCGGCGGCGAGGAGATCAATGATCTCGATTGGTTCAAGGAGCACGGCTATATGCTGCGCCCGTTCCCACAGCTCGACTGGTACCTTTATCCGCATATGAAGCGCAACGGCATCCGCTTTGAGCTGCCCTATCAGGAACGCATTCTGCGCCACGGCACCCAGCTTGCCCGGCGGCTGCACGGCATCGGCGTCGAATGGTGGGACACGCAGCTGGAGGAATATGAGCCGTTGCCGTTCTACAAACCGTTTCCCGATATCTGGACCGAGCAGGTGCGCGAAGCCGGCGGCGATCCGGACGATTTTCCTCTGTGGGCGCTGACCTCGCGCTCCATGCAGTATTCGTGGGGGCTTAATGTGGGTATCCCGATGATCAACGAGGTGGCCCAGAACGTAGCGGGGCACAAAGGTTTGATCATCAACCGGGGGACGGCGACGGCGCTGGGATTGGCCGAGGGCGATCCGGTGGTGATCCAATCGGTGGCCGGCGAAACCCGGGGCTATGCTGTGCTGCGCGAGGGCATCCGCCCGGACACGGTGGTGATGATCGGCCAGTTCGATCACTGGAAAACACCCTTCGCCAAGGATTTGAATTTGCCGAGCCTCAATTCACTCACCTCCATGTCCCTGTCGCTGACCGATTCCACCGGGTCGGGCGCCGATATCGCCCGGGTGCGTGTGCTGCGCGGCGATGGCCCGCCCAGGCCCGAAGAATGAGGCCCGAAGAATGAGACCCGAAGAATGAGCGAGACGTCGCCCCGCTGGGGCATGACCATCGACATCAACCGCTGCGTTGGCTGCCAGACCTGCACCATCGCCTGCAAGCACGCCAACGACACCACCCCCGGCGTTCAGTGGCGCAGCGTCATCGATGTGGAGAAAGGCGAATATCCCGATGTGCAGCGCCTGTTTCTGGTGACCGGCTGCCAGCATTGCGCCGAGCCGTCGTGCGTGCCGGTCTGCCCCACCGGCGCCACCAAGCAGCGCGCCGACGGCCTGGTGACCATGGATTACGATCTCTGCATCGGCTGCGGATCCTGCGCCGTCGCCTGCCCGTACCAGGCGCGCACCATCGTTCATGACCCCGGCTTTTATTACGGCGAGGAGACCGTGCAAGAGCGCGCCGTCGCCCATGATGAACGCATCGGCGTCGCGCAAAAATGCACCTTCTGCATCAGCCGCGTCGATGACGGGCTTGCCGCCGGGCTTAGCCCTGGCATCGATGTGGATGCAACGCCGGCCTGTGCCGCATCGTGTATCGCCAGCGCCATCACCTTCGGCGACTTCAATGACCCCGAAAGCCCGATCTCCAAACTGGCCGAGGCCAATGACTATTTTCAAATGCATGAGGAGCTCGGCAACGATCCGCAAATCAAATACCTCTATCAAACGCCCAGCGTGCCCGGCCGCGATCCGGAAGTGCCCGGCCCATACGACGACGAGCCGCCGGAAGGCGCCCTGACCGGCAAACTGCAAACCTTCTGGGACATGCGCGCCGCCATGAATTTTATTTTGGGTGGTCTCGGTTCCGGTACCGTGGTCATCGCCTATCTCCTATCGCTCACCGGCGATGTGCCGTTCGCGGGCACCCGTGCCGTGTTCTCCATCGCCGCCGCCGTCATGGCGGTGGGGCTGTTTTTCGTCTGGCTCAAGATCGGGCGCAAGCTGCGCGCCGCCTTGGTGATCTTGCGCCCGCAGTCCTCGTGGATGAGCCGCGAGGTGTATGCGACTGGCCTCTTCGCCGCCGGCCTCTTTGGCGCTTGGGCCGCACCGCACCCGGGCTGGCTGGCCGTCGCGGCCCTCGGCGCGGCGTTTTTTCTCTATGCCCAGGCGCGCATCCTGCAGGCCAGCAAGGGCATCCCGGCATGGCGCACGCCGCGCATGATCTGGATGCTGATCCTGTCGGGCCTGGCCGAGGGCGCCGGCCTCAACGCCGTCATCGCCGGGCTGTTGCCTTGGGTTCTGCCGGCCGGGTTCGCGCTGCCCATCGCCGGTATCGTGCTGGTCGTCATCGCCGCGTCCCTGTGGCGCGCCTATGTGGACGGCGCCAAGGAGAGCGGTATCGGCGCCGCCGCCCGCGCCGCCCTGGCGAAAGCGACGCCGCGGCTTTATGTGTTCGGGCATCTGGCGCCCATCGTCGCCTATTTCGGCCTCATCGTCTGGACCGCCGCGCCGATCTGGCTGTTCGCGCTGCCCGGCGCCCTGGTCATCGCCGGCGGCGCCTATTGGAAGGCGGTGGTGATCACCCGCGCCGCCCATTTCCAGGGCTTTGCACTGGCCAAATATCCCGGCCGGGGATCGGGCCGCTTCGCCGCGCCGCTGTCGGCGGGTTAGAGCCCGCCGAACACCTGCTCGACGGGTTTCCTGAGCTTGCGCGTGTCGCCGGAACGCCAGGTGAGGCCCTGGCGGTCGAAATATTCCAAAATCTCGATGGCCAGATTGCGCCCAATCCCGGCCCGGTCGCGAAAGGCCGCCGCGCCAAAGCCGTCCTCGCCGGCCTCCAACGCCAAGCCTTCCGCGGCATCGGCCAGCTCCAACAAGGCTTCGGGAACCAGGAACCGGTTCTTTGACACCTGGAACACCAGACCCAGCCGGGCGGCGCGCACCAGGAACCGCTCCAGATCCCGCTTCGGCGCGCCCAACTGCTCGGACAGTGCGGCGACCACCAGCGGCTGCATATGGCCGCCGATAAGCACCGGCTCGACTTTCCTCCAAAGCGCGGCGTCCTTGTTGACCAGCTTCGGCTCGAACCCCGGCAGGCAATAGCCGGACCCCAGATGCAGAAGCCGCTTGGCCTCGACCAAAGCGGCCAGCACGTCTTCGAACACGGCCACGCCGAGGCGCACCGGCTGCAGGGCGCGAAGGGCGTTGGCGGCGGGTCCCGACTTATCCGGATTGGCCTCATGCCAATGGCGGAGACCGGTTTCCACGGCGCCTTGCAAGGCGTCCCAATGGGCGGCGGAAAAGCCCATGGGATCGCTGTCCGGCCCGGCGGCGCTGAGGCCGGCCAGCTCCCACAAGGCAGCCGCATCCTCGGCCGTCAAGTTCCAGGCGGCGGCGAAATTTTTTAAGGATACGCCGCCCGGATGCTGCTCCAACAGGATCACCAGCGCGTCTTCCGCCAACCGCTCTTCCATGGCCTGGATAAAGGCAATGCGTTCCGGCTTGGCGCGGCCCCGGGCGGGCGGGAACGGATCGATCACGGTGCCGCCGGCGATGGTGCGCCGCGCCGACTGGTCGCGCAAAATAAAGCCGTCGCCGCGCAACGCACCGATGCGGCGCGGCAAGACAATCTGCACCAGCCCATCGCTGCCCGGCGCAATGGCGCCCTCGCCCAAAATGGCAACCCGGCCCGGCACTTCGGCGGCGCCCAGATGCACATGCACCGGCGTCCAATGGCGAAGCGGGCGGGCTTCGCCGGCCAGCACCTGAAGGCGCGCATCGAACCGGGCGGCAGGCGCGTGAACGGCGGCGTCCATCACCCAGCCGCCCCGATGTACGTCTTCGCGCTTTAAATCAGGCCCGGTCAGATTGAGGGCGCAACGCTCGCCAACGGTGCCGGTCTCGGACTGCCGGTTCTGGGCGTGGATGCCGCGCACCCGAACTTCGGTGCCTTGGGGTGACAAAACAAGCCGGTCGCCGACCGTGACCGAGCCGGAGAACACCGCCCCGGTAACCACCAGCCCGGTGCCCTGCACGGTGAAGCTGCGATCGATGGCGAGGCGGAAATTGCCGCTGGAATCGCGCGCCTCGGTCAAATCCATGACCGCCGCCAGATGCTCCTGCATGGCTGCGATACCGTCGCCGGTGATCGCCGAGACCGGCAAAATGTCGGCGCCTTCCAAACAAGTGCCGGCCACCAGCATTTCAATTTCAAGGCGCACCTCGGCAATGCGTTCGGGCTCCACCCGGTCGATCTTGGTCAGCGCCACGACCCCGTCGGGCACGCCGAGCAGATTGAGGATCGCCAGATGTTCCCGTGTCTGCGGCATCGGGCCATCGTCGGCGGCGACGATCAGCATGGCGTAATCGATACCGGTAACGCCGGCCAGCATGTTGCGGATGAAGCGTTCGTGCCCGGGCACATCGACGAAGCCGCAAACCCTGCCGTCATCCATGGGCTGATAGGCGAAGCCCAGATCGATGGACATGCCGCGCAGCTTTTCCTCCGGCAAACGGTCGGTGTCGACGCCGGTGAGTGCCTTGACCAGCAACGATTTGCCGTGATCGATATGGCCGGCTGTGGCGATGATCATTGGCCGTGCGCTCCGGCGGGCGCAGCGCCCCCCCACCCCGACCCTCCCCCTCCAGGGGGGAGGGAGAAGTGGAGCC
Source organism: Alphaproteobacteria bacterium (assembly GCA_963582805.1). GTDB lineage: Bacteria > Pseudomonadota > Alphaproteobacteria > Rhodospirillales > UBA2165. The sequence goes on from CAUZTZ010000087.1 coordinate 11,439, forward strand.
GGTGGTCGAAGAAAAGCCCTCCCCCCTGGAGGGGGAGGGTTGGGTGGGGGGGAGGCGTCAGGCGCATCATTTCAAATTCAACCCATCCAACTGCGCCAAAAACCCGGCTTCGTCTTCCAGGCAGCGGAGATCGAGGAGCAAGGCATCGTCGTGAACCCGCCCGATGACCGGAACGGGGAGCGCCCGGAAAGCATCGGCGAGGCGTTTCAAGCCTGCGCCCTTGCGTTTGCCAGCCGGCGCCATGGCGATGGCGGCGCTGGGCAAACGCTCCACGGGCTGCGAGCCGGAACCGATCTGGCTCTGGCAGGCGATGACGGAAACCTCGAAGCCATCGCCCAAGGAATCACCCAAGGCATGGGCCAGCGGTCCCCGCAATCGTTCGGCGGCGGCGTGGATATCGGCCTCGGGCCTGGCCAGCAGGCGCAAGGTGGGCACCCGCTCGGCCAGCCGGTCCGGGTCCCGGTAGAGGCGCAAGACGGCGGCCAGCGAGGCGATGGTGACTTTGTCCAGGCGCAAGGCCCGCTTCATGGGGTTCTTCTTGATGCGCGCAATCAAATCCCGGCGCCCGACGATCAGCCCGGCCTGCGGCCCGCCCAGCAATTTGTCGCCGGAAAAGGTGACCACATCGACGCCGGCGGCGACGGTCTCGGCGGCGGTCGGCTCATGGGGCAGACCGAACCGGGCCAAATCCACCAAGGTGCCGGAGCCCAAATCCTCGATCAGCGGTAGATTGTGTTCGCGCGCCAATCCCGAAAGTTCCTTGCCGCTCACCGATTTGGTAAACCCCTCGACGCTGTAATTGGAGGTGTGCACCTTCATTAAAGCCGCCGTTTTGGGACCGATGGCCTCGGCATAATCTTGCAAATGGGTGCGGTTGGTGGTGCCGATCTCCACCAGCTTGGCGCCGGCGCGGCTCATGATGTCGGGAATGCGAAAGGCGCCGCCGATTTCAATCAGCTCGCCCCGGGACACCGGCACTTCCTTGCGCATGGCCAGACTGTTGAGCACCAATAACACGGCGGCGGCGTTGTTGTTGACCACGGTGGCCGCCTCGGCGCCGGTCAGCTCGGCCAGCAGCGCTTCCAGATGGCTGTCCCGGTCGCCGCGCTTGCCGCTCCTCAAGTCATATTCCAGATTGGCGGCGCCGGCCGCTTCGGTCATGGCGGCAATGGCTTCGGCGGGCAATGGCGCCCTCCCCAAATTGGTGTGCAACACGGTGCCGGTGAGGTTGTATACGGGCTTTAAGGAGGGCGCCGCCGCCGCTTCCAGACGCGCTTCGATGCGCATCGTCAGGGCGCCTTCTTCGAGCCCGGCCAACGCCGCTTCCGCGTCCGTCCCAATGGCGGCGCGGCTTGCATCGATGACGGCGCGCACCGCATCGGTCACGGTTGCCCGGCCATGGATTTCGGCGAGGGCCGCAACGCCGGTCATATTGAGCACGCGGTCGACGGAAGGAACGGATTGCCGGGGGGAATTTGGAGGCTTGGTCATGGCTTGAATCTCACGGATCCGGTTGCGCGTTTGATGTGCCAAGGCTAGGCCCGGCGGCCCGGCAGGTCAAGGCGTGGGTGCCAGCCATCGCCGTAATTAAGGGGACACCTAATTAAGGTACTTTTAGTCCGGAATTAGCGGCCCTAATCCCAGCGCCCGCTGGATGTCCATTTGGTGGCGATGCCGGCGGCAAGACCAAGCGCGATGATCGCCGAATATGCGATCAGGGTGGTCACCGCAATGCCAACCGCCCAGAACGTGCCG
>CAUZTZ010000088.1:0-13160 GCA_963582805.1 Alphaproteobacteria bacterium
CCGCCATCGACCCAGGCGATGGAACCGCCGCCGGCGCCGATGCTGTTAATCTCGATCATCGGAGTGCGCACCACCATGCCGAAATCCACCGCCGTCTGTGCCGCCAGGGTGCTTAGCCCCTCGTTGATCAGTGACACGTCGAAACTGGTGCCGCCCATGTCGCAGGTGATCAGGTTCGGATAGCCGGCGCTGATGCCGATATGGGCGCCGGCGATAACCCCGGCGGCGGGCCCCGATAGGGCTGTGCGCACCGGCACTTGGCGCGCCTCGCCTAAGGACATGACGCCGCCGTTGGATTGCACCATCAAAACGTCGCCGCCGAAACCGTCACGGCGCAAGCCGCCCTCCAGCCGTTCCAGATAGTCGCTTACATGGGGTTGCAGATAGGCGTTCAAGGTGGCCGTCGACAGGCGCTCGAACTCGCGGATTTCAGGCAGGATTTCCGACGATGCGGTGACATGGGCATTGGGCCAGATTTCCCGCACCGCTTTGGCGGCGGCGGCCTCGTTGGCGTCGTTGGCGTAGGCGTTCATAAAAAAGATGGCGACAGATTGCGCGCCGCGCTCCAACAATATTTGCGCCGCTACGCGCACCTCGTCCGCATCCAGGGCGGTATGCACCGAGCCGTCGGCGAGCACCCGCTCATCCACTTCGAGGCGTAAATCGCGCGGCACGACGGGCTCGAACATGCCCCAAAGGCCCCAGGTTTCGGGCCGGTCGCGGCGGCGCATCTCGATCAAATCCCGAAACCCGGCGGTGGTGATGATGCCGGTAGGGGCGCCCTTGCGCTCCAAAAGCGCGTTGGTGGCGACCGTGGTGCCATGGACAATCAGCGAGACCGCGCCAAGGTCCGGCATTTCCTCGCCAATGCTGGCGCGAATGCCGATGGATTGATCGCCCGGCGTCGACGGCACCTTGGCGACGGCGCAGGTGCCGTTTTCTTCGTTTAAGATAAACACATCGGTGAAGGTGCCGCCCACATCGACGCCGACAACGCTGCCCGTGCCCGCCATGCTCAGCGTCGCAATTTCTTAGTTGCGGCGGCGTCGAGCACGCCGGTTTCCGATACCGAACACAAATAATCCGTGGCCGCCGCGCCCGTGGATACGTACCCGAGGCGCACGTCTTCGGCGATGCGCGCCGGGTCTCGCGTTGCCGGCTCACCATAGCCGCCGCCGCCGGGGGCATCGATGCGTACCCGCTGGCCGCGCTTGAGGGGGATGTCCACCATCTTGGATGCCATTGGCGGCGTCGCGTCCTTGCCATCGGCACCGGGGTAGGTAAAGCGGTTGAGGGCGCCCGCGGACCCGCCGACGACGCCGGGCGGCGCATATCTGCCGCGCTCGCCGAACAGGAACACTTCGGCGTCTTTTTCCAGCAATTCGATCTCGTAGACGGCGCCGAGGCCGCCCCGGTGCCGGCCCGGCCCGCCACTATCGGTGCGCAAAGCCCATTGGGTGAAGCGCACCGGATAGGCGGATTCCAGAATCTCCAGGGGCGGGATGGTCGCCGTCGAGATCGGCGCGTTGCCGTGGTTGAGGCCGTCGCCCAACGGATGGCCGCCATGGCCGCCGCCGAAAAACGAAAACATCACCCAGCGGGCGCCGCCTTGCCGGTAGCCGGCCAAGGACAAAGCATTGATGGTGCCGTAGGCGCAGCCGTTGGATATCTCCGGCGCCACCTTGGATATGGCGACAAATATCACGTCGATAACGCGCAAAATGGTTTCCGTATAACCGCCCACGGGTTTCGGGCGGGATACGCTGAGCAGGCTGGCGTCCGGTATCACGAAGCGGATCGGTTCCAGCACGCCGGAATTGGCGGGCACGTCCCGGAAAATATGTTTCAGCGCCACATAGCAGGACGCGATGGCGGTGGAGCGGGCGATATTCACCGGCCCGGCGCAGGCTTCCGACGTGCGCGAAAAGTCCAAAGTCATGGCGCCGCCTTCGACGATAATATCGAGAGCGATTTTAAGCGGCGTATCGACAATGCCGTCATTGTCCAGCCAATCCTCGGCCGAATAGGTGCCGTCGGGCAGCGCCGCGATATGGCCCGCCATCAATTTCGCGGCGCGCGCTTTCAGCTGAACCAGGGCTTCCAGAACCAATTCGGCGCTATAGTCATCGAGCAGTTCGCCGAGCCGCTTTTGGCCCAGATCAAGGGCGCTGATCTGGCCGTTGAGATCGCCGTAAAGGCTGATCGGCTGGCGCGAATTGGCTTGCAGGATGGCAATGATATCGGGGTTGAGGACGCCGGCGCGGAACAGGCGCACCGGCGGGATCAGCATGCCTTCCTGATAGCACTCGGTAGCCGCCGGATTGTAATTGCCGGGCACCTTGCCGCCCACATCGTGCCAATGGCCCACCGACGCCATGAAACAGAACAGCGCACCGTCCCGGAAAAAAGGGCGCACCAATTTGAAATCCGACAGGTGCGTTCCGCCTTCGTACGGATCGTTGAAGATAAAGACGTCGCCGTCTTCCAGGCTCACCGCATCTACTTTGATCGTGTCGATCACCAATTTGACGGCGAAGGACATGGCGCCGACAAAGATGGGCAGTCCGGATTTTCCCTGAATCAAGGTCTCGCCGGTATCTTTGTGATAGAGCCCGTGGCTGGCGTCGTGAGCCTCGGCGATGATCGGGTTGAAGGCGCTGCGAAATAACGTCGCGTCCATCTCGTCGGCGATCTGTTCCAGGCGGCCTTTCAGGACCGCCAGCAATACCGGGTCCAGCTTGCCGGCCTCAGTTTTGGTCTTCGTCATATTGCTTGGCGCCATCCAGAATATCTTGCGTTCCGAGGAGGAGGTTCAATTCGCCAAAATCGAGCATCTTGTCCAAATACGGCGTGGTCGAGCCGTTGGCGGCCAGGCTTTCGAAATAGGCGTCCGCCGCATGCGCCAAAGCGCGCACCAGACCGCCCGGAAAAATGACAATGGAATAGCCGAGCGCCTGCAATTCATCCGCCGAATGCATGGGCGTGAAGCCGCCCTCGACCATATTGGCCAGCAACGGCGCGTCGGCGCCGAAACGCTCGACCGCATCGGCCAATTGGGCGTCGTCCTGCAACGCTTCGATGAACAGCACGTCGGCGCCGGCTTCCACATATTTCGCCGCCCGTTCCATGGCCGGCTCCAACCCCTCGACGCCGACCGCATCGGTGCGGGCGACGATTAGGGTATCACCGTGGCGGCGGGCATCCAGGGCGGCCTTGATCTTGCCGCACATTTCGCCGGCGCTGACCAAGGTCTTGCCGGCCAGGTGGCCACAGCGTTTTGGCAGCGATTGATCTTCCAATTGAATGGCCGAGGCGCCGGCGCGCTCCAGCACGCGCACCGTCCGGCCTACATTGATGGCGTTGCCGTAGCCGGTATCGGCGTCGACGATCAACGGCGTCTCTACCCGCTCAGCGATGGTGCCGACCACCGAAGCCACTTCTTCCAGGGACACCAGACCGATATCGGGGCGGCCCAATCTGGTATAGGCGATGGAGGCGCCGGAGACATAAAACGCCTCGAAGCCCGCCCGTTCGGCCATCATGGCGCCGAACGCATCATAGATGCCGGGCGCCACGAGGATTTCGGGTTTTCCGAGGCGCTGTTTTAAATCCGATTGTGGTGACATGGCGTTCCACATTTTCCGGTAGTGGGGTTCAGCTTTTGAGCGTCTTTTCAAGATACGGCACCAAGCCGCCGGCGTCGATCAAGCCCATCAAGTGTTCCGGGATGGCATCCGAGGCAACGCTTTCCCCGCTGTCCAGATTACTGATACTGCCAACCGCCAAATCCACTTCGATGCGCTGGCTCATTTGGATGCCATCGATGGCAGTGCAGACAATCGCCGGCAGACCCCAATTAAAGGCGTTGCGATAGAAGATGCCGCCGAAGCTTGGTGCGATCACCGCCGCCACACCCAGATGCTTTAGTACCTGCGCCGCCTGTTCGCGGCTGGAGCCCAGGCCGAAATTCTTGCCGGCAACGATGATGTCGCCGGCCTCGACCATTGCTGCGAACGACGCATCGACGCTTTCCAGGCAATGTTCGGCCATCTCTTCCAGAGGACTTTTCATATAGATGCCGGGCGCGATCACGTCGGTGTTGACGTCATCGCCAAACCGCCAGACGCGCCCGCTCAATGTCATGGTGCGTCACCAAGCAATTCCCGAGGATCGGTGATGGTGCCGGTAACGGCGCTGGCGGCGACGGTGTAGGGGGAGGCTAAGTATACCATTGAAGTCTTGGCGCCCATACGGCCTTGGAAATTGCGCGCCGTGGAGGCCAGGCACACCTCGTCCTCGGCGAGGGTGCCGACCCCGTACCCGGCGCAGGCGCCGCAGCCGGTGGGCAAAAGATTGGCGCCGGCGTCCATGAGGATTTGCATGGTGCCGTTTCGGGTTGCTTCCGCCAGTATGCGCGATGAAGCCGGCGCCACGGTCAGCCGCTTGCCGGGCGCCACTTTACGGCCTTTCAAGACAGAGGCGGCCATTTGCAGATCGTTCAGTTTGGCGCCGGTGCAGGCGCCGATATAGAACTGATCGATATGGGCCTTGTCCGCATCGCCCACGTCGGCGGCGTTGGCTGGGCTGTGCGGCGCGGCGACTTGGGGGCCCAGTTGCCCGGCCTCGAATTCATGGACCGCCAGATAATCGGCACCTGCATCGCTTAAGAAAACTTGCCAGTTGCCGGGATCGGCGCCGGCATTTGTGACATAAGCGGCGGTGATCTCGTCGGGCGCAACAATGCCGGTCTGCGCGCCCAGCTCGGCCGCCATGTTGGCCAGGGTCATGCGCTCCATCATGTCCAGCCCGGCAACGGTGTCGCCGCCATATTCGATGGCTTGGTAATCGCCGACGTCCATGCCGAGGGCGGCGCACATTTTCAAGGCCATGTCCTTGGCCGCGACGCCGGGCCCGAAGGCGCCGGTCCAGTTGATGCGGATGGTTCCCGGCACCCGGATCCAGGTCTCCCCGGTGGCCAGCACGCCGGCCATGTCGGTGGCGCCGATGCCGAACATATAAGCACCGAACGCGCCGCCGGTGGGGGAATGGCTGTCGCCGCCAACCGCGAACATGCCGGGGCCGAGATGGCCGCGCTCCGGCGTCACCACGTGGCAGATGCCCTGTTGGTCATAGAAATTGAGGATGTTGTGCTCCGCCGCCCATTCCCGGGTTAGCTTTAATATGGCGGCGCTTTCGGCATCGACGCAGGGCGCATAGTGATCCGAGATCAAAACGATTTTCGATGCATCCCAGACGCCGACCCCCAGCCGCTCCAATATCGGCTTGACCCGGCGCGGCCCGCCGCTGTCGTGGATCATCGCCAGATCGACGGCGCAGGTGACAATGTCGCCGACGCTGACATGATCGGCGCCGGCCGCTTTGGCAATGATTTTCTGGGCAATGGTTTGTTGCATGATCCTGGCTCACTCCGGCCTCTTTATGGCATTAATGAAGCCCAATTCAATGATGATCGCAAGGCAGGCAAATGACCAGACAACAAATGATCGACCTGGTGGACCGCTATTTCGCCGCCGTCGATGGCGAGGATTTCGGTGTGATCCAAGAAACCCTTGGCGAGCGATGCACGTTCAGCGTCGAGACCCACGGCGTTTCGCTTGCCGGGCCGGGCGAAATTGAAACCATGTTCCGGCGCCTTTGGAGCGATCATGCCGCCGTCCGGCACGAAGATTTCGTCTATGTGGCCGATGTGGACGCAGGCCGCATCGCGGCTCGATTCCAGGTCGTCAACAGCCACCACGACGGCTCCCAGACGCACAAATCCAATTGCAATTTTTTCGAGATCATCGATGGCCGTTTCGCCCGCGTCGCCGTCTATATGGAAGGCGACAATACGCTAAACTGAAATTGGGGCCAGGAATTTCATCCGTTCGCCCCATGTCTCGCCACGGCTCCAAGCCAGGGCATTTTCGGCGCTCGGGGCTTGGCCGGCGACCGCCAACGCGGTGCGCCAAGCCAGGCTAAGTGTGCACGACGTGACCGGCGGGCCATCCCAACTTGCCCGCACCAATATGGAACCAAGGGTCGGCATGCCGGTGCCGAGCATGACAATGGCGTCCACATTTTTGCCCTTAAGCGCATCCAGCCCGCCGCCGCCGCTGTCGGCGTTCAAACTATAGATGGGATGGAAATCGCCCTCGTCATTGTAGATGGCGGCGACTTCGGTAACGTCATAGCCGGCTGATTGCCAGTAGCTGACGCTCATCTCGGTCAACTCCGGCGGGTAGGGGGACACCAGGCCGATTTGCTTTGCGCCCAATGCGGCAAGCCAATCGGTGACCGCGCGGGCGGCCGTGATCAGCGGATAGCGGCGTTCCGCTTCAATTGCCGCGCACCATTCCGCTTCCCGCGCGGCGCCAATCAGATAGGACGAGCCGGTGCAGGAAAAGGCCGCCGCGTCCAAAGGCGCGTTGGCGAATTGATCGAGGGTGGCCCTTAGCCCGTCCGAATATTCGTTCATCCGTTCCATCATGGATTGGCTGGAACTGGTCAGGCGGGCGACCAGCATGGCGACGCCCCGGGGCCAAAGAATACTGAACTCCGGCTCGGCGGTGGTGTTTGCCTGGGGCGTCAATACGCCAACCAGACCCTTGCTTGCATATTCCAGTGTTGCCATGGTCGCCCACACGGTGAAGTCAATGGAACGCAAAGTATCTTACCGGGGGGCGGCGATTGCCAGCGAATGATTCAGACCGTGTCTTGATTGCAGGCGCCGGCCCGGTGGGATTGTTCGCCGCCATCCGGCTGACCGGTTTCGGCATTCCGGTGACCTTGGTGGAGCAGGGCGCGAGCGTTGGCGATGATATCCGCGCCTCCACCTTCCATCCGCCGACCCTGGAGATGATGGAGCCCTACGGCATCACCGAGGAAATGGTGGCCGCCGGCGAGGTGGTGCCGGAATGGCAAATCCGCATGCATGTGACCGGCGAAAAAGTGCTGTTCGATCTCGGCCGCATTGCCGATAGGACCCGCTATCCGTTCCGGCTGCAATATGAGCAGCGCAATCTTTGCGCCGTGATGGATCAGATGTTACGGGCCGAGCCGCTGGCCGAGCTGATCTATGGGACCGAATTGGTTGCCGCCGTTCAGGACGGCGATGCGGTTGCCATTCAGACCAGGTGCGGCGGCGAGGCGCGGCGCTTGCATGGCCGCTTCCTGATCGCCGCCGATGGCGGCGCCAGCACGGTCCGGAGCCTGTTGGGCATTCCTTTCGACGGCTCCATCTATCCCGAACGGACGGTGCTGGTAACCACGCCGTTTCCGTTCGGCGAGCATATCGAGGGTTTGAGCGGCGTTAGTTACTGCTGGCACGAAAGCGGTAATTTCGCGCTCCTGAAACTGCCCGGCTGCTGGCGGGCCAGCCTGTATTTTCCCGAAGATTTGCGCGCCGAAGACGCGCTCTCCGATGATTATCTGCAAGCGCAGCTATCGGAGATTTGCCCCACCGGCGGGCGCTTCGAGATTCTCGATAAGCGCGAATATCGGGTGCATCAGCGTATTGTGCCCGGGTACAATCATGGCCGCATCCTGCTGGCCGGCGATGCGGCCCATCTGAACAGCCCGTCCGGCGGCATGGGTATGAACGGCGGCCTCCACGATGCGCACAACCTGACCGAAAAGCTGAACGATATCTGGCGGGGCGGGGATTTGGCGCTGCTCGATCTTTATTCCCGCCAGCGCCATCCGGTGGCCAAAAACCAGATCATCGAACAGGCGGATCAGAACCGCAAACGCATGACCGAAAAATCGCCGCAAAAGCGGCGCGAGCATTTCGCCGCCCTCGAAGCCATCGCCGCCGATGACGACAAATGCCGCGCCTTCCTGATCCGCTCGTCGATGATCGAGGGGCTGGAAATGGCGGCTGGGATACCGTGATCGGCCACGCCTACAGCCGCTTGTCGGATATCTCCAGACCCAGGGCTTCTTCGGCGTAGCCGACGGCGTTGATGTCCCATTGCACGGCGATGTGGGCGTTCATGGCGTGGATGTCGCGGAAGGCGCGCTGCTCGAGGCTATCTTCGGCAACGCCTTGGGCGCCCAGGATCTGTACCGCCCGGTCCACGGCCCGGGTTGCAATCATCGCGCCATAGGCGATGTTGCGCTTATAGAGCACCCGCTTTTTCATAGGAAACTCGCCGCCGGCCTTGGCGATGGCGTTGAACTCGGCGGCGTCGCGCTCCGCCAGCAGGTTGGCACAATCGATCTCGGCGGCGGATTCGGCGAGGCGCATATGCACCGTCGGATAAGACGCGACCGGCTGGCGGCCAACCCGGGCGACGCGGACTTGGGTGCGCTCGATCAGCGCTTCGATGCAGGCCTCGGCGGTGCCGATCATGGGCGCGCCGATGTTGTAGGGGAACACCATCATCACCGGCAGCTGATATATGTGGCCGGGATTAACGGCGCTGCCGGGGCTTGGGCCGCCGTGCAGTTCCGATAACGATACCGAGCGGTGCAATGGTACAAACGCATCATCGACAACAACGTCGTTGCTCCCCGTTGCGCGCAGCCCGGCGGCGTACCAGGTGTCTTCGACTTTGTAGTCGGTGCTTGGCAGCAGGAACCAGCGGTAATCGGGCGGCCCGGCCGCCTTCATCACCGGAGCGCCCAGGATTACCCAAGTGCAATGATCGATACCGCTGGCAAATTGCCAACGCCCCGAAAACTGGTAGCCGCCATCGATCTCCGATACCTCGGAATTGGATGCGGCGAAGGCGGTGCCGACCATGGTATCTGGAGACGGGCCCCAAACTTCGTCCTGGGCCTCGGGCGGGTACATGCCCAGCACCCAGTTGTGACAGGCGGTCAAAACCCCAACCCAGGACGACGAGCCGCAGCCCCGGCCCAGCGCCTTGGCAATTTCGAACTGGGCGGGGCCGTAATCGAACTCGTAGCCGCCGACCCGTTTCGGCTGATGAATGCGGAAAATGCCGGCGTCCATCATGTCGGCGATGGTGTTGTCGGGAATGCGGCGCGCTTTTTCCGCCGCGGCGGCCCGGCTGAGCAAGGCCGGCGCCAGCCGGTTTGCCCGGTCGACAACCTCTTCGAGTGTCACATTCGTTTCCGGCATTTTTCAATCGTCTTTCATTGCCCGGGCTGCGCTAATCGAGCATCGTCGCCGGCAACCACAGGATCAGGAACGGGAACACGGTCAGTAGCGCCAGCTTGACGAAATCGGCGGCAACGAACGGCAGCACGCCCTTGAACACCGTCCACATGGGCACATCGCCGCCGGAAATGCCTTTCAGCACGAACACATTGATGCCGAACGGCGGCGTGATCAATCCGGTCTCGACCACTACTACCATGATGATGCCCCACCAGACCAGGGAGTAACCCATGTCGCCGATCAACGGCGCGACGATCGGCACGGTGATCACCATGACCGGGAACGGGTCCATGATCGAGCCGAGGATGATGTAACCGACGAGCAGGATGGCAACGATGCCGAGGGGCGGAAATTGCAGAAAATCGACGAAGGTGGTCAGCAATTCAGGGAGACCCGAGACGCCGATGAAGAACGAAAAGTTCACCGCGCCGAATATCAGGATATAGATCATGGCGGTGGTGCGGGTGGTCTCGCCCATCACATGCCAAAGCCGGTCGCCCTTTAATTTGCCTCGGAACAGGGCGAACAGAAAGGCTCCGAAGGCGCCCACCGATGCCGCCTCGGTGGCCGTGAAAACGCCGCCGTAAAGCCCGCCGATGACAAGTAGGAAAATCAATAGCACGCCCCAGGCGCGGCGCACCGCTATCCAAATATCGGCCCAGCGCGCCTTCTCGCCGGCCGGCGGCGCCGCATCGGGCACGACGCGCACATAGATGGCAATGGTCATCCAATAAAGGACCACGGCGAGCAGCGCCGGGATTATGGCGGCAATAAATAATTGGCCGATGGATTCCTCGGTCAGGATGGCATAGAGGATGATCACCGTCGATGGCGGCACAAGCTGGCCCAAGGTGCCGCCCGCCGCCACGCATCCGGTGGCGAGCCCCGGCGAATAGCCACGGGAGCGCATTTCCGGCAGGGCGATCTGGCCGATGGTCGCCGCCGTCGCCAGGGACGAGCCGGTGAGCGCGCCGAAGCCGGCACAGCCGCCGATGGTCGCCAAGGCCAGGCCGCCGCGCCGGTGGCTCAAGGACACATGCGCCAGATTGTAGATGTCGCCCGATAGTCCGGCGGCGCCGGCGAAACTGCCCATCATCAAAAATAACGGCAGCACCGCCAACTGAGAATTTGTGAGGAAGCTTTCTACCTCGGTGGCGAGGACGGTGAGCGCCGGCTCGGCCCCCAACAAAAGCGACGTGCCGAGCAGTCCCATCAGCCCCATGGCGGCGCCCAAGGGAACGATAGACAGCACCATCACCCACATGACGATAAACAGGGTAATGGCCATGGTGCCGGGTATGGCCTGGGCGCTGGCGCCAAAAATAAGGACGCCTTCATTGGCTATGAATACCAGCAACGTTGACAGGACAAAGAGCGTGATGGTCAGGCCGAGAAGCAGCGCATCGGAAATCGAACGGCCAGTGGCCGCTATTCCCGCCGCCGCCGCACCGGCGTCGCTGGCGGATGGTCCGTGCCCGCCGCTATCACCGCCCTCGCCATTCATGGCGTCACGCAGCGCCACCGTGGTGGCGATGGCCTGGGTGATCACGGTGGCGCACAACAGGACCGTGATTGCCCACACGGACGGATATAACGGCCATTCGAAATACATGGTGGTGGTGGTGGCTTCTTTCAGCTCCACCGCCAGCACGCCCATGCGCCAGCCCAAAAGCGTGAAAAATATCAACAGCAAAGCGGCGCCCGCGAATTTGAGCCAGCCGACCACCACCTCGCCCCATTGCGAGGCGAAGACGTCAACCGCGAGGTTGACCCGTTGCGCCGCGCCGGCGGGGAAGGTGGCGGCGATGGCCACCGCGATCCCCATCTCGACAATCTCGTTGAGCCCGGTGATCGGTGCGTTCAGCGCCCAGCGCAGCAACACATCCATGATCGTGGCGATGGCAATGAACAGCATGCCCAGCACACCGATCAGCGCAACACGCCGGGTGGCGGTGACGCTGTGCGCGTCGAGCCGGCCTAAGAGGGCATTCACTAAACTTTGCTTCGGCTGGGTGCGCTACTTTTCGGCGCGGACTTTGAGAACCGTGGCGCGGTAGGCTTTTAGAATATTGGCGCCATTGGGAACCTGTTTGAGCCAGTCCGCCGTGAGCGGCGCCAGCTTCTTTTTCCAACTGGCGGTTTCGGAAGCGGACAGCCGGTTAAACACATGGCCTTTTTTCTTGGTCGTCAGCCCACGGAAAAACCCGCCGATCTTGATATTGGATTTGCCCAGGCGGCGCGAAAAAATCATGCCAGAGCGATCATCAATGGCCTTACGCGCTTGGGCCGGAAGCCCGGCAAAAGATTTCGGGTTCATCACCACAAAGGCCGTGCCGCCACCGAAACTGTCTACGTCCAGGTGATACTTGGAAACTTCGGCCAGCTTGAACGGGCCGACGGCGGTCCAGGCGATCAAGAAGCCGTTTACCAGTCCACGGCTTGCGCTTTGGTAGACTTGGGGCGGCGTCATGGTGACAGGCGTGCCGCCGAGCGCGACCACAATGCGCGCGTTCATCGGCGCGTTGACCGCGATTTTCATGCCTTTCAGGTCTTTTGCCGACTTGATATTCGTGCCTTTGGAGTGTAAGGCGGAGTGCGGGAAATTGAACAGGCCAAGGACTTTGACGCCCTTATATTCGTCGGCGATCAAGCCTTGTTCATAGACGCTCCAGAGCGCCGCTGCCGCTTCCAGGGTGTTATTGGATTCATAGGGCAACAAACCGACGGAGGTTTTGCGGAACTGTTTGCCCATGGGACCGTGCACGCCGAATGAAATATCGGTGACGCCCTTGATGGTGCGCGGATAGATATTGCGGAAATTGCCCAAGGTCGGACCGGCGATGATTTTAATCGCCAAGGTGCCGCCGGAAGCCGCGTTGACTTCCTTTACCCATGGCGCGAAGGACCATTTGTTTACCAGCGAGCGCGGCGGCGCGGGGAAGGCGAATTTGATGGATGCCGGCGCGGCATCGGCGGCAACCGGGATCAAACCGACCAAAACCAAACCTGCAAGTGTCATGCTTTTCATAACGTATGTCTCCCTGATCAATGCTGTCGGCGGCTCCCGCGCCGCCCGGCTTATGTGTGCCGGAATATTTGGTGAACTGATTATGCATCATCTCCAATACGCGGGCAACTATTGACGCGCACAGCGGGATTTTTGGGCCTATACTGCCGCAAATATGCGAATCACAAGGAGGCAGACATGGCAGCAACGGCGAGAAGAAAATCGCGGCCCGTGGCTATTGATTTCCACGCCCATTTCGTTGCGCCCGAGGCAGCCGCCTTTGCGCGCCCTTACAGCGTTACCGCCGCAAATACCACCATGCCCGATGATCCCCGGGTCACCAAAAAAGCGCTCGCCGAGGCCGCCAAAAAATGGGGTAAAGTCACCCGCCAGCGCATGCAGGATTATAAAATCCGTCTCAAGGAGATGGACCGGACCGGCATCGATATCCAGGTCCTGTCGGCGAGCCTGATTGTCCAATATACCTATTGGGCCGATGCGGAAAGCAGCCTTCGGATTGAGCGCAAAAGCAACGATTTGTTGGCCGAGATTATCGCAACCGCGCCGGACCGGTTCGTAGGGCTCGGCGGCGTGCCCCTGCAAAGCCCGGCATTGGCCATCGCCGAGATGGAACGCTGCATGGGCGATCTGGGTTTCAAGGGCATCCAGGTTTCCGGTTCCGCCGGGCATATGGAGCTTGGCGATGCGCGCCTGCGCCCGTTCTGGGCGCGCGCCGAGGCGTTGGGCGCGATGATCTATATCCATCCCGCCGGCGTTGCCGAGCAGCGCTACCAAAAGCATCAATTGTGGAACAGCCTCGGCCAGCCCCAGGAAGAGGCCATGGCCATGATGTCGCTAATTTATGACGGCATCATGGATGATTTTCCGAAGCTGAAAATATGCATCGCCCATGGCGGCGGGTACCTGCCGTTCTATGCCGGGCGGGTGGATCGCAACTATCTGGACAAGCCGCAGATGCGCTACGGCCAGACGCAGACCCCCAGCGGATACATGAAAAAGTCGTTC
>CAUZTZ010000089.1:0-13135 GCA_963582805.1 Alphaproteobacteria bacterium
CGGATGGGCCACAGGCCTTTAGAAAGAAATTTGAAACACAGAGGACACAGAGGACACAGAGATTTTTTGTCGCGCGCACCGCATTCCTTCTCCCTTTCTCCTCTGTGATCTCTGTGATCTCTGTGATCTCTGTGTTAATTCTTCTTTTAATTGAAATATAGTTTTCATTTCGCGCGACATCGTTTTGTACCCCCCTTACGCTTATGACTGTTTATGACGGTTTATGACGGAAAGTGTTGGTCAATTGAGCCAGCCCGGCCCGGTAAACCGACTGAAATTCCTCTCTACCTGGTTATAATATCGGAAATTAATTAGTTTTAAATTAATAAATTTGTTTAAAATTCTCATAATCTTAGAATTATATTGATAATATTCCTATTATGTGCTATATACCATCATTACATAAGATATTGGAGGAAGATGTCAATGATCACCTAATTCGCAAATCACCATCCACTGCGCCGGCCGACCGTCCAAACCCGCCGCCGGCCGCCCAACCAGCCCCGCCCCCGCACCCGCCGCAAGGATCGCGGCAACGGCGCCGTCGATCTCCGGGGTCTGGACGGCGTGCTCCAGAATTTGGGTTTCGCGCCAAAACCCCATCCGACCATTTTTATCGAGAACGAACCCGATGCCGTGTTCGATGGATTGGAGAAATTCCAGAAAACGAACGGCCTGGACGTCGATGGCGCGGTCAAGAACAAAGACAGCGAATCGGGGCGCGCCCTCAACGCCGCGATGGAGGAATTCTATAATCCCAGCGCGCGGAGGCAGGCGGACGGCGGGACGCAAAATGGGCAGGACGCAAAACAGCGGCCAAAAAATAGTGAAACTGCCCAAGAAGGTTCTGAAGATTGGAAGCTACAAGAAATTATCCGAATTACGGGAGAAATCCAGGAGACGAAACGGGATATAGCGGCTAAGGAAGAGGAACTTGCCGGCACGACAGACCCTATCCTGCGCATTGCCATACAAAGGCTTATCAATACTTTGGAGAACCGATTGGAAGACCTTGAGGAAGAGCTGGAAGCGGTAAAATCTTCGCGAAGCGCTTAATGGGGTAGCTGGCTAGGCTCGGTTTTTGGTCTCATAGCGGCCATAATTCGGGCGGCTTTCGCTTTCGCGGCCAGACCCATTTCCAGCGGCAGGTCCATATACAAACGCATGGCGCGGCGGCGGGAATCCATACTTCCAAGCGAGGCTGCGACGAGGTGCCAGGTAAAAGCATTTAATCGATTTGCCCCGGTTATTGGGTCGGTACTTGCATAAAGTTCAGCGAATTTGCTGGCGGCGATGGGATGTCCGGAGCGGGCGGCGACTTCCAACCACAGCCGGGCGCTCCTGATATTGCGGTCCATTCCGAGGCCGAGAATGTTCATGACTCCTAGGGGATAGGCGCTCGCCAAGGGCGACGGGCTTTGCAGGAAATGCCGCCGGGCAACGGCATAGTCTTTCTTCACGCCAAGACCCTGGAAATACATGGTGCCTATATACTCATGGGCCTCCGCCGCGCCTTGTTCGGCGGCCCGTGTAAAAAAATCTAACGCCTTCCCGGCGCTCCGTTGACCGGGCTTTGCGTACAGGTACCGCCGCGCAATGCGCATCATATCATCCGCTCTCACCGGTTTCGGTAACCGGGCAAACCAATTGGCCGCCCGCGTGATATTATTTTTGCGGCTTGCATGAAATTGGAATATCAACCGAATGAGTTTTGGATCGGTTGCCGCCGCCCGATCAAACCACCGATCCGCCCGCGCCGCATCCCGCGCAACGCCATCGCCCAATGCGTAGTCCTGGGCAACGACCAATTGAGCCGATCCATGGCCTTGTTCGGCAAGGATAAGAAATTTTGCGTGCTTGGTGGATTGACGCTCAACGCCGCTAGCGGCGGCGGAATCGGATATCGTTGGCGGCAGTGCGCACGCGGCCAATGCCACAATCGAAACCAATCTGCATAAAGTGTTTTTGATCATAGCCATCCGGCAAATCCTTCCGCAGGATCGAGACGCAAATATATAATACTAATAGATGAAATATTTGTTGCTATTAATCTTGTCCGCCGTATCTACTCGAATAGCGGCCCTTCGTTGCATCACGGTTCGCTATAGGCGGGGAATAAATATTTATTACCCTCGAACGCTTTCAATTCGTCCAGCAGTTCTCGGGCTTGATGCGGGGCCACGGGGCGCATTTCCTGAATGGTTTGGGCCGACAACTCCAGCGCCGCTTCGTGGGCGCGCTGGTCTCCGAAATGTGCGGCGGCAAGGTACCAGGCCAACGCCGTGACGCTGCTTTCGTGGCCGCCCATCCATCCCCAAGACGTGTAATCGCCAAGATCGGCTAACAGCCGGAGATGGCCTTGCCGAAGCGCTTTTCGAAACCATTTTTCCGCCTCGGCTGGATCGCGCTCGACGTCCCAGCCGAACAAATACATGCGTCCAAGCCGGATGGCGCTGTAACCGTCATCCGATTTGAGCAGGCGGTTGAATTCCGCATGGTCAGGAAGCGGATGCTGCTTCACGTCTTTGTAAATGAACCCCAAATAATCCACGGCGTGTTCCGCGCCCACGGCCGCCCCGCGTTCAAACCAATGAGACGCCTTGGCAAAATCTTTGCGTTTCCTCTCATAGATTGAACCAATTAGGGTGGCGTTTTCCGGATCGCCCGCGAATGCGGACTCAAAGTATTTTTCGGCAATTTCAAGGTTTTGAGCAACACCATTGCCTTCGAGATAATTGACGCCTTGCCCAAAATCCCAATTCGCCTTGAGCCAAGCCGTATTGGCTTCCGCCGGCGGTGGGATGCGTTTCTCCGCCGCACGCATGGGCGTGGACGCTCCCGAAGCCAAAAGCACCGCCAATAGGATTATTGCTACCCGCCGCATGACACCTGGTCCGTAGTAATGACGAAATATTATGCAACGTATAAGGAAGGCCGTAAATATGCGCTATGACGGCTATCACAGGGCCGCCTCCCATTAAAAAAAGGGCCCGCTCAACCGAACGGGCCCCTTATCAAAGTCATCGCGAAATATCTATTTCCATTGATAGTCGTTGATGAAGTAGGCGCCGCGGGCGAGGCGGTCGCGCTTGATTTCCAAATCCTTGGAATGGGCGAACACCGTCGACAGGGACGAAAACGCCAGGGCGTAGCTTTCCCGGTTGATGTCGTTGAACGCCTTTTCATAGATGGCCGCCCGCTTGGCCACGTCGAACTCGGCGCCGCCGTCCTTCATCGCCTGTTGGACGATTTTGGAGCCGGTGTAATCGCGCGGCCCGCCAAAGAAGGTGCCCAAGAGATTCCCTGAATCTGGGAAGGTGAAAGCCGGATAGTTGACGCTGACCATTTCGGTCTTGCCGCCCACCCAGGTTTTATAGAAGACGCCGATGGTCACCGGCTTGACCTTGGTGCGAATGCCAACTTTGCGCAGCTCGCCGGCGATCGCCTCACCGACGGTCTTGATCGGATTGAAGACGGTGTATTCCAGATCAAAGCCGTTCGGATAGCCGGCTTCGGCGAGCAGCTTCTTGGCGCCGGCGGGATCATAGCTTGGCGGATCAACCGAATATTTGCAGCCAACCATGTAATCGAAGCAAAAGCCCATCATCTTTTTAGAATGACCCGTGTCGCCGCCGGGCACGATATGCTTGATGATGGTGTCCCGGTCGAGGGCCATGATAATGGCGCGGCGCACGCGCTTGTCCTGCAAGGCCTTATTCTTGGTGCGGCCCTTGGCGTCCATGACGATATAGATAAAGGCGCCGGTCGGATGGGTGGTGATGTTGATATGAGCCCGCGTGCCCAGATCACGAGCATTATCGGCTGGCACGTTCTGGATCAGATCGATACCGCCGGTCAAAAGCTCCGCCGCCTGGGTCTGGCGGTCTGCAATGGGAATGCCGTGGACGCGCTTCACCCGGGCTCTCAAATAATGCGGATTGGCGGTGAAGCCTTCGAAACGCTCGACAATGACGCCCTTGTTGCGGTCCACCGAAACCACCTTGAAGGGGCCGGTACCGTAGGGCGTCTTGCGGCCGTAATCACAAGGTGCGTCCAGGGTTTTATAGGATTCCGCGTCTTGGATCTGGATGCGGTAGGCCAGTTGCGACAGATCGGTGGCGGTCGGCCGGCCGGCGATCAGGCGCACCTTATAGGGGCTCAGCTTTTCGATGGTCTTCAGCCATTTGTAGCGGGACTTGTAACGGATCTTGACCTTGGGGTCCTGCAGGAAGCCGAAGGTGGCGATAATATCGTCGGCGTCGAACTTATTGCCGTTGTGAAACTTGATGTCGTCTTTCAGCTCCAACTCTAGGGTTGTCTTGTTGATGCGCTTCCAGGACTTGGCCAGGATCGGCACGAACTTGGATTTGTATTCATCGAAGCCGATCAGGGTCGAATAAACGCGCCTGGCAAAATTGCCTACCTCGACGGCGGGAATGCAGTAGCTGGAAACGTTGGTGAACGGATCGTTGATCGCGAGCCGGACCGTGTCCTTGGATTTTTGCGCCATGGCGGGCACGGCGGCCACGAATAAGGCCGCCGCCGCAAGGGCGTAGGTGTGGATTCTCATCGGAATTTCCTCCCCGTAAAAATGACCGGCGTTGCGGCCGACAAAGATTTTTTTATTTGACAGCATAAGTTTATCATAGCCAGCGGTGAATTTCACCATTTATGATGGCAGACAATTACCGGACGGGATGAATGCCAATGGATGTAAAGTTTCTCGACACCACCTTTCGCGACGGATCGCAAAGCCTGTGGGCCTGTAATATGCGCACCGGCATGATGGAAGCGGTCGCCGCCGACATGGACAAAGCCGGCTTCGAAGTAATCGAAGTGCCGGCCAATCCCATCTATTTCAAGAAAATCGTCCGCGATCTCAAGGAGAACCCTTGGGACATGATGCGCATGTTGGCCGAAAAAATGCCCAACACCCGAAAAAGCTGCATGGGCGGCGGCTTCAATCTGAACGTCATCGGCACGCCGACACCGCCGGTGCTGGGCAAGCTGTTCACCGAGATTCTGGTCAATATGGGAGTCTTCAACCGCTCGCAAATGACCTGCAACACCGCCGATCAGCTGAGGCGCATGATGCCGGCGTCGGTGCCCTATTTGAAAAATCTAGGCGTCGAAGTGGCGATTGCCATTTCCTATTCGATCTCGCCCCGCCACGACAACCAGCATTACGCCGAAAAAACCCGCGGCGCGGCGGCGCTGAAACCGGACGCCATCTATCTCAAAGACCAAGGCGGATTGTTGACGGTGGACCGCATTCGGGAATTGATCCCGATCATGGCCGAGAACGCCGGCGGCATTCCCCTGGAGCTGCATTCCCACTGCACCACCGGCCTTGCGCCCATGGTCTATATGGAGGCCCTCAAACTGGGCGTGCCGTGCTTGCATACGGGGGTGCCGCCGCTGGCCGAAGGCTCGGCCCAGCCGTCGGTGTTGGCGACCGCCCAAAACGCCCGCCTCAATGGGCACAGCCACAATCTGGACGAGGATTTGCTGCAATCGATCTCGGAGCGGCTGATGCTGATTGCCCGCTCCGATGCCATGCCGATCGGCGCGCCGATGCCGTACGACCAGGCCCAATATATCCACCAGATACCCGGCGGCGTGATTTCCAACCTGCGCTTTCAGCTGGCGGAGATCGGCCTCGATGACCGGCTGGACGAGGTGATCGAAGAATGTATTCAGATCCGCGAAGAGCTGGGCTATCCGGTGATGATCACGCCTCTATCCCAATATATGGGCACCCAGGCGGCCATCAATGTGGCTACGGGCACGCGTTATTCGGTGGTGATCGATGAATTTATCCGCTTTGCAGGCGGCGGCTATGGCGAGGATTCCGGTTACACCTGGATGGATCAGGACTTGAAGGACCGCTTCCTGGCCCTGCCCCGGGCCAAGGAATTGGCCGCCAAGGCGCGCCGTCCGGCAGAAGATATTTCGCTCCGGGAAATCCGCGAACAACTTGGCGGGGCGCATATTTCCGACGAAGAATTGATCTTGCGCGCCATCATGCAGGGCACCCAGGAGATCGAGGATATGACCAATGCCGGGCCGCCGCGCAGCTATACCTCCGGCGCCCAGCCCCTGAAATCGCTGATGGCGGAGCTTGGCAAGCATAAGAGCGTGCGCTACATCCAGGTTGAGCGGGGCAGCGACAAATTGGTGCTGCACAACACCGCCGGCAATTGAGGCGCATAAGCCAATGGGGAGGGAAGTCACGTGAACGATCCGTTTAGCCCGATCAGCGACGAGGACGTGCGCCAGATCGCTCAGCTTGTGGAGACCCTGGACAAATCCGATTTCGATTACCTGGAAGTGCAGGTGGGCGATCTCAAAGTAACCCTCGGCAAGGGCGATGCGCCGCCGCAAGCATCAGCATCAGCATCAGCGCCAGTAGCGGCCGCTCCGGCGCCAGCGCCCGCCGCCGCCGCGCCAGCCGCCGCACCCGCGCCGCCAGCCCCGGCCCATGTGGAAGACGGCACGGTGGCCATCATTTCGCCCTTGATCGGGCGCTTCTATGCGCAATCGGAGCCCGGCGCCGATCCGTTCGTCAGCGCCGGCGACGCCATCACTGCGGACTCGACGGTGGCCCTGATCGAGGTGATGAAGCTGTTCACCACGGTTCCCGCCGGCATCGCGGGCACGGTGACCGAGGTGTGCGTGGCCAACGAAGACATTGTCGAATACGGCCAGGTTTTGTTCCGCGTCAAACCCGCTTAAGAGCCAGCCGGGAGCCTGACCGTTGCCAATTTCCCGTGTCCTGATCGCCAACCGGGGCGAGATCGCGGTGCGCGTCATCCGCGCCGCCGACGCGCTTGGCATCGAGACCGTTCTCGCCGTCTCCGAGCCGGACCGGGACAGTATGGCGGCGCGCATGGCCGGGCAGGTTATTTGTATTGGCCCGGCATCGGCCAGCGCCAGCTATTTGAATGTGGGCGCCGTGGTGATGGCGGCCAAGGCGGCGGCCGCCGATGCCATCCATCCCGGCTATGGTTTCTTGGCCGAATCCCCGGACCTGGCCGACGCTTGCGCCGATAACGGCATCAAGCTGGTCGGCCCGAGCGCCGATCACATGCGCCAGATGGGCCACAAGATCGAAGCCCGCGCCCTGGCCGCCGAAGCCGGCGTGCCCACCCTGGACGGATCGGAACGGGTCGGCTCGGCCAATGAGGCGCTCAAGCTTGCGAAGCGTATCGGTCTGCCGGTGATGTTGAAGGCTGCCTCAGGCGGCGGCGGGCGCGGCATGAAGATCATCACCGAGGCGGGGCAGTTCGCAAACGGGTTCGCCGCCGCTTCGGCGGAAGCCCGCGCCGCATTCGGCGACGATACTTTGTATCTGGAACGCTATATCGCCAATGCCCGCCATATCGAGGTGCAGGTGCTGGGCGACAGCTTCGGCCACGTCATTCACCTGGGCGAGCGCGACTGTTCCACCCAGCGCCGCCACCAAAAATTGATCGAGGAAGCGCCGGCGCCGGGCATCAGCGATGAATTTCGGGATAATATTCGCGTGGCCGCAGTCAACCTCGCCCGCAATATCGGCTACGAGGGCGCCGGCACCGTCGAGTTTATCGCCGATCAGGACAGGGGCGAATTTTATTTCCTCGAAATGAACTGCCGCGTTCAGGTGGAACATCCGGTTACCGAGATGATCACCGGCATCGATATTGTTCAGCAACAATTCCGCATCGCCGGCGGCGCGCCTCTCGAAATCAGCCAAGATGACGTAACCATGAACGGCCACGCCATCGAATGCCGTATCAACGCCGAGATTGCCAGCGAAGATTTCCGCCCGGACCCAGGCACGATCACCACCTGGCAGCCGCCGAAAGGGGCGAATATCCGCCTGGATAGCCATTGTTATGAAGGCTATAGCGTGCCCATGTTTTATGATTCGCTGCTCGCCAAGCTGATCGTCACCGGGCCCGACCGGGCTTCGGCGCTGGCGGCCATGAACGAAGCCTTAGGTCAATTCCGCATCGAAGGCATCGGCACCACGTTGGCCTTCCTGCGCCATGCCATTGGGGATGCGGATTTCGCCGCAGGCAAGGTGAATACCACCCTGGTGGACCGGCTGATCCGCGACATGGCCGCCGCCGCCCCGCCAACGATTTAAGTATCCCGGCGGCCCAAAGTTTCCTTGACCCCTTGGGTCCGTTGGCTCAAGGTTCGGGCAATCAAAATGCCTGAATTAAGGGGTTATAGGTTTTCATGCCGGGAATACACTCAAGCGATTTATCCGCCAGCAAACGACATGCAGGCAAAGTTCGGAGGTCCCTCCGTTGAGCGCCAGCTTCGCCATCGTCGGCTCCGGCCCGTCCGGAATGTATGCGGCCGACGCCTTGCTGAAAGAGGTTCCGGGCTGCCGCATTGATGTTTTCGACCGCCTGCCGACCCCCTTCGGGCTGATCCGCTTCGGCGTCGCCCCGGACCATTTCAAAACCAAGAACACGTCGCGCCAGTTTGCCCGCACCTTCGAATTGGACGAGGTGCGCTATCTCGGCAATGTGGAAATCGGCCGCGATCTTTCGATCGGAGAATTGCAGGACAATTACGACGCCGTGGTGCTGGCCACCGGCTCCTACAACGACCGCCGGCTGGGTATCCCCGGCGAGGATTTGCCCGGCGTCTACGGCGCCTGCGCCTTCGTCGGCTGGTACAACGGACATCCCGATTACCGGGATTTAAACCCCTTGTTGAACGGCGGCGGCGTCGCCGTCATCGGCATCGGCAATGTGGCCCTCGATGTCTGCCGGGTGCTCGCCAAAACCCGGGGCGAAATGCAAGGCTCGGACATCGCCGCCCACGCCCTCGATGCGATCCAGGCGGCGCCGCTGGAGGCCCTGCACATGTTCGGGCGCCGGGGACCGGTGGAGGCCGGCTTCACGCCCAAGGAGCTGGGCGAGCTGCGCGAATTCGAGCGCTGCGCCGTGATTGTCGATGGCGGCCAGTTGCCGGGTAGCGTGGAAGGCGATTTCGAGGGCCGGGAGAAGGGCATCAAGGAGAAGAACCTGGCCCTGTTGCGCGAACTGGCGGCGCAGGACAAACCGGATTTGCCGATCCAGATGCATATGGGGTTTTACGCCGCGCCGGTGGAAATTTTGGGCGAGAGCCAGGTCGAGGCCTTGCGCCTGGAACGCACCCAGGTGATCGATGGGCGCGCCCAAGGCACCGGAGAATTTTTCGACGTGCCGTGCGCGGCGGTGGTGACCGCCATCGGCTATCTGGCCCTGCCGCCAGACGGCGTTCCCATGGACGGCACCATCGTCGCCAACGACGCCGGCCACGTAGCGGGTAATCTCTATGTGGTCGGCTGGTCGAAGCGCGGGCCGTCCGGAACGATCCCCACCAACGGACCCGAATCCCGCGACGTGGTCGGCCTGCTGGTGAAAAATCTGGAAACCGGCAAGCCCGGCGGCGATGCCATCGACGCCCTGTTGGGCGAACGCGGCGCCCGCGTTGTCGATTACGACGGCTATAAAATCATATCCGCAGCCGAAATCGCGGGCGCGCCGGAAGGCCATCCCCAGGAAAAATTCACCCGCATCGACGAGATGCTGGCCCTGTTGGACGGCGGCGGAGGCTGAGCGGCACGAGCGTCTCCAAACCCGAGAACGCCAATATCCTTCGAGACGGACCTTATGGTCCTCCTCAGGATGAGGCTGCTAAACCAGCCATAGACCTAGCCCTCATGCTGAGGAACGAGCGGAGCGAGTGTCTCGAAGCACGAGGGCGGCGTTTGAAAGTATAATTTGACGCTCGCAAACGCAGACCTTAGTTGCCGTTACAGCGCCTTCAAAATTTCCAGCGACCGGGTCCAGGACTTATCGGCAACGCCGGCGTCATAGGCCGGCGGATTGGTGGGCTGCATGAAACCGTGCTTGGCGCCCGGATAGATGGTGATCTCGGCGCCGTCCATGCCATCGAACACGGCCTGAACTTTTTCGATCTCGTCCATCGGCGCGGCGGCGTCCTCGTCGCCCCAGTGATAGCTCAACGGGCAAGTGACGTTGCCGGCTTCTTCCAGCAAATGGCTGATTTTGCCGGAATGAAAGGCAATGCCGGCATCGATGCCGAGCCGGGCGGCGCCCAAAAACGCATAACCGCCGCCGAAACAGAAGCCCATCACCGCCACCTTGCCGTTGCATTCGGGCCGCGATTTCAAATCGTTGAGAAGGGTTTCCAGATCGGTGACGTTCTGCGCCTCGTCAACCCGGCCCATGCGCGCGAAGCCCCGGTCGCGGGCGTCCGCCTCGCCTTCCAGGTTGCCCGCATCCTCGTCCCGCCAGAAGGGATCGGTGGCCGAGACAACGAAGCCTTCCGCCGCCAGCCTGTCGGCCCATTCGACGATGTCCGAGGCCACGCCCATGATCGAGGGGATGATCACCACGCCGGGGCCGGTGCCCGATGCCGGTGTTGCAATATAGGTTGGGATGTCCTGGCCGTCGGATGACTTAACAATTGTGTTGGTGTTTGCGCTCGGCATGGCTGAATAGCCTCCCTGGTAGAATTGAAATTAGGCGCCGATGGTAGCGTAACCGGGTGCCTCTGACGAGTCCCAGCGCACCGGTTATGGAAATTTTTCGGGCTTCGCATCTGCCTTTTTGCGCAACACCAATGTGGCCCAGCCGTTGATCGCGATCTGGCCGGCTTTTATAAGGCCGAAGCGCCGGTGGGCGCCGAGCACCCAGCTTGCATCCTGAACCAGCAGCCCGGACAGGATCGCGGTGCCGCCGGGCGCCAGATGGCGGGCCAGATCACCGGCCATGCGCGCCAAGGGCCGCGCCAATATATTGGCGGTGATCACCGAATATTGCGCCCGCCCGATATTTCGGTGCCGGTAGCCGGGCGCGCAAATGCCCCGCGCCAGATGGCCGAGCCGGTTGGCCTCGATATTCTCTTGCGCGACCATCACCGCCACCGGATCGATATCAACGGCCAGCACCGGACGCCGCCATCGGCGCGCCGCCGCGCATGCCAAAATGCCCGAGCCGCACCCCATATCGAGGACCGGCCCCGGCACCGGCCGCCGAATTTGATCGAGGGCCAGCAAGCAGCCCTTGGTGGTGCCGTGATCGCCGGAGCCAAAGGCGGCGCCGGCGGGAATGCGGAGCGCGATCTTGGCCGCCGGCAGGGGCCCGGAATATTCCGAGCCATAGACAAAAAACCGCCCCGCCGTTATGGGCGGAAACTGATTGGGATTGTCGGCGGCCCAGTCGCGCACCGCTTCCATGGTTATCGACATGTCCGGCTCCGCCGTGCCGGCGGCGGCGGCGCAACGCCGCATGGCGGCCCGAATGGCGACCGCGTCGGGGGGCGCAGCTGTGAAGCCAAGCACCTCGGCCTTGATCTTGCCTTCCTGCGCCCGCCAGGCGACCGAGGCGACCAACGGCTCCAACGCTTCGGCGAAAATATCGACGGCGGCCTCGGGCACGGCCAAGGCGATGCGGTAAATATGATCCACGGGAAACGGCGGCCTTAAGCGAGTTCGACGAAGCTGTCGATGACTTTTTTGGTGCCGGCCTTGTCGAACGCGACCTCCAGCTTGTTGCCATCAAGCCCAAGGATGCGGCCATAGCCGAACTTCTGGTGGAACACCCTGGCGCCGCTTGCAAAGCGGGATGTGGTCTCAGCCGCCGGCACCAGCCAGGCCTCGCCCTCGATCACGGTGCCGTCGCGGGCATGGCCGTCACGCTTGGGCGAATTATATTCAAACGCCCCGGGCGCATCTTGAAAACCACGGCCATGGCCGCCGCCGCGCAAAAAGGGATTGTCGGAATGTTGCTCGATATTTTCGTCGGGCAATTCGCCGATAAAGCGGGACGGCAGGGCGTTTTGCCACTGGTTATAGATGCGCCGGTTGGCGGCGTAGGATATGCGGGCTTCCCGGCGCGCCCTTGTGAGGCCCACATAGGCCAGCCGGCGTTCCTCTTCCAGCCCCTTCAAGCCCTCTTCGTCGAGGCTGCGCTGGTGCGGAAACAATCCTTCTTCCCAGCCCGGCAGGTAGACAATATCAAACTCCAAACCCTTGGCCGAATGCAGGGTCATCAAATTGACCTTGGCCTCGTCGGAGTTTTCCACCGTGTCCATGACCAGACTGACATGCTCCAAAAAGCCTTGCAGGTTTTCAAACTCCGCCAGCCCGGCCACCAGCTCTTTCAAATTTTCCAGCCGGCCCGGCGCTTCCGGGGTTTTGTCCAGCATCCACATTTCCGAATAGCCAGACTCGTCGAGCACAATCGCCGCCAGATCTTGATGCGGCAGGCTGGCCAGATTGCCGCGCCAGCGTTCAAAATCGCCGATCAATTGACTGAGCGTGCTGCGCGCCTTGGGCCGTAATTCATCGCTTTCTGATATCTCTTGGGCGGCATCGTAGAGCGGCATGCCCCGGGAGCGGGCCAGATGATGGATGGTTTGCAGACTGGCCTGGCCGAGACCGCGCTTGGGCGTGTTGACGATACGCTCGAACGCGAGATCGTCGTCCTGGCTGACGATCACCCGGAAATAGGCGATGGCGTCTCTGATCTCAAGGCGCTCGTAAAAGCGCGGACCGCCGATCACCCGGTAAGGGATGGCCAGGGTGATGAGCCGTTCCTCGAACTCGCGGGTCTGAAAGCCGGCGCGCACCAGCACCGCCATTTCGTCCAGATTTTCGCCCCGTGATTGGCGTGCCTCGATATCCTCGCCGACTTGGCGCGCCTCTTCCTCGCCGTCCCAGACGCCTTGCAGGGCGACCTTCTTACCCTCGTTCGCACCGGTCCACAAAGTCTTGCCGAGGCGGCCTTCGTTGTGGGCAATGAGCCCCGATGCGGCGCCCAGGATATGCGGCGTCGAGCGGTAGTTCTGTTCCAGGCGGACCACCTTGGCGCCTTCGAAATCCTTTTCGAACGACAGGATGTTACCGACCTCGGCGCCGCGCCAGGAATAGATCGACTGATCATCGTCGCCAACGCAGCAGATATTGTGATGGCCCTGGGCCAACAGGCGCAGCCACAGATATTGGGCGACGTTGGTATCCTGATATTCGTCCACCAGCAGATAGCGGAACTTTTGCTGATAGCGGGCCAGAATCTCGGTCTCGGTGGTGAACAGGGTCAGGCAATGCAGCAACAGATCGCCG
>CAUZTZ010000090.1:0-13089 GCA_963582805.1 Alphaproteobacteria bacterium
GAGCCAGAGTTTCTGGACGCCCTCGGCCAGCGCTTTGGTGATTTTTTAGGCGAATTGTCTGTGGCCGGGCCCAGATGGACCTATCCGCTGGATCTGCAATTCGCCCACCGCTCGATCGACAAGCGCCTGGCGCTGGTCGGCGATGCCGCCCACGGCATGCACCCGATCGCCGGCCAAGGGCTCAATCTCGGCCTCCGCGACGTGGCCGCCATCGCCGAGGTGGTGATCGAGGCGCATCGCCTCGGCCTCGATATCGGTGCGTCGCACATTCTGGAACGTTATGACCGCTGGCGGCGCTTCGATGCCATGCTCATGCTGGGATTGACCGACGGCATCAACCGGTTGTTTTCCAACGATATTGCACCGCTGCGTCTGGCCAGGGATTTGGGCCTCGCCATGGTCAACCGGTCGGGCCCGTTGAAGCGCTTCTTCATGCGCCACGCCATGGGCGAAGCCGGGCGTTTGCCCAAACTCCTGAAGGGCGAGCCGGTCTAGAGCGGTTCCGGACAAATATGAAGCAATTTGATGGGAACAAATCGGTTTTCCGGGTAGGCGCGGTGCGCCGCGCGATGCCTTTGCATCGGGCAAGGGCCGGGGCGCCGCCGGGGAGCCGATTTGACCCACCGCAGGCCGGGTGCTTTTGATGCGTGGACGTCGTCGCACACCTTTGCCGATGCAATGCATCGCCATGGGTTGCGCTCCTCGCGCACTTGGGACAAATGTGGGGACAAAATCATCCCGGTCAAATGGTTCATATTTGTCCGGAACCGCTCTGGCGGCCGAGTTCGGCCCGGATCGCCGCGATCACCACAGCCACCGGAATCAGATGCATCTCGCGGCCGCCGTAATCCTGGGCGCGGATGATGGTAAGGCGGCTGGCCATGGGGGTGAATTTCTCCGGCACCGTGCGCCCGAACAACGAGATTAGCGGCGCCCCGGAAACGGCGAACATATGGCCGGTGCCGGAATCGTTGGACACTGCCAGGCGGAGCCGCCTTGCCATGGCGATGGTCAATTGCGGCGCAAAATCATGGGCGCTGCCGACGTCATTTTCCTGCAACGGCAATAGGGCGTCCGGGCACTGGCTGCGCACCGTCTCGATCCAATCGGTCTCCTGAGGCCCTAAGAAAAATACCGGCTGCGCTCCGATGCCATTGGCGGCGGTGATAAAGTTTTCCAGGGGCCAGCATTTGGGCAGGCCGCCGGCGCCGGGGGCAAAACCCACATAATCGGTCCCATCGGGCAATAATGTTTCGGCGATGCGTTCCAATTCCGGATCGAGGGCCAGATCCAGAGTCTTCGGCGTCGGAATGGTCTGGCCGCTGGCGATTTCCAGCAGGTCCAGCACCTGGCGCTGCATGGATTTCGGGAACTGGTAGCCCTCGGGCGGTTTCTTGGTGGAGAGGATAAACTTGCCGAACGGCGACACGAACTGCTTGTGGCGGATGCGCCAGAGCACAAAGGATGCCAAGGCAACCCGCTGGGTATCGATGATCAGATCGAAGCCGCGCCCATGTAAGGGCCGCCGCAAAAGCTCCTTCGGGCTAAGCCCGATGCCGGCGCATTCGATCACCTCGTCCAGCAGCCCGGCGACCACCGGCGCCATGATGCCCGCATAGACGCTGGTACCCTTGCCCGCCAGCCAGGTTATATTTGCATCGGGGTAGGCGCTGCGCAGGCCGCGCACGAAGGGCAGCTTCAAAAGGCTGTCGCCGATACGGTCGAGGCCCACATAGACCAGCACCGTGTTTACCGGATCGCTTGCGCTCATGCCTTCCGGTTAACACAGCTTCTTGAGCTTGGCAAAGTGGCGGTTGCGCATGCCCGCTTGGTCCCATCATATAAGAACAGGAAAATCATTTGGGAGAGCGACATGCGCATCGGCGTGCCCAAGGAGATTAAGGTTCACGAATACCGGGTCGGCATGATCCCGGCCTCGGTTCGCGAAGCCGTCCATCACGGCCATCAGGTGATCATCGAAAGCGGCGCCGGCGCCGGCGTCGGCTTCGGCGATGATGCCTATTTTGCAGCAGGCGCCGAGATCGGCAGCGATGCGGCCGCCGTGTTCGCCGCGGCCGATATGGTGGTCAAGGTGAAGGAGCCGCAAAGCTCTGAAATTATCATGTTACGCGAGAACCAGGTCCTGTTTACCTATCTGCATCTGGCCGCCGAGCCGGAACAGACGGCGGGGCTGGTGGCGTCCGGCTCAGTCGCCATAGCTTACGAGACGGTCACCGATGATCGGGGCGGATTGCCATTGCTGGCGCCCATGAGCGAAGTGGCCGGGCGCATGTCGGTGCAGGTCGGCGCCCACTGTCTGGAGAAGGAGCAGGGCGGCGCCGGCATTCTGCTGGGCGGCGTGCCCGGCGTGCCGGTGGCCAAGGTGGTCATATTGGGCGGCGGCGTGGTCGGCACCAACGCGGCGCGCATGGCCATGGGGCTCGAAGCCTCGGTCACGGTGATCGACAAGTCCCTGGCCCGCCTTAATGAGCTGGACATGCAGTTCGGCCCGACCCTGAACACCATTTTCGCCACCATGGACGCGGTCGAGCAGTTCGTCACCGGCGCCGATCTGGTGGTCGGCGCCGTGCTGATACCGGGCGCCGCCGCGCCCAGGCTGGTCACCAAAGAGATGATCACCAATATGCAAAAAGGCGCCGTGGTGGTCGACGTGGCCATCGATCAGGGCGGCTGCTTCGAGACGTCGCGCCCCACCACCCACGCCGATCCCACATATTTGGTGGATGATGTGGTGCATTACTGCGTGACCAACATGCCCGGCGCCGTGGCGCGCACCTCGGCCCGGGCGCTCAATAACGCGACCCTGCCGTTTATTTTGGCTTTGGCCGATCAGGGCGCCGAAGCCGCCATGAAAGCCGACGCCCACTTGATGAACGGCCTCAATGTCTGCCGGGGCCATGTGACCTATAAGGCGGTTGCCGAAGACCTCGGACTCGATTACCGGCCCGCCGCAGACGCGCTCGGCTGAGGCTTTGGCGGCGGCAACCGGCCCATGAAGATCATCGAAGCCGACATTACCACCTTGGCCGTGGACGCCATCGTCAACGCGGCCAACGCGGCGCTTCTGGGCGGCGGCGGTGTCGATGGCGCCATCCACCTTGCCGCCGGGCCGGGCTTGTTGGAAGAATGCCGGCGCATCGGCGGCTGCCCCACCGGCCAAGCGCGCTTGAGCGGCGGTTATGATTTGCCCGCCCGCCACGTGATCCATACGGTCGGACCCATCTGGCAAGGCGGCGGCGAAGGCGAGGCGGAATTGCTCGCCGCCTGTTATAAGAACTCGCTTCTATTGGCATCGGAAAACGGCATCAACAGCATCGCTTTTCCGGCCATCTCCACCGGCGTCTATGGTTATCCGGGGGGCGCGGCGGCGGTTATCGCCGTCGCCGCCGTGGCCGAATATCTTCTCGCCAAAGACATGGACGTCACCTTCTGTTGCTTTGGCCACGAATCCGGCGGCCATCATCAAGCGGCCATGGCGGCGCTTTGATTAGTTTGCTAGGCTGCGCATCCTTGCAACCGCCTAAGGTGATAAAAACCCTTGGTTCAGCCCGCGCCTGAAAACCCGCCGCAAAATCCGCCGCCACCCGAGGCGGCGACGCCGATGATGACCCAATATCTGGCCATCAAGCGGGACCATCCCGATTGTCTGCTGTTCTACCGCATGGGCGATTTTTACGAGCTGTTTTTCGATGATGCGGTGGCCGCCTCCGCCGCCCTCGACATCACCCTCACCAAGCGCGGCAAGCATCTGGGCGACGATATCCCCATGTGCGGGGTGCCGGTGCATTCCCATGAAAGCTACCTGCTGCGCCTGATCAAATCGGGCTTCAAGGTGGCGGTTTGCGAGCAGACCGAGGACCCGGCCGAAGCGAAAAAACGCGGCGGCGCCAAGTCGGTGGTCAACCGCGCCGTGATGCGCACCATCACCGCCGGCACGCTCACCGAAGACACATTGCTGGATGCAAGGCGCAACAATTACCTGGCCGCCATCGCCGAGGCCGGCGGCGGCTTCGGGCTCGCCTGGCTGGATATGTCCACCGGCGATTTCCATATGCAGGCGTTGGCGCAAAGCGGCATCGGCTCAGGCTTAGCGCGCCTCGATCCGGGCGAGCTTTTGATTAGCGATACCATTGCCCAGCGCGAAGACGCCCGCCATCATTTTGATCCCTGGACCCGGGTGCTGACGCCAATGCCGGCCAGCCGCTTCGACAGCGCCAATGGGGCGAAGCGGCTGGCGGCGCTTTATGGGGTGCAAAGCCTGGACGGTTTTGGCCATTTCAGCCGCGCCGAGCTGGCCGCCGGCGGCGCCCTCATGGATTATGTGGCGTTAACCCAGGAAGGCCAGATGCCGCGTATCGGGACGCCTAAGCGCCTCGCCGACGGCGCCGTATTGGAGATCGACGCCGCCACCAGGCGCAATCTGGAACTAAGCCAGACCATGACCGGCGAGCGCCAGGGCAGCCTGTTGAGCGTCATCGACAAAACCCGCACCGGCGCCGGCGCGCGGCTTTTGCAGACGCATCTGGCGGCGCCATTGACCGAGCCGGCGGACATCGATGCGCGCCTGGATGCGGTGCAGCTTTTCCACGACCAAACCACGCTTTTGGATGCGGTGCAGACGCTGCTTGCCCGCTGCCCGGATATGGAGCGGGCGTTGTCGCGGCTTTCCCTTGGGCGCGGCGGGCCCCGGGATCTGGCTGCTATGCGGGACGGCCTTGCCCTCACCCACCATATGCGCACCGCGTTTGATGGCATCCAGCCGCCCGAACTGGCCGCCGCCTGGCTGGACGATCTCGGTGAGCATGGCCGCCTGGTCGACGAATTGACCAAGGCCCTGGACGCCGAATTGCCGGTCTATGCCCGCGACGGCGGCTTCATCGCACCCGGCTATTCGGTCGCCTTCGATGAGCTCAGGGGCTTGCGCGACGAAAGCCGCCGCCTGGTCGCCGGATTGCAGGATAAATATGCCGCCGAAACCGGCGTTGCGGCGCTCAAGGTCCGCCACAACAACGTGCTCGGCTATTTCATTGAAGTCACCGCCAGGAACGCCGATGCCTTGGCCCAAGCCCCGGACGGCCCCTTCATCCACCGCCAGACCATGAAGAACGTGCTGCGCTTCACCACGGTCGAGCTTGGCGAGCTGGAGGGCAAGCTGGCCAGCGCCGCCGACAAGGCCTTGGCGCTGGAGCTGGAATTGTTCGAGGGCTTGTGCACCGACGTGGCCGGTGAAGCCGATGCCATTGCGCTGGCCGCCCGCGCCCTGGCGCATTTTGATGTGGCCGCGTCGCACGCTCAGTTGGCGTTGGAGGGCCGCTACGCCCGCCCCGTTATCAATGACGGGCTCGATTTCCACATCACCGGCGGCCGCCATCCGGTGGTCGAAAGCCTGGCAACCGATACGCCGTTCATCGCCAATGATTGCCATTTAAGCGCCGCCGACCGGTTGTGGCTGTTGACCGGCCCCAACATGGCCGGCAAAAGCACATTCCTGAGACAAAATGCGCTGATCGCCATCCTAGGCCAAATGGGCTCGTTCGTGCCCGCCGAGGCGGCCCGCATGGGCGTCATCGACCGCTTGTTTTCCAGGGTCGGCGCCGCCGATGATCTGGCCAGGGGGCGCTCCACCTTCATGGTTGAAATGGTGGAAACCGCCGCCATCCTGGCCCAGGCCACGCGCCGCTCGTTTGTCATATTGGACGAGATCGGGCGCGGCACGGCCACCTTCGACGGCCTCTCCATCGCCTGGGCGGTGGTCGAACAATTGCACGATGCGAACCAATGCCGGGGCCTGTTCGCCACCCACTATCACGAGCTGACCAACCTGACCGGAAAGCTGGATGCGCTCGGCGCCCACACCATGCGGGTCAAGGAATGGAAGGGCGATGTTGTCTTTTTGCACGAGGTGGCGCCCGGCGCCGCCGACCGCTCCTACGGCATCCATGTGGGCCGCCTGGCGGGTCTCCCCGATGATGTGGTGATGCGCGCCGAGGCGGTGCTGGCGGCGTTGGAGGAAGAAAACCAGGGCGGCGCCGTCACCCGCCTGGCCGAAGATTTGCCGCTCTTCGCCCAAGTCCGCGGCACCAAGCCGGACAGCGGGCCATCGCCCCTGGAACAAGCCCTCGCCGACATCCAAGCCGACGAGCTTAGCCCCAAACAAGCGCTGGAACTGATCTATAAGTTAAAGGCGCTGGAGTAGAATCCCCGCCAATTTGCGCGCCGCCGGAATTTCCTCTAACGTTCAAATACCTGTCGTCTGAACAGGGGTAAGTAATAATTCGATCAGGGTTTATTCAGAGGAGGGATTGTCATGGGTTTTCATCACATAGCACTGTCTTTGCTGGCCGGGAGCGCCATGCTGGCGGCCGCAAGCCCGGCGTCGGCGCAGAAAAAAATCAAGTTCGCTACGTACGTGCCGCCACAGCACGCGGTCTCGAAATATCTGGAAAAAAATCTGAAGGGCGCGGCCAAGAATTCCGGCGGCGCCTTCGTGTTAAATTATTTTCCCGGCGCCCAGTTGGGCCCGCCGCCCAAATACCTGGATATGGCCCTGAGCGGCCAGGCCGAAATCACCTGGTTCCTGCACGGCAATACGCCCGGCGTCTTTCCGCTTTCCGAGCTGGGCACCGTGCCGCTTTTGTTCGGTAGCGCCGAGATCGGCACCAAGGTCATGAACGATCCGCAAATCCGCGCCGCGTTGCGGGCCGAGCACAAAGGCATGCAGGTTATTGATTTGCACACCCACCAGCCGGCCAATATCTATATGGGCAAGAAGCCGATCCGCAACCTCGCCGATTTCCGCGGCAAGCGGCTTCGGGTGCCGTCTGGTCCGGTGCGCAACATGGCCATCGCCCTCGGCGCGACCCCCGACGGGATGCCGCCGACGCAATGGGCCGAAGCCTTGCAGAAGGGCACCATCGACGGCGTCTTCACCGATTACGGCGGAGCCGGCCTGGCTTTTCGCATCGGCCCGGTGGTGAAATACGCGACCGAGCTGTATTTCTATGTAGGCACCTTCTGCGTCTGCATGAACCAGAAAGCCTATGATGGGCTGTCGGCCAAAGCGCGCGGTGCACTGAACGCGCCCTTCGCCAAGGCGCCCGGCGGCACCGGCAAGGTTTTCGATTTTCTCGATACCATCGGCAAGAAGCGGATGATGGGCGAAGGCACCCAACCGGTAAACTTCTCCGCATCGGAAATGGCAAAGTTCCAGGCAATAGCCAAAAAAGTCGCCGCCGCCACCATCGAAAAAGCGGAGAAAAAGGGATTGCCGGCAGCTAAGATTTACGGGCTGATGCAGTCTCTGGCGGCCAAGCACGCCAAAAACTCCAAGAGTTTTTGGAAGTAAAACCGCGTAACGGCCTCCGATGAGACGAGCGACGATATTCGAGCGCGCGGCGAGGCCCTTTGGCCTCGTCGCGGCCGCATTGCTGGTGTTCCTGATGGTGCATACGACGATCGCCGTCTTGGGCCGCCAGCTCATGAATTACGCCATGCTAAGCCTGGTCGAAGTGTCGGGCTTGGTGCTCATGGGCATCATCTTTTTCGCCATGCCGGGCGTTTTTATTCGTGATGACAATATCGTCGTCGATGTGATCGACAATGTCGTGCCGGAAAAAGTATCGCGCGGACTTTATATTCTGGGCTTGGTGATGACCCTGGTGTTTTTGAGCGTTGCCGCCTTCGCCATGATCGAGCCGGCGATGGGAAAATTCTATCGTAACCAAACCACCATGGTGATGGAAATCGACCGGTTTTATTATTGGATTCCCATCCTGTTCGGCTTTTATCTTGCCATTGCCGGCACCGTTTGGCTTTTAATCCACCGCTTGCGCGGCGGCGGCGCCCCGGTTCCGCCGCCCCAATCCGATTAGCGCTCCCGGAAGCGGCCCGCCCCAATGAGCTCTCAACTTATCGGCATCTTCGCCATGATCGGCCTGTTCGGCATGATTATGCTGCGCGTGCCGGTCGCCGTCGCGCTCGGCACCG
This sequence comes from Alphaproteobacteria bacterium, assembly GCA_963582805.1. Taxonomy (GTDB): domain Bacteria; phylum Pseudomonadota; class Alphaproteobacteria; order Rhodospirillales; family UBA2165. The sequence continues at coordinate 8,008 of CAUZTZ010000090.1, forward strand.
TCGGCTTCTTAGGCTATGCCGCGATTGATGATTTGCACCGGGCGCTGATTGCGCTTTCCGGGGCGCCGTATGATTTGGCGGACAGGTATTCATTCACCGTCCTGCCGCTGTTTATCCTGATGGGCGTGGTGGCGTCGAAATCGGGCATGTCGGCGGAATTGTATCGGGCCGCCAACGCCATCTTTTCCGGCGCCAGGGGGGCGTTGGCCATGGGCACCGTCGGCGCTTGCGCCGGTTTTGGCGCCATCTCGGGATCATCTTTGGCGGCGGCGGCAACCATGGCCAGGGTGGCCATCCCGGAAATGCGGAAATTGGGATATTCCGAAGCAATAGCCACCGGCACCGTTGCCTCGGCGGGCACTTTGGGCTCGTTAATTCCGCCGTCGCTGATCCTGATCATCTACGCCATCATCGCCGAGGAAGGCGTGCCGCAACTGTTCGCCGCGGCTATGTTACCCGGGCTGATCGCCACAATGCTGCATTTGGTTGTCATCTATGTGCTGGGCCGCACGCGCCCGGGTGATATGCCGTTGGCCGCGCCGATGGCCTGGTCGGAACGCGCCGCCGCCATGGTCGGGCTCTGGAAAATCCTGATATTGTTTGGCATCGCCGTGGGCGGCATCTATTCCGGTTTTATGAGCCCCACCGAGGCCGCCGGCGTCGCCGCCCTGGTGGCCATTCTGATCGCCTTCGCCACCCGCTCCATGAGCCTCGCCACATTTGTCGAGGCCTTGTTGGAAACCATCTGGACCACGGCTTCGTTGTTTTTCATCGTCATCGGCGCGTTCCTGTTCGCCTATTTCATGGCCCTGACCCAGCTTCCCAACGCCATCCGTGACGGCATGGAGGCCATGGGTGCGGCGCCCTGGGTGATGATGCTGATCATCATCGCTTTTTATATTGTTCTGGGCTTTTTTCTCGACGCCATTTCGATGATCCTGATCACCGTGCCGATCTTCCTTCCGGTGGCGGTTGCCGCCGGCTATGACGGCATCTGGTTTGGCATTCTGGTGCTGCTGGTAACCGAGGTCGGGCTGATCACGCCGCCCGTCGGGCTCAATATATTCGTTATTCGCGGCCAGTTGCCGGACGTCGCCCTCGGCACTGTCTATCGAGGCATCCTGCCATTCTTATGGGCGCACGCGGCGATGATCGCCATATTAATGATCGTCCCCGGCGTCGCCCTCTGGCTGCCCGGTGTCTTGTACTGAACAAAAGCGCCGGCACTTGATCCGGGGCGTCTTTGGACTATATCTACAAGGCTATCTCTGACTTAAATTTAAGGACCGCACCCTAGGAGCGCCACGATTTTGCACGCCAAAAACCATATCAATCCATACCAAACCCTACCAATCCATACCCGATTTTTGCCCAAAATATGTCGCATTTTTTCTTTAGGAAATGACTTTGAAGGCGCCAACTTTGCCGCCTCCCTATCACAACGCCGGAAAATCCGTTAAGTAACTGCCCATGAACATGATCCACAAGCAGCGCAAGATTATCGACCGGTTGGCCGTCGCCGAGCGGTTGCGCGCGATCCTGGAGGCCGACGGCTACAAGCCGGAAATTCGGAGCGAGCTGGTCGCCGTCATGAAGGCCGCCTGGCAGGACGGCTTCGATGAGGTGCGCGCCCGCTTTGAAGCCTCCGGCGATGGCCGCAAGTGCATCGCCGAGAACAGCTTCCTGGTCGATCAGATGGTGCGCATTCTCTTCGACATGGCGACCCAGCGGGTGTATCTGGCGCCCAACCTGTCGAAGGCCGAGAAAATGAGCGTTATCGCCGTCGGCGGTTATGGCCGCTCGACCCTGGCGCCGTTTTCCGACGTCGATCTGTTGTTTCTCATGCCCTACAAGGAGACGCCCTATATCGAGCAGGTGGTCGAGTTCATGCTCTATATGATGTGGGACATGGGGCTTAAAGTCGGCCATGCGACGCGCTCGGTGGCGGAATGCATCCGCCTTGCCAAGTCCGATGTCACCATCCTCACCAGCCTGTTGGACGCCCGCTGGCTGTGGGGCGATCAGGAATTGTTTGCCGAGTTTCAGGCGCGCTTCAAATCCGACCTGATCGAGCGCGGCGGCCCGGCCTTCGTTGAAGCCAAGATGGCCGAGCGCGATGCGCGCCACGAGCGCATGGGCGACAGCCGCTATGTGGTCGAGCCCAATATCAAGGAAGGCAAGGGGGGCTTGCGCGATCTGCAGACCCTTTTTTGGCTGGTGCGCCATCTTTATGGGGTCTCCCATATCGCCGAGCTGGCCGAGCACGAGGTGTTCACCGAGCAGGATATCTCGCGCTATTCGAAGGCAATGGATTTCCTTTGGACGGTGCGCTGCCGCCTGCATTACCAGGCGGGGCGCCCCGAGGAACGGCTGACGTTCGATGTGCAGACAACCATCGGCGAGGCCATGGGCTATGCCGCAGACCGGGCCGGCATCTCCGGCGTCGAGCGCTTCATGAAGCATTATTTCCTGATCGCCAAGGATGTCGGGGATCTGACCCGGGTGCTGTGCGCGGTGCTCGAAGAGCAGCAGAAAAAACGCACCATCTTCCGCCTGCCGGGATTGCATCTCCGCCGGGTGCGCATCGAAGGGTTCCAGACCGACGGCGGGCGCATCATGGTCGAAAACGATGACGCCTTCGCCGATGATCCGATCAAGATTTTGCGCATCTTCAAAGAAGCCCACGAACACGATCTCGATATTCATCCCGGCGCGCTCCGCCTGATCAGCCAGAATCTGAACCTGATCAACAAAGACTTGCGCGAAAGCCCCGAAGCCAACGCCATATTCATGGATATCCTGGCGGCGGCGAAGGACCCGGAAATCTCCCTCAGGCGATTAAACGAATCCGGTGTCTTCGGCCGCTTCATTCCCGATTTCGGGCGCATCGTCGCGCAGATGCAGTACGACATGTACCACACCTATACGGTGGACGAGCATACCATCCGCGCCATCGGCATCCTGGCCCGGCTGGAAGCCGGTCAGCTGGCCGCCGACATGCCCACCATGTCCCAGGCGGTGTCCGAGATCGGGTCGCGCCGGGCGCTCTATGTGGCGGTGCTGACCCACGATATCGCCAAGGGAAGGGGCGGCGATCATTCCCAATTGGGCGCCCAGGTGGCGCTCGATTTGTGCCCGCGTCTGGGTCTGACGCCGGAAGAGACCGAGACCGTCTGCTGGCTGGTCGAGCACCATCTGATGATGAGCAACACCGCCTTCAAGCGCGATATCGACGACGGCAAGACGATCCAGGATTTTGTCAATGTGGTGCAATCGGTGGAACGGCTGCGCCTGTTGGGCTGTCTCACCGTGGTCGATATCCGCGCCGTCGGCCCCAACACCTGGAACAACTGGAAATCGGGTCTGTTGCGCGGCCTCTATCAGCGCGCCCTGGAAATTTTGTCCGGCGACCGGGTCATGGACAACCGGGGAGCGCGCGTCGAAGCCGCCAAGGATGATTTGCGCGCTGCGTTGCCCGATTGGCCCGAAGACCAGCTGGACGCCCATATCGGCACCGGCTATCCCGGCTACTGGCTGGCCTACGATACCGGCACCCACGCCCGCCATGCGGAGATCGTCGCCGAGGCCAAGCGCCAGAACAAAGACCTTTATATCGATACCCGTCACGACGGCGAGTTTGAATATACCGAAGTGACGGTCTACACCCCCGACCATCCGGGCCTGTTTTCCAAGATCGCCGGCGCCATGGCTCTGTCGGGCGCCAATATCATGGATGCCAAGATCGTCACCTTTTCCGACGGCATGGCCCTCGATAGCTTCTCGTTCCTGGATGCCACCGACAAGGCCTATGCCAGCCCGCTGCGCTTGGAGCGGCTCTGGACGCGCATCGAAGATGTGATCGCCGGCAAGCTGCATATCGATGCCGAGCTGGCCAAGGCGGGGCGCAATCGCACCCCGTCCCGGGAACAGGCCTTCCGGGTGCAGCCAAGGGTGCTGATCGACAATCAGGCCAGCAACACCGACACGGTCATCGAGGTCAATGGCCGCGACCGCGTCGGCTTTTTGTATGACGTCACCGCCGCGCTGTACGAGCTGGGCCTCAAGATTTCCAGCGCCCATGTCACCACCTATGGCGAGCGGGTGGTTGACAGCTTCTATGTGAAAGACGTGTTCGGCCTTAAACTGGCGCACGCGGATAAGGAAAAGATTATCCAGGCGCGGCTGTTGGATGCCCTAGCCGAAACGGCGCCGGACGCCCTGGCCGAACCGGCGCCGGACGCCGGCGTTAGCGAAGACACGGCGGCGGCGGAATAGATTTCCCATGGCCCTGCTTGGCGCGATTTCGACCATTGGAAGCTATACCATGGGCAGCCGGATACTCGGCTTTGTCCGCGATATTTTGGTGGCCGCCATGCTCGGCGCCGGGCCGGTGGCGGATGCCTTTTTCGTCGCCTTCAAGCTGCCCAACCTGTTCCGCCGCCTGTTAGCCGAGGGCGCCTTCTCGGCCGCCTTCGTGCCTTTGTTCGCGCGCAAATTGGAAGGCGATGGCCAGGGCCACGCGGAAGCTTTCGCGGGGCGCGCCCTGGCGGTTCTGTTCTGGTCGTTGAGTATCTTCGTCATCGCCGCCGAGATCGGCATGCCCTGGATCATGCGCGTCCTGGCGCCGGGCTTTACCGAAAGCCCGGAAAAATTTCAGCTCGCCGTGATCTTCACGCGCATTACCTTTCCCTATTTGATGTTCATCTCCCTGGTGTCGCTCTATGCCGGGATTCTGAACTCCATGGAAAAATTCTGGCAGGCGGCGGCGACGCCGATCCTCCTAAATATCTGCCTGATCGGCGCGATTTTAGGCGCCGCGCCCCACTTGCCGTCGCCGGGGCACGCCTTGGCCTGGGGCGTGTTCGCCGCCGGTGTTGTTCAGTTTGTCTGGATGTGGGTGCATGTGCGCCGGGCCGGCATTCGTTTACCGATCCAATGGCCGCGCCTCACCGAAGACATCAAATTGCTGCTGCTGCGCATGGCGCCGGTGGCCATCGGCGCCGGCGTCTATCAGATCAATCTGGTCATAGACATGATCATCGCCTCGTTGCTGCCGTCGGGCTCGATCTCTTATCTGTTTTT
>CAUZTZ010000091.1:0-13034 GCA_963582805.1 Alphaproteobacteria bacterium
ACATAGGCGTTGGTCCAGACATCGATTATGTTGTCATATTCATCGCGGGCGAGATCGCGGTAACTGGCGACCATTTCTTTCAAGACGTCATATTCCCCCGATTTCGGCGCGCAAAAGGCCACGTCGGAATATTTGGCGGCAAAATGGCGGCCCCGGTCCGAGCCGCCCGCACTCATCACCATGGGCCTCGGCGCCTGGATCGGCTTCGGCGCGAGATAGCCTTTTTTGATCTGATAGAATTTGCCGTCGAAATCGAACTCTTCATCCTCGGTCCACAATCGGTCGATGATTTCCAGCCACTCGACGGCGGCGTCATAGCGCTCGTCATGTTCCAAAAGATTGCGCCCGAACATTTCGATCTCGTCCCGGTGCCATCCGGTCACGACGTTGAGCACGAAGCGCCCGCCGGTGATGTGATCGATGGTGGCCGCCTGTTTGGCCGCCATGATCGGATGCATCGTCGGCACGTGCGAGGTCGCGAAGATCGCCGGGTTTTTGGTCGAGGCGCCGATGCCGGCGGCCCAGGAAAAACATTCGAAACCGGGGCCGTTGAAATTGGTGACGCCGCCGAAACCGCGCCATCTTCCCACCGGCACCAGGGCTTCGAATTCCATGGCGTCGGCGATCTGGGCCAAATTCAAAGTGCTCGGCCAGTCGGCCTTTAGGGTGCCGTCGATGGTGGTCACGGCGGCGCCGCCCTCCAGGTTGGTCGAGAAAGTGCCGAGCTTCAGTTTGTTGGCCCCGAACAGCGGGTTGCTGTCCTGGCGGTCCCGTTGGTGATCCAGCTTTGCCATGAAGTCTTCTATCCCCGTTTACAAATCCAAAACCCGTTTTCCCAATATCTCCGCCTGAATCTCGTTGGTGCCGCCCAAAATGGTGTAGGCGCGGAAATTCAGGTAGCGGGGTGCGATGCCGAGCAGCTCTTCCTCGTCGGGGGGCAGTTGCAGAGCATCATAGAGCGGGCGCTCGGGCTCCCATTTCAAGATATCCTCGCCGGCGGCGTCGAGGGCCAGCTCGGAAACCTCCTGGCGGATCGAGGACCAGCGCATTTTCAGCATCGAGGAGATGGCGCCCGGATTGGCGCCCGATTGCAAATCGGAAAGGACGCGAATATCGACCATCTCCATGGTGTCCAGATCGGCGCCGATCTCGGCCATGCGGGCGCGGATATGGGCGTCATTGCTCAAGCCCCGGTCGCGGATCAGGCGCACCACCTTGGCGAACTGGGCGCGCACCCGGCCCGCCACCAAGGCGCCGCCGCGCTCAAACTCGAGCAAAAATTTGGCCACGTCCCAGCCCTTGTTTTCCTCGCCGACGCGGCCCGACTGGGGCACGCGCACATCGTCGAAAAACACTTCGTTGAATTCGTGGTCGCCGCCATTGCCGATGATCGGGCGGATGGTGATGCCGGGCAAGTCCATGTCCAGCAAGATGAACGTGATGCCTTCCTGGCGCTTGCCTTCGGATGACGTGCGCACCAGGGCGAACATGCGGTTGGATTTGTGCGCGAACGAGGTCCAGATTTTCTGGCCGTTGATGATGTAATCATCGCCGTCGGCTACCGCCTTGGTCTTGAGGGAGGCCAAGTCCGAGCCCGAGCCCGGCTCCGAATAGCCCTGGCACCAATGGTCCTCGCCGGAACAGATGCTGGGCAGGTATTTGTCTTTTTGCTCTTGGGTGCCGAAATGCATAAGCACCGGGCCCACCATGCGCGAGCCTTGGCCGTTATAGACCGGCGTGCCGGCGCGGGCGCTTTCCAGATCGAAGATATATTTCTGCACCGGCGTCCAGCCGGGGCCGCCCCATTCATCGGGCCAGGACGGCACCGACCAGCCATTTTTTTCATGCAGTATCTTGTGCCATTCATAACCCAGTTCCGGCTCGTTCAGGAACGCCGTGGTCAGTGTCATGGCCCGGCGTGTGGCGTCCGGCAGGTTGGTATCGATAAAGGCGCGCACCTCTTTGGCGAAGGCGACGTCTTCGGCGGCTAGGTTCAAATCCACTGGTTTATTCTCCCTGAATTTCAAGCCGCCGGCGACAGCAACAGACCGGCGCCGGCGGTGTCGGGATCGGCGATGATGGCGGCATATAATTCGGCGTGATGGGCGGTGCTGCCGTATCTGGCCTCAAAAACCATCAGCCGCTTGACGTAGTTGCCGATGGTCAGATCGGCGGTGGTGCCGATGGCGCCGTGGGTCTGGATGGCGTTCTGGCCAACGAAGCGGGCGCATCGCCCGACCTTGGACTTGGCGCTGGAAACGGCGCGCCGGCGCATTTTGGCGGGCGCCTCCGCCGACAAAACCGCCAGCGTGGCGACGGCGCGGGCTTCTTCTTCCGATACCTTCATAGCCACCAGCCGGTGGGCCAATACCTGGAACTTGGAGATCGGCCGGCCGAACTGCTCGCGGGTTTTGGTGTATTCGAGGGTCTCTTCCACCAGTTTTCCGATGGCGCCGGCCGCATCGGCGGACAAGGCCGCGATGGTCCTGTCGATGGCGGCGCCCAAGGCGTCCGATGCGTCTTCCAAGCCGCCCAGCAATTGGGCGCGGCTTACATTTACGCCGGTCAACTCCACATCGGCGGCGCGGCCGCCATCCAGGGTGCGGTGCGGGCGCAAGGTGACGCCGGTTGCATCGCAATCGATCATGAAGATTCCGGCGCTATCGCCGATGCGCGCCGGCACCAAAAGGCGGGCGGCCATGGGCGCGTCGATCACCGATTTGCGGGCGCCGCTCAATTTATAGCCATCACCGCTTGGCGCCGCGTCCACCGAGATATCGCCTAACCCGCCGCCCATGAAGGCTAGGCGCAACGTGCCTTCGCCGATGGCCGGCAGGGTATCGGCGCGCTGCTCCGGCGTTCCGATGGCGGCGATTAGCCCGCCCGAGAGAACCACCGTGGTCATATAAGGCTCGGTCACCAAGTTGCGCCCGAAGGCTTCGGCGAGGATCGAGATTTCCACCATGCCGGCGCCGAGGCCGCCGTCTTCTTCGGCGAACGGCAAGGCCAGCCAGCCCAATTGCGCAAACTGGCGCCACATGTCATCGGCCCAGGCGGCGTTCTCTCCCTGGTCCGCCTGGTTCCCATGGCGGGTGCTGAAATCATAATTTTCCGATAGCATCCGCTCGGCGCTGTCGGCCAGCAAATTATGCTCGGTGTCTCGCTGTAGATCCAATGAATTTCTCCCCCTCGGCCATTGCGCCTTTGGAATATTACTTTAAGCTTCCGGCTCAATCAAAGCCAACCTGACGAGGGGGACGGGGTATTGTTCGGCAGCGGCAAGGTCATTTCTGGGGAACGGGTCATCGACAAGGCCGATCTGGAGGTGCGCGCCCGGCGCGCCGCGACGGCGCTGAACAGCCTCGGCATCGACAACGGCGGCGTGTTCGCGGTCTTTCTGCGCAATGATTTCGCCTATATGGAAGCGCGCATGGCGGCCGATTTTCTGGGCGCCTATATCGTCGCCATCAACTGGCACCAGAAAGACGACGAGGTCGGTTATATCCTTGGTGATTGCGAGGCCGAGGCGCTCATTGTCCACGCCGACCTGTTGGGCCAGGTTGAACCCGGCATACCGGACGGGCTCCCGGTGTTCGTGGTGCCGACGGCGGTGGATCTGCAAGAAGCCTATGGCGCCGATGCGGCCATCTGCAGCGTGCCCGATGGCCGCACCGATTGGGGCCAATGGATCGAAGGGTTTGAGCCCTGGGACGCGCCGAGCCGCCCGCCGCGCCCGGCGATCATGTACACATCGGGCACCACCGGGCGGCCCAAGGGTGTGGTCAAGCAGCCCTTGAAGCCGGATCAGGTGGAAATGGCGGCCAAGCTGGGCGCCAATACGTTTGGCCCGAGGGCCGGCATGGTCTCGCTTCTGTGCGGCCCCTGTTACCATTCGCCGCTGGATGTGCAGGCGCGCCAAAGCCTCACCTGGGATGCCGACCTGATCATTCAGCCGCGCTTCGATGCGGAGGAGTTCCTCGCCCTCACGGAAAAATACGGCGCCACCAACGCCCATATGGTGCCGGTCATGTTCGTGCGCATGCTCAATTTGGCCGCAGAGGTGCGCGCCAAGTACGATATTTCCTCGATCGAACATATTATCCACGGCGCGGCGCCATGCCCGCCCGAGGTCAAGCGCGCCATGATCGATTGGTGGGGGCCGGTGTTCTGGGAATATTACGGCTCCACCGAGCTTGGCGTGCCGGTGCTCGGCACCTCCGAAGACTGGCTGGCGCGCCCCGGCACGGCGGGCCGGCTTGTGCCCGGCGCCACCATCAAGATTGTCGACGACGACGGCAACGAAGTTCCCACCGGCGCGGTCGGCGAGATATTTACCGGCTCCACGGCGCGCGCCGAATTCACATATAAGGGCCGCGATGCGGACCGCGCCGAAGCCGAAATGGACGGCATGTATTCCATGGGCGACATGGGCTATATCGACGCAGACGGCTATGTGTTCATATCCGACCGCAAGCGCGACATGGTCATCTCCGGCGGCGTCAATATCTACCCGGCCGAGATCGAGGCGGCCTTGACGCAAATGGCCGGGGTCAATGATTGCGCCGTGTTCGGCATCCCCGACGACGAGTTCGGCGAAAAGCTGATCGCCTTCGTGGAGCCGGCGCCGGATTGGAGCCTGGGAGCTGCTGGCGTGCAGGACCATCTGCGCGCCCACCTCGCCAACTACAAGGTGCCGCGCATTATCGAGTTCGCGGCGAGCCTGCCCCGGACGCCCACCGGCAAAATCATAAAACGCGAGCTGCGCGATCCTTATTGGAAGGAAGCCGGCCGCACTATCTGAGCTAACATCAAGAAAGACGGAGGAAACCCAAGTGGCAAAAAAAGATATCGCCATTGTCGGCTATGCCGAAACCAAGATCGATGTGAACACCGGGCGCAGCCCGTTTGATTTCGCCGGCGAAGTTCTCGACGGATTGCTGGAACAGACCGGCCTCGAAAAAGACGCCATCGACGGCTTCGCGGTGTGCAGCGCCATGTCCGGCATGTCGACGCCGTTCTGGTCGGTGGTTGTCTCCGACTATCTCGGCATGGAGTTGAACTGGTGCCAGCAGGTGGATATCGGCGGCTCGTCGCCCTTGGGCGCGGTGGCGCGGGCGGCATCCGCGATCCGCGACGGCCAGTGCGAGATCGTCTTCGTGCTCGGCGCCGATTCCCAATCGACGGCAAACCTTTCCAATGCGCGCGGCTGGCAGCCGGAGTTTCAGAACCCAGTGGGGCTGATGGGACCGCCCGGCGCCTTCGGCTTTATCTCCAACCGTTATGACGGGGTCTATGGGCTCGATCTGACCGCCTTGGCTCGTATCGCCGTTGCCCAGCGCGGCCATGCGGTGATGAACGAAAACGCATTCGAGAAGTTCCGGGTGCCGATCACCGAGGATGACTATCTGAACTCGCGCATGATTTCCGATCCGGTGCGCTTGCTCGATTGCGTCATGCCTTGCGACGGCGGCAACGGCGTCATTGTCATGAGCACCGAGCGCGCCAAGTCCCTCGGCATGGCCAAGATGGTGCACCCGATAGGCTATGGCGAGCGTAACAATCACGGCGTCAACGATCCCGACACCGATATTCTGGAGAGCGGTCATTGCGTGGCTGGGCCGAAAGCCCTCGCCCAGGCCGGCATGACCGTGGACGATTTGGATATGTTCCAGCCCTACGATGATTTCATTATCGCGGTCATGCTGCAGATGGAAAATATCGGCTTTTGCGAGCGCGGCCAGGGCGCCGCCTTTGTGAAGGATACGGACCTGACCCATACCGGCAATCTGCCTTTGAATACGTCGGGGGGACAAATCTCGGCGGGTCAGGCGGGGCTTGCCGGCGGCGGCACCAATTTGGTCGAAGCCGTCCGCCAATTGATGGGCGAGGGCGGCGAGCGCCAGGTGGCCAGTGCCTCCAACGCCATGGTTACCGGCATCGGCGCCATTCCTTATTTGAGGAATTGGAGCTGTTCCACCGTGATGATCCTGGAAGCCGGTTAGAGATTTAAAGGGAGCAAATGATATGAGCGAAACAGAAATTCCGCCGCGCCCGGCGCCGGTGCCCACCAACTTCTCACAGCCATTCTGGGATGGCGCCAAGGAGAGGAAGTTTATGCTGCAATATTGCCTGGATACGGGCAAATACCAGTTCTTCCCGCGCCCCAACTCCATCTATACCGGACGCCGCAACACCGAATGGCGCGAAGCCTCCGGCGACGGCACGGTCTATTCGTTCACCGTCACCCGCCGGGCGCCGCCGGCATTTCGTGGCCGCGAGCCGTACGTGATCGGCTCCATCCAGTTGGCTGAGGGTCCGCGCATGATGGCCGAGATCGCCGGCGCCAAATTTGAAGATTTAAAGATCGGCGCCAAGGTCCGCATCACCTGGGAAAAGGTGAATGAGGAATTTAACTATCCGGTGTTCGAGCTGGTGCAGTAGAGGGCGCCTGGCAGGCCAGATAACCCAACAATAAAGAGCAATACCATTGGCACTATCTTTAGGTCTTGGCGGTATCACGGACGCCTTTTCCAGCCGCAATTTCCGCATCTTCTGGACCGGCAATTTCGTCCACAACATCACCGTCTGGGTGAACCGCATGGCGCTTGGCTGGCTCACCTGGGAGTTGACCCATTCCGGGACCTGGCTTGGCCTGATGGGCGCCGCCGGCATGCTGCCCATGGTGCTCGTCGGCCCCCTGGCCGGCGTGACCGCCGACCGGTTTGGCCACCGGTTGCAGCTTGTGACCGCCACCTATATCGGCGCCATGATCGCTTTTGTGACCGCGCTGATGGTCGCCTTCGATGCCATCATTCCGGTCACATTGCTGGCGCTCACCATGTTGTCCGGCTTTTCGCGCGCCTTCAACGTGCCGGCCCGCTCGGCCATGGTCCACGCGCTGGTGGAGCGCCGCCACCTTTCCTCGGCGGTCGGCGTCAATAGCGCCACCTATTACGGCGGCAATTTCATTGGCCCGGCGTTGGCCGGGCTGATCATATCGGTGTGGGGCATCAAGCCGGCCTTTTTCGCCTATACAATCGGCGAGCTGATCGCCGCCACGTCGTTCGTTATGCTGCGCCTTGAAAAGAAACAAAGCGACGGCGCCCGCAAGTTCGATCTGTTCGGTGAATTGATCGAAGGCGCCCGCTACACCTTCCGCGACCGGGGCATTCTTTCGCTGATGATGCTAAGCGCGGTCACCGCGTTATTCCTGCAACCCTATATGGATATGCTGCCCGGCATGGCCGACAAGGTCTTCGGGATGGGCGCCGAAGGTCTTGCCTTGCTGACCGCGTCCACCGGCGCCGGCGCCATGTGCGGCGGATTGTGGATTGCCCAGCGGGGCCGCATCGCCGGGCTGGTGCGCATCCATGTGATAACCCTGGCGGGCGCCATTCTGATGATGCTCGCCTTCGTTGCGACCGACAATCTGATTGCCGCCATGACCGCCTTGTTCGCGGTGGGTTTTTGTCTTATCGCGGCGCATTCGTCGAATATGACCCTGGTGCAAAACGCCGTCGTCGGCGATTACCGCGCCCGGGTCATCAGCTTTTCCGGCGTCGTTGGCGTGTCGGGCCCGGCCCTCGGCGCGCTGGCGGTCGGCTGGGCAGCAACGCGGCTCGGCTTCCGTCTGCCGATCGGCATCAGCGCCGTCATCGCCCTCGCCGCCTTTTTGGGCGTCGCGCGCATGATCTTGGCCCGCGCGCCGGAACTGGAAGCGGCGAAAACTTAAATGATCAATCGATCACCGCGATGGCGTTAATCTCCAGCATGCAGCGCGGATCGGTGGCCAGGCGGACGATTTGAACCGTGGTGGTCGCCGGCTTGGAATCGCCGAAATATTCCATCCAGACTTTGTTCAAGATATCCTGCTGTTCCATATCGGTCAGGAACCTGTCGGCGGTGACAATATCATCGAAAGTGGCGCCCACCGCCGAGAGGCCTTTTTTCAGGTTCTCCAGCGTCGCCCGCGCCTGACCTTCCATATCGGTTGGCATGTCGGCGAACTCTTCCGGGCGGTGCGGATGGTGATGATAGACCGGCGCCGCCGTGACCCCGGCGCAATAGACGGTGGTGCCGCCAGTCACCTTGATGGCCGGGGCGTAGGGCATCCACATATCGGGCGCGTCGGGCCAGTGAATATGTTCGATCTGTTTGGGCATGGGTTTCCTCCTTATGCATCAGCTTAGCAATATGGCACGAAAATCATTGACGTTGGTATAGGTTGGCCCGGTGACGATCAAATCGCCAAGGGGTGCGAAAAATCCGTGGGCGTCATTGTTGGCGAGCATGGCGGCGCCATCGAGGCCCAGGGCCCGGGCCCGCGCCAACGTGTCTGGCCCGATATAGGCGCCGGCATTGTCTTCGCTGCCGTCGATGCCGTCGGTATCGCAGGCGATGGCGCACACCTCGGCGCGCCCATCAAGGGCCAGGGCGAGGGCCAGCAGAAACTCCGTATTGGGGCCACCCTTGCCGTCGCCCTTCAGGGTGACCGTGGCCTCGCCGCCGGACAACAAAACCAGGGGCCGCGCCGAATAGGAATCCAGCCCGGCCGCCATCTCCGCCGCCATGTCCCGCGCCTCGCCTTCCAAGGCGGGCCCTAGGATAACCGGCTCCAAACCCACCGCCCGCGCCCGCGCCGCCGCGGCGGTAAGCGCCCGCCTGGCATCGGCGATGATGATCGCGTCGTCTCCGGCAAAATCCGCATCGCCCGGCTTCGGTGTCTCGTTCAAGGCCTTGAGGATCTCTTGGGGCGCTTCGATCCCATAATGTTCGAGCACCGCCAGGGCGTCGGCGCATGTGCTGGCATCGGGTACCGTCGGGCCCGACGCGATCACCGACAGATCGTCGCCGGCCACGTCGGAGATGGCCAAGCTCAGCAGTGACGCCGGGCGGCACGCTGCGGCGAGGCGCCCGCCCTTGATGGCCGAGATATGCTTGCGCACCGTGTTCATAGCGCCGATGGGCGCGCCCGAGGCCAGCAGGGCCGCGGTCAGCGCCTGCTTGGCGGCCAAAGATATGCCGTCCGCCGGCAAGGTCAGCAGCGCCGAGCCGCCCCCCGACAACAAGCAGATCACCAGATCATCGGGGCCGAGGCCGCTGACCAACTTCAGCATGCGCCGGGTTGCCGCTACGCCGGCCGCGCCGGGCACCGGATGATCGGCCTCGACAATTTCGATGGACTTGGTGGGCCGGGCGTAGCCGTGGCGGGTGATGACCAGGCCTTCCAAACGGCCCGGCCAGTGGGCCTCCACCGCCTCGGCCATGGCCGCCGATGCCTTGCCGGCGCCGATCACGATGCAGCGTCCGGCGTGCCCGGCAAAGGGTTTCAGAAAAGGTGGCAGACACTGGGACGGCTGCGCCGCTTGCACGGCGGTTTCGAACAAATCGGTCAATTGGGCGCGCCTGGTCAACAGGACGGTTCGGGCAGCTTGCGGATGGCGCGCAATTTCAGCTGCACCACGGCCAATCCGATATCAAAGGTGATGGCGCTGCCGACGCCGTTGTCGTGGACGTCCTGGGTGATCGTGGTTATCGGCTCGGCCGCGTTACCGGAATATCGGTGGTACGATCCGACCGTGCGCCACGATGCCCCGCTTAGCAGTTGGGTATCGCCCTTGGGCGGCGGGCGGATGGCGGCGGCGGTTCCGGTCAACAGCTCAAAGACGCGCATCGGCTCCGGGCCGGAGCCGTCGAACAGGACATAGTTCATGGTGCGCTTGCCTTGTTCCACTTGGCGCGCGGCCCACAGGAACGATTGCACCGGAAAGCGGGCCTCCTTCGGCAGGGCCACGGTCTGGTCTTTCGGCACGCTAAGCCGCACTTGCCCCGCGGCGCCTGGGTGGGGGCGCGACGCAACGCCGCGGATCGGGGCTAGATCCTTGCCGTTCATGCGCGTCTTGTGATCGAAGGTCAGGCGCGAGCCGTCCTTGGCTTCGGAACTGTTGATATCGGATTCGAACTGCAGACTGCGTCCCCCTTGCAATTGCGCCGTGATGGCGAAGCCTCCGGTAAGCCGCCAAGCCTTACAGGTGCTTTCCAGGCGCAGAATCTGCGTGCCCTTATAGCTGGTGACCGCGCCGGGCAGGCGCCACTCCTTGACGGTGATTTCGTAAATCGCCTCGTGCGGCTGCACGGTGGCGGCCTCGGCAGCCCCGGTGAAGGCGATTGCCGCCGCAGCCCAAGCAATTACGGTTTTCATTATCCGAGCGCCTCGTCCACCCAGCCGGCCCAGGCCAATGTGGCGGCATCGCTGCCTTCGGGCCCCACAAGCTGCAAGCCGACGGGCATGCCGTTCGGCCCGGAATAAGCCGGCAAGGTCACGCACGGCCCATACATCAAGGTCCAAAGCCCGTTGAAGGCGCCGCCCTCGATTGCGGTGAGGTCCTTGGGCGCTTCGCCGGTGGCGGCGGGGGTGATCAGGATATCGTAATCGCCAAAAATTCCGGCCAGAAGCCCGCGCACCCTTGCCGCTTCCGCCTTGGCGGCTTGGTAGTCCGCATCGCTGACGGATTTGCCGAACAAATAACCATCCCGCGACCAGGAATTGATCTCGTCCAGATGATCGGCGATGAAATCGTCCGAGGCGCGCACGCCCTCGTAAGACGTAATATAGGTGAAGCGCTCCATGACGGCGCGGAAATCATCGGCCAGGTCCACATCGATGACAGATGCACCGGCGGCGGCGAGGCGCGCAGCGGCTTGTTCGATCATGGCCACGGTTTCGGGCTTGGCTTGCGGCCAGACATGGGTGCGGGCGACGCCGATGCGGGGCGCCTTGGACGGTGCCGGGGCGGCGCTCTCGCGGTTAAGCGCGCCGCGCATCAGCCCGATATCCTCTAGATGCCGGGCAAACAGACCAAGGGTATCGATGGACGGTTTCAAATGGCGGATGCCGGTGCGGTCGAGGCCTTTGAGGCTGGCCTTGAACCCATAGAGCCCACAGAGCGACGCCGGGCGGATCACCGAGCCGCCGGTCTGCGTGCCGTTGGCCAGCGGCACCATGAAATCGGCAACGGCGGCGGCCGAGCCCGAGGACGAAACGCCGGGCGTGCGCTCCAGATCATGGGGATTGCGGGTGACGCTTGGAAACGGGCAGGCAAACTCGGTGGTGACGGTCTTGCCGAGGAGCACCGCGCCGGCGGCCCGGAGCGCCGCGACCGTCGCCGTATCGCCGCCCGGCCGGTTGCTCTGATAGAGGTGCGAGCCGTATTCGGTCGGCATATCCTTGGTGTCGAGCACATCTTTGATGCCTACCGGAACGCCGTGTAACGGGCCCGCCGGCGTTTCACTGTCGCGGGCGCGGGCTTGGCTCAATGCCAGTTCCGCATCGACAAATGCCCAGGCGTGGATATCATCATCGCGAGCATCGATTCGCGCCAAACAGTCCAGGACCAGCGCTTCCGAGGTGAATTCGCCGGACGCGATCCCCGCCGCCATGGCCGCCGCGCCGAGGACATTCAGCCCTTCCGGGCCTTTCCTTTGCACATCCGATTCCGCCATTGCCGTTGCCTCATTTGTGCCACCACATTTGCCCAGCCATGGTGATGGCATGCCGCGCCGAAAGCAACCGGCGATCACGCCTGCGTCAGGCAAATTGAGCATTGCCAGGCCGGTGCGGATTCGGGATAAGAAGCTGGGAGCATTGGGGGCACCAATCGATGGCATTTGAATTGTTCGTCAACGGCACGCTGATGCGCGGTCTGGCGCTGCACGAAAACCTGCAAGACGCTGAATTCATGGGAGAATTCGTAACGGCGCCGATTTACCGGTTGTATTCCATCGGCGATATCCATCCCGGCATGTTTGCCGTCGATGCGGGCGGCGTCGCGGTCCGAGGCGAAATGTACCGCATGCGCGACGAGACCTGGAAACAGGTCGAAGACGGCGAGCCGCCGAACCTCTATTGCGGGCCGGTGACCTTGGCCGATGGCGCCAGCGTCAACGGCATCCTTTTCCCGCAAGCCGTTGCCGAGGAAAACCATTTGGACATATCCGAATTTGGCGATTGGCGCACCTATATGGCGTCCAAGGGCTGAGCCGCGCCAAGGTTTGAGCCGCGCCATGGGGCCGCGCTTAATTCTTAGTTTGGTCCTGACCAGCGGATTGTGGTACCGTTTCCACCTCCTGGGGAGGAGGGGAACGGCTATGTCCGCTGAGGCATCTCAAAAGCATACTATTGACGCTGAACCCTACGCGCTGGAATTCGATCCGGCGGCGACGGCCCTTATTGTCATCGATATGCAGCGGGATTTTGTTGAGCCGGGCGGCTTTGGCGAGATGCTGGGCAATGATGTCTCGCTTTTGCGCGGCGCCATCGCGCCCATCATCCAAGTCCTGGTCGCGGCCCGCGAGACCGGATTGTTCGTGCTCCATACCCGCGAAGGCCATGTGCCCGATTTGTCGGACGCGCCGCCAAGCAAACTGGCGCGCGGGCATTTGCAGACAGGCATCGGCGATAAAGGCCCCATGGGCCGCATCTTGGTACGCGGCGAGGAAGGCCACGACATCATTCCCGAACTGGTGCCCATCGACGGCGAGCCGGTTATCGACAAGCCCGGCAAGGGCGCGTTTTATGCGACGGACCTTGGCGATATTTTGCAAGCCAAGGGCATTCGCACCCTGATCGTCTGCGGCGTGACCACCGAAGTTTGCGTGCACACGACCGTGCGCGAAGCCAACGACCGGGGCTACGAATGCCTGGTGCTGGAAGATTGCGTTGGCTCTTATTTTCCCGAATTTCAGCGCGTCGCGCTGGAAATGATCAAGGCCCAAGGAGGAATATTCGGCTGGGTCGGCACGTCATCGGCGGCAATATCCGCATTGCGGTCGGCGGCAAGCGTCGCGGCCTGATATCAAGCGGACAATAAAGTCCGCGCCAACAAAATTCTTTTTCGTTTTTGCAATGTACTTACGTTGAACAAGGGGACTTTTCGTTATGGATAAACAGGTATCATGGTGGGAGCCGGGCGATTGGAACGGCTTCTTCGGACTTGGCACCAACGTTCTGGTCAACCTGCTGGTTCTGACCACAG
>CAUZTZ010000092.1:0-12928 GCA_963582805.1 Alphaproteobacteria bacterium
GACTTTCGCCGCATCGCCACCCGGTACGACAAAAATGCAAACAACTTCCTTGCCGCTCTGTGTCTCGCGGCCCTAATCTGTTACTGGATTTGAATGAGTCTGGACCCTAGCAAGGCGAGGCGGCGTCTACAATGTACATACTGATTGTGCTTGTATCTACCATTAGGTAACTTAAGGCTACCCAAGGGTTTTATAGCACCCAAACACAAAAAGTTGAACTGAACCGGTGATGGCGACACCCCAATATAAAGACCTGCCGCCGGACGCGCTCCGCACGCTGGAACAATCGCGCCCATTTCAGAAGATGCTTGGGCGCTTGTCCAACAAATGGAATGTCATGGTTATCCGCCGGCTCAAGGGCAAAAACCTGCGCCCGTCCGAGCTGCGCCGCGATATCGGTGACATATCGGCCAAGGTGCTGACCCAGACCTTGCGCGAGATGGAAAGCTACGGGCTGGTGGAGCGCACCGTGTTTCCGGTGATCCCGCCTAAGGTGGAATATTCCCTGACCGAGCTGGGCGTCAGCCTGGTGCTGGCCTTAGATGCCTTGCGCGACTGGGCGATGGATAACAACGCCAATGTGGAGCAGGCGATCGAGCGCTACGCCGCCGATAATCCGCGCTGACGTCCGGCGCCGCACTCCCATACTTCAATCCTCAAAACGCTGAAAGAGAACATTAATGTCTGAAACACTGGAAACCGTGGACGAAATCGGCCTCGCCATCATCGGCTGCGGCACCATCGGCCGCATCCGCGCCAAGTTCGCCCGC
The DNA here is from genome assembly GCA_963582805.1 of Alphaproteobacteria bacterium. Taxonomy (GTDB): domain Bacteria; phylum Pseudomonadota; class Alphaproteobacteria; order Rhodospirillales; family UBA2165. The sequence continues at coordinate 771 of CAUZTZ010000092.1, forward strand.
GAATATCCCGGCGTTAAATGGCTGGGGCTTTGCGACATCAACGAAGAGCTGGGCCGCAAATTGGCCGCCGACGTGAACGCCGATTTCTTCACCACCGACGCCGAGGAATTGATCAAGCGCTCGGAAGTCAACGCCACCATGATCATCACCGAAGAAAACAAGCATACCGAACCCACATTGATGGCGGTCGAGCAGGGCCACAAGCTGTTCATCGAAAAACCCCTGGCGACGGAGGCGCGCGAATCCAAACAGATATTGGACGCCATTACCGGTGAAGGCCTCGACGCCTGCATCGGCTACACGCAACGCTTCCGGCGCCGTTTCCTGACCGTCAAGGAGCGCCTCGCCACCGGCCAAATCGGTCATGTGCATTCGGTGGTAACCCGCGCCTTTATGAACCGCATGGTGCCCATCGCGACCATCGCCAAGACCAACGAGCGCCATAATCTGACGCCGATGGTGGTGTCCGGCACCCATTCTTTGGACATGTCCATGTGGCTGATGTCGGGCAAGACGCCGAAAACGGTCTATGCCAAATCGGTCGATCCGGTGTTGCAGGAATGGGGCACCAAGGATTCCACTTTCGGTATTTTCACCATGGATGACGACACCATCTTTTCCATGAACATTTCCTGGGGCCTGCCGCAAATCTGGCCGGGCTCGGTCTATGGTTTGGAGATCGGCATCGTCGGCACCAAGGGCGTCATCGATATCGAGGACACCCACCGGGATCTGGTATTGGCCTCCGAGGAAAGCCTGCCCGGCGGCTATGTGCCCGACGGTTTTGAGCCGGCCGAGCGGCATGTGGATTTCCTGACCTCCTATCCGCCCGGCGATTTGTGGCAGGGCCAGCTTTGGGGGCCGATGCGCGAAGAGACCATGGCCTGGTTCGGGCGCATCATGATGGGCATGACCACGCCGCACGCGGTGGCGCGGGAGGGCCACAACAACCTGATGCATACCATGGCCATGGATTTGTCCGCCAAGCGCGGCGAAGAAGTGCCGCTGCCCATCGATCCGGAAGAGTTCTACAAATAAAATCGGTGAGTAGGAACCGCGAGCCACCCGCACCCCAAAATCCCCCTCCCTTGATGGGAGGGGTTAGGGGAGGGTGACGCGGCAGAGCTCTGTCGCCCGCCGCTAAAAGTAAACTGTCACCGTTTATATATTTACGCGTGTATTATAATTGACAATCTCGCGCGACATCAAATAATGACCCCCCTTACGGTTATGACTATTCCTTACGGTTTATGACGGTTTGTTACGGTTTTTAATGATCGGCACGGCCAGACCTGCGCTCCATATCGCATACGCGCAAGCACCGCCCAAGACCACGGCACCGCCGCGCGGGGTATCAAATCATCCTATTCACAATATTCAAGAGCACGCGCTGCCAAAGAGCGCTAGGTGTTAAATAGCCTGTGGAAACGTGAGCGCAAGTGGCAGATGCCATTATTCGATGGGTGCGACCAAAATTTCCCCCTCCCTTGATGGGAGGGGTTAGGGGAGGGTGACGCGGCGCAACGCCCGCATCATTCACGGATTGGTTAAATTAAGTGTAGCGCTTTGGCCATCTCTGAAGTGGATACCCAGCCAAACCGTTCATAGACCGCCCGCCCCATTTTTGTCGCGTGCAGGATTACGTAGCCAATTCCCCGATTCTTAAATTCCCGATCCGCTGCTTCCATCAAATTTCGAGCAATGCCGCGACCGCGATATTCGGGTTCGACATACATGTTCAGGGCATATCCCCGACGGTCATCTGTTGGGTGTGAAGGGTGTGGCGGCCATTCCGTAACCATTAGCCCAACGCCGGCAATGGCTTGTCCTTTGGCCTCTACGATAAAGCCGAAGTAGCTCTGGTCATCGAGTCGTGGGGCAAGCCATCGACGGAATGGTTCGGCCATGGCATCCAGATCAGTTTGGGTACGCCGGCCACCTTCGCTGAACATGGCGCGACGGTGACGGCAAATCAAATCGATGTCGACCGGAATTATTTGTCGGGTGCTAAACATAATATTTTAATACAGGTTTATTCATTTTGCGCGCAATAGGTTTGCCATTCGCGCATATTGTCACCCTCCCCTAACCCCTCCCATCAAGGGAGGGGGATTGAGGCTAATCCAGCATCTCAATCCCAATCTCGCCGGCCAGGTTCGCTAGCGCATCATAAAGCCCTTGCCCCATGGGGATGCCGTTTGCCGTGTAATCCTCGCGCTTGCGCCGGCTGCTTTCGCCGGGCAGGAGCACCTCGTCGAAGCCGGGCATGGTGGGCGAGGCCTTGATCAGGCGCACCATCACATCGACGTTGCGCTTGAAAGAATCCACATCCATGAAGGCGGCGACGTCGATGGCGATGATGAACTGGCCGGTGTTGGTGACGCTTTTATAGTCCGCGTTGAAATCCACCACGTCGGGGCCGAAGGCGGCGCCGTTGAGGGTGCCGGCCAATAGCCCGAATATTAATGACAGGCCCGAGCCCTTGGGCCCGCCGATGGGCAGCAAAAAGCCATCGCCGGCTTTGTTGGGATCGGTGAGCGGCGCGCCGTCCGCATCGACCATCCAGCCGACCGGCATCTGCTCGCCCTTTTGAGCGGCCATTTTCACCTTGCCGTAGGCGGCCACCGTGGTCGCCATGTCCAAGACCACCGCCGGCTCTTCCAACGCCGGGATGGCGGCGGCGATGGGGTTGGTGGATAAAAGCATGTCGGTGCCGCCCCACGGCGGCAGGTGATTGGCGTTGCCGACCGCCACATAGAGCCCGATCATGTCGTGGGCGAGCGGCATCTTGGCGTACAGATTGGCCGGACCCGCATGGTTGGAATGGTGCGCCCCGACCCAGGCGACGCCGGTCTCTTTGGCTTTGGCAATGGCGGTCTCGGCGCAAAAGCTCATGACCAAGTGCCCTTGGGCGTTGTCGCCGTCGACCAGTGCCATGCCGGTGCGTTCGCGCTCGATACGGATATTGGGTTTGAGGTTCAACCCGCCCGCGCCGATGCGCTTGATATAGGGGGGCAGGCGGAAAATGCCGTGGCCGTCGGAGCCGTTCAGATCGGCGTCCGCCATCAGCGCGGCGATCTTGGCGGCATCGCCCTGGCCCATGCCGACGGCAACGAAGGCGCGGGTTATAAAGTCTGCAAGTTGGGCAGCCGTATAGCGGCGCGGGGCCCGGGGTGTGTCGTTCATATTGGGTCTCTCAGGATATTAGTTGACTTTGTCGCCGCCGCTCAGATGGCCGACCGTCTCGCCGCTCTCTTTGAAGGTGCGGGTGACGTCCGGGCTGTCATAGACCCAGAGGATTTTCATCGGCCCGTCGCCCATATTGACGAAGCGGTGCCAGGTGCCGGCCTCGACAAAGACCGTATCCATGGGTTTGATGCGGGTGCAAACGCCGTCGATCTCCACCTCCGCGTCGCCTTCCAGCAAGACCACCTGCTCGTTGCAATTATGCCGGTGCACGGGAACCTTGGTGCCGGTAGGGAACGACGTGGTGCCCGATGTGGTATTGGCGCCGCAGATTTCGCTCGAGACCAGCACCGCCGTCTCGACGCCGTTGCCGCGCTGCACCACCTCCAGCTCGTCCGATTTCATAATTATTGATTGCGCCATTGGTTTCACTCCCTTTAATCGAATTGACAGCCACTGTACCCAAAGCCAAGGGCCGGCAACAGGGCAATGTGGGATATTTGCACGTCGCCAATATTTGCACTTCGCTGACGGCTGGCGCATAATTTCGGCGAAACAATTCGTGATCAAACAGAGCGGCCCGGCGCATGGATCAGAAAACTCCAAACGACGAATTATCCTCGAGGCGGCGCGCCCGCGCGCCCAAGAAAATGCGCGCCCAGCCGCTCTATCAGCAGGTCGACAACACCATCCGCCGGCGCTTGATCGACAATGTCTGGAAGCCAGGTGAGGCAATCCCGTCGGAAATGCAGCTGGCCGCCGAAATGAACGTCAGCCAGGGCACGGTGCGCAAGGCGCTCAACGATCTGGTGGCCGAGAACCTTTTATATCGGCGCCAGGGCCTCGGCACCTTTGTTTCCGAACATACCGAGCGGCGCGCCTTGTTTTTGTTTTTCTCCATCGTCGGCGACGAAGGCGCGCGGCTTCTGCCGGAAAGCCGAGTTCTGGATTGCGCCGAAGATGTGGCGACACCCGCCGAAGCGGCACGGCTGCAACTGGCCGCAGGCGAGATGGTCGTCCGCTTCCGCCGGGTGCGCTTTTTCGGCGACATCGCCACCATTGTCGAGACCATCACCCTGCCGCTCGAGCATTTTCCCGGCTTCGGCACCGAGGTTGATCCGCCCAACAACCTGTTTCGCTTTTATCAATCCGCCTACGGCGTCACCGTCGCCAAAGCTGACGAGCAATTGACCGCCGTTTCCGCCAGCGAAGAAGAAGCGCTGTTGCTCGGCCTCGATGCGGGCGCGCCATTGCTGGAAATCGACCGCACCGCCAAGATGCTGGACGAACGGCCGGTGGAGTGGCGTGTAAGCCACTGCGACACCACCAATTACCGCTATGTGGCGGAGCGGGGCTGATCCAATAATTTCTTAGACGCCAGTGAAGGAGCACGCAATGAGCATCACCGTCGGCCAGATCGGCCTCGGCGTTTTGGGATCGGCCATGGCGCCCAACATCATGAAAAGCGGCTTTTCACTTATCGGCTACGATGTGCGCAGCGATGCCGTGGCGGATTTGGCGGGCGGCGGCATGGTCGCCGGCAAGGACCCCCGGGACGTGGCGGCGAAGTCCGATATGGTCATCACCTGCCTGCCAAGCGCCGCGTCGCTGATGGAGGTGGCGGGTGCCATTGCCGGTGCCGGCCAGGAAGGCCAAATCGTTCTTGAGACCAGTACCCTCGCCGTTGCCGACAAGGAAGCGGGGCGCGACATTATCGAAGCCGCCGGCGGGCGCATGCTCGATTGCCCGGTTTCCGGCAACCGCATCCTGGCGGTAAAAAAACAGCTCACCGCCTTTGCCAGCGGCGACGAGGCCGCCTATGGCGAAGCCGAAGCAGTGATCAACGGCTTTGCATCCCGGGTCTTCTATGTGGGTGAATTCGGCGCCGGCATGAAGATGAAGTTCTGCGCCAATATCCTCAACCTGGTGCATAACAGCGTCGCCGCCGAGGTCATGGTGCTGGGCATGAAATCCGGGCTGGACCCCAAAATGATGCACCAGGTGATCTCCGGTTCGGGCTCGTCGTCGTCCATGTTCGAGACAAGGGGCGCCATGATGGCGCACAACAATTATGTCCACGAGGGCATGAATTTTTCCATTCCCTTGAAGGACGCCCGCTTTATATCCGAACATGCCGCCGGCCTCTATGCGCCGATCCCGATCTATCAGGCAGCTTTGCAGCCCTATTACGCGGCCGTTGCCCAGGGCCATATGGACGAGGACGCGTCCGCCGTCTGCGCCGCCATGGAGCGGGCCGCCAATTGTGAAAGACCGGCGAATGAAAAAAGCGAAAACGTCTTCTAAAATATCCAAACGGTTGCCCAAGACAGTCGGCGTCATCGGCCTCGGCAATATGGGCCGGGGCATCGCCGGCAATCTCATCAAGGCCGGCCACAGCGTGCATGTGTGGGATATCGCCGCGGCCGCCCGCAAACCCTTCGCCCGGCGCGCTACGGTTTCCGAGCCGGCGGAAATGGCGGCGGCGTGCCGTTTGATCTTTTTCGTGGTGCCCGGCTCGCCCGACATCGACGCCATGACCAAGGGCAAGGGCAGCATGCTGGCGGCCGCGAGGCGGGGTCTGGTGCTTTATGATCTGACCACCTCCGATCCCACCTATTCGAAGAAACTGGCGCGCCGGGCAAAGAACAAGGGCGTCCATTATATGGATGCGGGCATGACCGGCGGCGGCGCCAAGGGCGCCGATATGGGCACCATGACCCTGATGATCGGCGGCGAGGCGGCGGTGTTCCGCCGAACGCGCGGCGTCTTGAACGATATCGCCGGCGCATTGTTCCATGTGGGGCCATCGGGGGCCGGCCATACCATGAAGCTGGTCAACAACATGGTCACCCATACCAATTTCATGACCGCCTGCGAGGCGGCGTATCTGGCGGGCCGGGCCGGCATCGCATTGGCCGATCTCATCGAAGTTATCAATATGGGCAACGGGCGCTCCTATATCACCGAGCGTCGCTTTCCCGATCACATATTGTCGGAAACCTGGGACGCCCGTTCGCGCGTCTACAACCTGCACAAAGATGTCGGCATGGCTGTTCATATGGCGGACCGGCTGCAGGCCGAGGTAACGCTGGGGCGCACCACCCATGCGTATCTGGCCGAAGCCATCGGGCGCGGCATGGCGGATACCGACTTTGCGCTGATCTACCCGGAGTTTGAGAAGATCGCGAAAGCGGCGAACAGGGGGGCGAAAAAATCTAAGCGGAGGGTGTAGTCATGGCCGAGCAACCCGGCACTTCAAGGCCGATACCGATCTCACTGACCCTGGCGGCCAGCATCGGGCTGCTTGTCGCCATCGCCGTCGGCGTGGTCTTTTGGACGCAATGGTCCACGGCTCAGAAGAACACCAACGAGCTGGTATCCCAGCGCGCCAATCTTTACGCCGACCAGATCCTGAAAGAGCTGGATGCCCAGTTGCAGCCGGCGCGCCACCAGGCCGATTTCATCGCCGATAGGATCCAGCGCGGCCTGCTCGATCCGGCCGACACCAAATTGTTCGAGACCGCCCTCATCTCCTCTCTGGCCGCCGCCCCGCAAATCATATCCATCGCCTTTCTGAATACAAAATTGCTTTCCGTGTCGGCCCGCCGGACGGCCTGGAACGAGGTCCGCATGTTCCGCGTGGACCGCTCGGCAACGCCTCACATCGTCGCCGCGTATCGCCAAACCGAGGCCGCGAAAACGGGTTTCTGGGGCGAGATAATATTCGTCGATGGCCTCACCCTGGTAAACCGGCGCGTACCGGTAAGGCGGAACGGAAAATTCATCGGCGTCGTGGCGGCGCTCATATCCATTACCGAGGTTTCGAACCTGATCGATAAGTTCACCAAATCCCTCGGCGGCAAGGGTTTTGTTCTTTACGGCCGGGACCGCGTGCTCGCTCATCCCATATTGCGCTCCGCCCATGCCAGCCAATCGGTAAAAACCCCGCTGGTGGATTTACGCGCCATCGACGATGCGGTCCTGAACGCGCTGGCCGTCAGGCTCGATGATCCAAACGACAAGGGCATGTCGTTCGCCGGTCGCTTCGAGCGGCGCGATATCACCATCGGCAAAGACCAGTTCGCCACCTTCGTCCATTGGACCAATGCTTTTGGCGGGACCCCGTGGGGCATCGGCGCCTGGCTCAATTCCCGCGACGTAGACGTCGCCCAGCGGCGCGTTCTGCAGGCCGGCTATATCGGTCTGGCGCTGTTATTGCTGTCGTTGGTAGCGGCGGTGATCGTCGCCAAATCGGTGTCCCGCCCGGTGCAGAAACTTACCGAAGCCGCCAACAAAATCGGCAGCCTGGAGCTGTCGGAAATCGGCGAATTACCGCACAACTGGATCAAGGAGCTGGATGATCAGGCATCGGCGTTCAACACCATGCTCACTGGCCTGCGCAGCTTCGAGACCTATGTTCCCAAATCCCTGGTCAACCGGTTGATCAAGCGCGCCGGCGGCGCCGAAGTGGTATCCGAAGAAAAAAATCTCACCGTCCTGTTTACCGATATCGTCGGCTTCACCACCATGTCCGAGGGCCAGTCGGCGAAAGACGTGGCCGCCATGATCAACGAGCATCTCGCCATCCTGGGCAAATGCGTCGAGGACGAAGGCGGCACCATCGATAAATATATCGGCGATGCGCTGATGGCCTTTTGGGGGGCGCCGGACGAACAGGCGGATACGGCGGAACGGGCTTGCCGCGCCGCCCTCGCCATGAAATCGGGGCTGGCGATCGACAACCATGCCCGCGCCGCCGCCGGCAAGAACCGCATCCGCATCCGGGTCGGCATCCATCAAGGGCCGGTCCTGGTGGGCAATATCGGCGCGCCGGGGCGCATCAACTACACCATCATCGGCGATACCGTGAACACCGCCGCGCGTATCGAAGCGCTCGGCAAGGAGTTCGATGAAGGCGACGACGTGACCATCCTGATCTCGGGCGAGATCGCCCGTCAGATGGGCCCCGCCTTCAACGCCGAGGCAGCCGGCGATTTCTCGGTCAAGGGGAGGGAAGAAAAGGTCGAGGTGCACCGCTTGCGCGCCTGACTGGATATTGAAAGGACAACAATCAAGGTGAAACGGTATGACGTAGAGGGCATTCGCTCGCCGGGCGGCCGCTACAGTCTGGTGGCCGATGTGGCGGCCGGCTCGCGTATGCTATTCCTGGCCGGTCAGACCGGCGTCGATGAAGACGGCAATGTGGGCGAAGGCATCACGGCGCAGGCGGAAATCTGCTATGCGCGGGTGACCCACATCCTCCTCGAAAGCGGCATGGGGCTCGATAATCTGGCGCGCCTCACGGTGTACCTGACCAACGCCGATGATATCGAGGCCTGGCGCGAAGTGGAGGTTGCCGCCTTGGGCCATATGGTGCCGCCGGCGCACACGCTGCTGGTGGTCGCCCGCCTGGCGCGGCCAGAATTTTTGATCGAAGTCGAAGCGGTTGCCGCCGAATAGTCTTGTATCAGGCTCCGCTTGCTTCCAGGCGCCGCGCCATTTTTTGCAGCAGATTTTGGGCGACGCCCGGCCGGCTCCAAGGGCACACCGCAAGGCAGATGCCGCAGGTCTCGAAGTCGACGAAATAGGGAACGCAGGCGTCGAAATCCACATACCATTTGGTCTCGCCCCGGACCATCTGCTTATCGGCGGCGATGGCCCCTGGCGGGCAGGCGTTGGCGCAGACCTGGCAATTGGCGCAGAACATATCGGCGCCGAAGATATCCGGCGCGCCCGTCTCGAGCGGCAGATCGGTCAGCACCACCGACAGGCGGAAGTTGGCGCCGAACGCCTTGTGGATCATCGAGCCGTGCTTGCCAAGCTCGCCCAGGCCGGCCTCGATGGCGGCGGGAATCATCAACACATCCTCGGTCATCGGCCCGGTCTTGGCGGCCGCGAAATGGCCCCGCTCGCGGATCCGGTTGGCCAGATGCTTGGCGGTATCGCCGGCGCGGCCATATTGGTGCATGACCTCGATATAGGCGGCGGCATCCGGCGCCTTGTTCATGGCCTCATAGTCCTGGGCGAAGGCCATGACGATGGCCCATTTTCCCTCCGGCTGGGGCCGGTCCTCGAAGGTCCAGCCCGATTGGTAGGCGGTGATGCCCACATCGTCGGCGCCGATTTCCAAGGCCAGCCTTTTGATCTCGGCCGTCCATTCGGAAGCCGGTTTCTGCTCGGGCTGCGGGGCGATATCGCTGTCCTCGATGGCGGCGGTTTGGTCGCGATATTTGCGCGCCTCCATGACCGCCGGGTTCTCCTTGCTGCGCTGGTAGAAGTGGTACATGACCGGCGCATGGGGTGTGGAGCCGTCGGTACGCCAAAAGACCGGGCGCGGCGGGCCCTTGCCGGTATCGCCAAGGCCGTTGATGGTGTTGCCGGAAATATCCGGCCACAGCTTGGTCACCTTCGGTGAGGGGGCATAGGCTGGTAACGGGTTCTGTTTGACGGATGGCATCGCTCTTACCCCTTCAGGCCTGCCTTCGCCAACCCTTCGCGCATGGTTGCGGCGTCGCTTTCATCGCGAAGGAACGGTGAGTGGCTGAAATTGGATTCCACATCGTGCTCGGGAAAGGATTCGCGGTATTTTTGGATGGCCGCCGCCGCTTCATCTGCCAAGTCCAAATGGCCGAGCGATCCGATCAAAACGATATGCGGCGATACCGAGGCGTTCGGCTGTTGTGTCGAGCGGCGCGACCAATCGGCCGCCGCCTCGTAGTTTCCGGAGCGGAAATAGGTCATGCCGACGATCATCATCATGGCCCAGCGGCCGGGATCGCTGGGGCTCAGCCGCATGGCCGTCATTTCGCTATTGATCGCTTCGTCGTGCCGGCCGCTAAGCGAATGGGCGCCGGCGCGTTCATGATGGGCAGCGGCAAAACTGGGATTGATTTCAATGGCCCGGTCGTAGGCGCCGATAGCAGCAGAATAGTCGCCTCTAACCAGATGCGCGTTGCCCATGGCGTAGTGGGCCAGGGCGTCCTGATCATCGGCGGCCAGGGCGGCCTTTCCCGCCGCCAGGATTTGCTTTTTGTTGGTTTCGGTATCGGCATAGCCGAAGACATGGTTCTTGAGTTGCTGGAATGTGAGATAGGCATGGGCGGCGCAAAAATTCGGATCATGCTCCAATGCCAGATTCAACAGGCGCGTGGCTTCCTCGGTATCGGCCTTCGATGGCCGCCAGACATATTGCATGCCGCGCTGGTAATAATCCCACGCGTCCAGGCTACCCGGCGGCTTGCGCCTTGCGCGGTCCTGTTCGGCGCGGCTGAGCGCCGGCTCGATGGCGCCAACCACGGTGAGCGTAATCTCGTCCTGGACGGCGAAGATGTCCTCCAGCTCCCGGTCGTATTTCTCCGCCCACAAAGGATTGCCGGTATCGCCGTCGATCAACTGGGCCGTGATGCGAACCCGGCTCCCGGATTTCCGGACACTGCCTTCGAGCACATAGCGGACGCCCAGATCCTTGGCGATGGCCTGCACGTCCACTGCTTGGCCTTTGTAGGTGAAGGTGGTGTTGCGGGCGATAACGAAGAACTGTCGGATGCGCGACAGCGCCGTGATGATGTCTTCTGAAATGCCATCGGAGAAATACTCCTGCTCGGGATCGCCCGACAGATTGTCGAAGGGCAAGACGGCGATGGAGGGTTTGTCGGGACGCTCGGGACGGGAGACTTCGGCGGTCTCCGGCAATCCGACCATGCGGAGGCCGTCCAGTAAATGCTCCAGATAGTCCGGATACACATAGGTCTGACGTGCGCGCAATGTTTCGACGCTGATCTCGGGACGGGCAGCCATAAATTTCTGGAGGATCTCGCCGGCCTCATCCTTCTGCCCGAAATGCGCAAGGGCGGCTATAAACGGCATCTTTTCCGGCCACAAATCGAACCCGGGGGGGAGTTTACGTATCGAATCGCGTCCCCACTTGACAGCCTGTTCGTATTCTTTCATGGACAAATAGGCATAGGCGGTGCCTGTGCAAAATATACCCAGCATCATATCCGAGGGGCTCAACCGCACGGCTTCGTTTAGAAATGACAACCCCTCTTCCGCCCGGCCCGCACCCAAATACGCCCGGCCCATCATGTGCAGAACCTGCGCATCGCCAGGATTGATCTGGCGCGCTTCCTCCAATTCCCGAAGCGCTGCATCAAAGTCCTCGCCAATGAACAAATAGGCCGCGCCCAATGCGTAATGGGTAAACGCATCCCGGTCATCAAGCTCAACCGCCCGATTGGCATATTGAAACGCCAGCGCTCCGGTATCACCCATGTCTCCCAAAATACGGTCGGTCTGATAGGTGCGCGATATGCCCGCGTGAGGGGCGGCAAAGTTTGGGTCGCGCTCGATGGCCGCCGCGAACAAACGGCGCGCTTCCACATTGGTTTCGAAGGTCCGTTTATATAGCTCGGCCATGCCCCGGTGGTGCAATTCCCATGCATCCAGGTTTTCCGGCGGTTTCATCGCGGCGCGCTCTTGTTCGGCCCGATTAAGCTCGGTGCCCATGGCGCCGATCACGGTGCGTACGATCTCGTCCTGAACTTCGAACACGTCTTCCAGCTCCCGGTCATAGCGTTCGGCCCAGAGATGATTACCGCTATCGCCGTCGATCAACTGCGCCGTGATGCGCACCCGACCGCCGGATTTACGGACGCTGCCTTCGAGCACGTAGCGGACATCCAATTCGGAGGCAATGGCCTGCACGTCCACGGATTTGCCCTTGAAGGTGAAGGTGGTGTTGCGGGCGAGGACATGGAACTGGCGAATGCGCGATAGCGCCGTGATCAAATCCTCGGATATGCCGTCCGAGAAATACTCCTGCTCGGGATCACCGGACAGGTTATCAAACGGCAGGACGGCGATGGAGGGTTTGTCGGCGAGATCGGCGGAGGCTGGTATTTCCTTCGAGCTGCCATCAGGCAGCCCCGATTTGCGCAGCGCTCCGAAAAATCGTTCCCGGTCTTCCGGGCGCT
>CAUZTZ010000093.1:0-12924 GCA_963582805.1 Alphaproteobacteria bacterium
GGAAGCGGACCGGCAAGCGGCGCGCGCCCAGCCGGGCCGCATCATATTGGTAATGCAGCGCCCCCTGCAGCTCGCGCGCCACGCTGGCGGCCAGTTCGGCATAGCGCGGCCAGCGATCATGGTCGGCGCGTAGCCGCTCGAACACGTCCGCCGGGTTTTTTTGCAGCCCGCATAACAGCGTTCGGATAACCCCGTCCCAGTCTGCGTCCTCGGTTTTTGCAAACAGATCGGTCACCAGCGCGTCGGAAGTCGGCGGCGCCGGTTCGAACAGCATCATGCGCCCGATGGCGTCCGTACCCATGGCCGCGTCGCCGGCGACCAGGGCGCCAAAGGAATGGGCGAAGATGCCGGCGGGCGCCCCCGATTGGGCGGCAACCGCATCGGCCAGGGCGACCATATCCTCCACCTCGCGGGCGAAGCTGTAAGGCTCGCCATCGCCGCTCAGGCCCCGCCCCCGGCGGTCGGCGGCGTAGACGGTGAATTGGCTTTCCAGATGCGGTATCACCCGGCGAAAGCCCTGATGATCGTCGCAAACCCCATGCACCAGGATCAGGGCTGCGCCGCGCCCGCTTCGTTGGGCGCCGATGCGGGTTCCGTCCGGGGAGGTAACCTCGAGGCGATCGTCCATTACTACTGGTCTCGTCTGGCGGGGTGAAATCGCAGGTTTGAAGCGGCTATCTTTACCCGCTAAACAAGGCCCGGACAATGCAGGGGCGCGCCCCTTAAAACGCGCCCGCTAAGAAAGGCCCTAACATGAGCGAAACGCCCACCTTCGTCAGCCACCTGGAATGCGGCGAAACCGGAAAGTCTTACGCGTGCGATCAACTGCACGGCCTGTCCGATACCGGCAAGCCGCTTTTGGTGCGCTACGATCTGGACGCCCTGGCCGCTGCTGTTTCGAAAGAAGAGATCGCCGCCAGGGCGCCGGAGTTCTGGCGCTACCGGGAGTTTTTGCCCATCCGCCGGGCCGAAAACATCGTCCGCCTGGGCGAGGTGATGACGCCGATCATTCCGCTGGCCAAAATTGCCTTGCGCCTCGGCGCATCGGAAATTTTGGTCAAGGACGAAGGCCGCCTGCCCACCGGCTCGTTCAAGGCGCGCGGCCTGGCTTTGGCTGTCTCCATGGCCAAGGAGCTGGGCGTGACGCGCATGGCGATGCCCACCAACGGCAACGCCGGCGCCGCGCTGGCCGCCTATTGCTCCCGCGCCGGCATCGAAACCTACGTCTTTTGCCCCGACGACACCCCCGATGTGAATGTGCGCGAGATCGCCTTGCAGGGCGCAAATACATATCTTGTGAATGGCCTCATCGATCAATGCGGCGCCATCGTCGGCGGCGGCAAGGAGGCCATGAATTGGTTCGATACCTCGACCCTCAAGGAGCCCTACCGGATCGAGGGCAAGAAGACCATGGGTCTGGAATTGGCCGAACAGTTGGGCTGGGAGGTTCCCGATATCATCTTTTATCCCACCGGCGGCGGCACCGGCCTGATCGGCATGTGGAAGGCGTTCGATGAGTTGGGCAAGATCGGCTGGATCGGCGACAAACGGCCGCGAATGGTGGCGGTCCAGGCGTCGGGCTGCGCGCCCATCGTGCGCGCGTATGAGGCCGGCGCCACCCACGCGGAGCGTTGGGAGAACGCCCATACCATGGCCGCCGGCATCCGGGTCCCGGCGGCCATCGGCGATTTCCTCATCTTAGCTGGCGTGCGCGAAAGCGGCGGCTTCGCCTGCGCCGTGGACGACGATGCGATCCAGGCCGCCCAAGAGGAAGTGGCCAGGGAGGAGGGTTTCCTGCTCTGCCCCGAAGGCGCCGCCACCTTCGCCGCCTACAAACAGGAGTTGGCGTCTGGGCGGGTTGAGCCGGGGGAACGGGCATTATTGTTCAACTGCGCGACCGGATTGAAGTACCCCATGCCGGCGGCGGGGCGGAGACTGGATATCACGCAGGAGGTGGATTACGCGGCGTTATAGGACACGATATTTGCGAACTGAAATGACCGTGATACTGTGACCAATGTCTGGCGATTTTCTGAGCGGTAGCTGTCTCTGTGGTGTTGTTACCTACCAAGTAACAGCGCCGTTTCTCCGATTTGCGCATTGTCACTGCTTGCGATGCCGAAAAGCCACAGGCACTGGGCACGCCACCAATCTTTATGTCGTTCCAGATCAATTTGCGTGGACATCCGGTAAGGAGGCCACAATAAGATTTGACCTTACGACCGCGCGAAGTTTTTCAACAACATTCTGCCAATATTGCGGATCTCCGCTTCCGCATCACACACGCAGCGGCAGGGAAATTGTGGTGCCCGCAGGTTCTCTCGACCATGGCCCCGACCTGGAACCGCAAGCCCGAATTTTCCATGATTCGCGCGTATCATGGTCATGTACGGACGATGGCCTACCGCAATATGCGGAGCTTCCGGATTGGTGGTGAATGCCGGCAGAGCGGATATATGGAATTATTGGTTTGCTATAGGGGCTGCATTCCTGATCGCCGCCTCCCCGGCATCGGCCCAATATACCGGCGTCCTCGTCGATGCCCACAGCCAGTTCGGGCGCGAGATTTCGGCTGATTAAATTCGCAAAGTCATGGCCAGCACCGCTATCGATTATACCCAAATATCGGCGCGCGGCTGCCGCGGCGAGAGCGGGCTGGAGAGCCAGCAAAGGGTCCTCGATCTGGTGATAAGTTTAGGAAACCGGGCCGGGTTTTTGATCTCGGCCAAATTGGCGGGCATGTCCAAGGCGCCCGATAAGTCCGGCGACAAAGGGCTGGCGTCTTTGCACCGGGCCGATCAGCGGTTGTTCGCCAAATCTTCGGGCTTTGCCGAGATCATCGTGCAGCACGCCCCCCACGATACCCGCCATTTGAAATATGCCGGCGCCGATTTCGAACTCAACTCCCATCGCATCGAACGGGCGATAGCCCTGGCCCTGAAGCGCCGGGTTCCGGTCAACCTGCATGTGGAGCTGAACGATAACGAGCGGGCCTCGAAGCGCATATTGCGGCAATTGAAGGCGCTGGCGGAGGCCCATCCAAAGGCCGAATTTCTGCTCATGCATATGGGTCAGGCGAGCCTGGCGGAGGCTGCGGACCTGATCAAAACCCGCGCCAATATCCATTTCATTACCTCGTCGGCCGGGCCCGTGCTGGCCGCCGCCATCCAGTCCAAGGGGCGAAGCGGCGCCGCCGCGCAAATCGGCTGGATCAATATGTTCAACGCGCCGCCACCGCTCGCGCCCTACAGTGGCTGGCTCCGGGAGTACTTCGGGACCATGCAATGGCAGCCGGGGTGGAAGGCGCTGATCGAAGCCCATCCGACGCGGTTTGTGTTCGCCATGGACCGGGTCTTCGGCCACCATTGGACCAAGCGCGGCAAGAAAACGCTTAAGATATGGCGCCAAGCCTTGGCGCAATTGTCGCCGGCGGCGGCGGGCAAGGTGGCTTGCGCCAACGCCAAGCGCCTGTGGCGGCTCCGGCTGACCTGCCGGCCTTAAATTCCCGCAAAATCCCTTGATGATACTGCGCCGCATCGCCATCTAAAAATAATGCCGAGCAGCTATCATATCGAGCCGGAATGGAATTTTGTGTTCATTCGCCATCAAGGCGCCATGCACAGAGACGAGATTACCCGGCAGTATCATCAATTGTTCGAGGACCCCGCCTACCGGCCTGGGATGGACATCTTGCGCGATATGCGTGAAGCCACATTGCCCGAAGAATATAACTACGAATATTTCAAGAATATATCGGCCAATCGCTACGACGATATCGAGAAAAATCACGGCGAATGCAAAATCGCCTGGGTGGTGGCCAGCGGCAGGGATTTCGCTCTGGCCCATCAGATGCTGCTGATCCACCGGTTTTCCAGGCGGCGCTTCGATACCAAAACATTCCGGGAAATCGCGGCGGCCCTCGAATGGCTGGGCCTGCCGGTCAGCGCCCTGCCCAAAGAAAGCGTCTAGAGGCCTCCCGATTACTTGAATTGCAATGTCCGGTTTCCGGGTTTAATCCGACGCCGCCGGCTGGCTGGCAACGGCGCGGCTGCGGCTGCGGGCGAGCTCACCGCGCATGGCCATGCGCATCAACAAAGGCGCCGCCACGGTGACCGCCAGCAATCCGGCCGCCGGCAGGCCCCAGGTTTGGATCAAAGGCCCGGTGGCCAGCGCCATGACGACGCTGATGGCGCCGGCGAAACTGTCATTGACGCCGATGGCGCGGCCGCGCTCTTGGGTTTCGACCCGGTCGGCGATCAGCGCCGTCGCCGAGACATTGGCCGCCGCCCAGCCCAAGCCCACCAGGAAGGTGCCGAGGGTGACGGTGACATAAAAGCCATCGGTCAGCGCCACCAGGGTGGCGCCTACCAGCGCCACTCCGACGCCGGTGAACATCACCTTTTGCCGCCCCAGCCGGTCCGATAAACGGCCCAGCGGAATGGTGAAGGCAAACATGCCGGCGGAATGGAACATGTGCGAAAAGGCGATGGCCGGCAGCGAATGGCCATGGTGCGACAAGACCAGCGAAGTCAGCACCATGACGATCGACATATTGCCGTTGGCGGCGCAGTTGGAAATGATCGCCAGGCGGGTTTCCGGATTCTGGAACAGCGATATGGGCTTGAAGGTTGGGCGCTCCCCGGCGGGCTTCGGCGGCGCCTTGTAACCGGGATAATAGCGCTCCAGGTTCATGCCGATTTCCTTCGGGTCCGGGCGCACGAAATAGACCAGGATCATGCCCGGAATAATCAGCAACGGCAGCGCCAGCCAGGGCACGACCAGATGCGGCAACCCGATATCCGCCGCCAACGGCTCGGTCACCGTGACCAGCGCCGGCGTAACCAACAGCCCGATCACCGAGCCCAGTGCCAAATAACCAAGCGCCTCGGCGCGGCGTTGCGGCGGAAACATATCGGTGGCGGCGACGCGCAATTGCTGGGCGGCGCTCATGCCCATGCCGAATATCACCAATCCGACGACGAAGATTGTGAAGCTGTCAAAGATCATCGAGGAGCCGATGCTGACGCCGCCGATCAGCGACAGGATCTGGCCCAACAGAATGCCCGGGCGGCGGCCATAGCGGTCGGTGATGCGACCCGCCGTATAGGCGACCAGAAAGCGGCTGACGCCGAAGATGCCGACGATCAGCCCGGCCAGGCTGGCCGAGCCGGTGAGCGCGATCACCATCAGCGGTCCGAACCCATAGGCCAGTTGCACGCCGGCGCCGTTGAACGATTGCGACAGCACGAACAACGTCATGTTGCGCTTGATAATTTTCGGCGCGCGCAGATCGGCGTTGGCGAGAGAGGCTGGACCGGTTTGAGCCATGGGCCATATTTGCGCGCCATTTCCGGCCCGGTCAAGCCGGCGATGGACGGAACTGTTCTGGCAAAAACAATTGCGCAATTGACAGCCCGGCTATCAATCTTCATGGTTTTATACGCTTCAATGCGCTTCGCTCTATTCAGGAATATCGCTCATGGCACAAATCGTCAGTGGCATCGCCACATCGCACGGACCGCTTCTCATATTGCCGCCGGAAGACTGGACCATCCGCGCCGAGTTTGACCGCAAAAAGGATTTCCATGATTTCCAAGGCGGCCGTTATTCGTTTGATGAATTGGTGGCCAAGCGCGGGCCGGATACCTTTACCGAACGCTTTACGCTGGAAGCCCGCCAGGATCATTTCCGCCGCTGCCAGACGCAGCTGGATGCGCTCGCCGATTATATGGCGGAACTGAAGCCCGATATATTGGTGGTCATCGGCGACGATCAGAAGGAATGGTTTTTCGATGAATTGCAGCCCGCCTACGCCATCTTCTCCGGCGACGCCATCTTGAACGAAGGGTACGATCCCCAAAAGCACAAGAATTCCCACAAAAGCATCCAGATGGTGGAAATGCACCGGCACACGCCGGTCGATACCTATTACGACTGCGTGCCCGAACTGGCCCGCCATATGGTCGCCGAGGCGATGCAGGCCGGCTTTGATGTGACCGCATCGACAACCCTGCCCCAGGGCCCGGACGGGCCGCGCGGCATCGGCCACGCCTTTTCGTTCATCTACCGGCGCATATTGCGCGATAATGCGGTGCCGCTGGTGCCGGTGCTGCTCAACACATTTTTCCCGCCCAACCAGCCCCGGGCCAAGCGCTGTTTCGAGCTGGGCCGGGTGATCGGCGAGGCGGTTCGATCCTGGCCCACCGATGCCAGGGTGTGCATTGTAGGCTCCGGCGGGCTCAGCCATTTCGTCATCGACGAGGAATGGGATTTGCGGATGCTGAAAGCCATGCAGGAAGGCGATGTCGCGACGCTGATCAACCAGCCCCAGGATATATTCGAATCGGGCACGTCGGAGACCAAAAACTGGTTTGCGGCCATCGGCGCTTTGTCTGGCACCGGGTTCAAGATGGATTTGCTGGATTACGTGCCCTGTTACCGTTCCGAAGCGGGCACCGGCAACGCCATGGGCTTTGCAATCTGGAATTGACGGGCTGCGGAATTCTTTACCGGCGGGTTATAAATCCCTGTTTGGGTACCTATATATCAAGGAATGCATTCATCTTTAGCTTTGAAACGGAATGGCCGGTCCGCGTATGTCTGAGCCGAATTTAAACAGTTATGAATGGCCGAAAACGGCCACCGGCAATATCGATTGGGAATTTCTGTTCGAAGATCCCGCGACCGGCCTGGTCCCCTATATCGAAGCCGCCGCTGCGCCCATGACCCTGCGCCTCAACGCGGTCCAGGTGATCCAGTCCCTGTTTACCCGCAAAGACGACGAAGGCGAGATCGAACGGCTGAGCAACGAGATTAACGAGCTTATCCCCGACGATATGCCTGAAAACCGGTTCCCGGTCATTGTCGGCGCCGTTGTCCAGGCGATGTGCGAGATCAAGGACTACCGGATCCGCAAAGCCGAAGAATATGACGCCCAGAATGACTCCAGCGACGAGCGGCGCGGAAAGCCCGGCAGCCACTCCATCAAAAAATTATTGGCGCGCCGGAATTTGGTGATTGGCGGCGGCGTTGCCGCTAGTCTCGCCGCCGCCGCCGCTTTCTTCATGGTGGCACCGGTGGAGAAAAAAGTCGAGGCGGCTAACCTTAGCTATGGCTTGTTGGCACAGATGCAATACGCCGTTTCAGGCGGCGGACCGGCTAAGCATATTTACGGCGGAAAGCTCCGTTCCGAAAGTCAGCTTGGCATTATAGCGGTGATCGCCGCCGGCGTTCCCAGATCGGCCTGCACCGAAGTTGGCACTGGCCTGTCCGACACCGGCCGGGTGATGATCAACAGTCTTAGCCCCAAATTGGGTGCCGGCGGCCGAACCCACAAATCCATCGAACATATTTGCAAAAAAGCCAGCCCGCAGATTACCTTTCGCTGGGTTCCAGACAAGCAATGACGCTATAATCGGGGTTCCGGGGGCATGGTTTTCGTCACGCTGCCCGGCGAGTTTTTTTAGGGGCGCATCCGCTGACTATCAACGCCAATTTGCGCGGCATCCTGTTGATGCTGGCGTTCACGCTTTTGATTACGTTCATGGTTGTCGGCATCCGTTTCCTCGCCGAAGACATGCACCCGTTCGAGATCGCTTTTTTTCGCAATTTGTTCGGTCTGGTGGCGCTGGTGCCTTTGGTGCTGCGCAATGGAATCGAGCCGCTCAAGACCCGGAAAATCGGGCTCCTCGGCCTTCGCGGCACCCTTAACGCAGGCTCGCTCTTGTTATTTTTTCTGGCGGTAACACTGGTGCCGATCGCCGATATCGCCGCCTATAGCTTCACGACGCCCTTGTTCGTGTCGATCCTGGCGGTCCTGTTCCTGGGCGAACGCATGGGTCCAAGACGCTGGAGCGGGCTGTTTGTCGGCTTCGTCGGCGCCATGATCATCCTTCGGCCCGGCGCCGGCGCGGTCAGCGTCGGCGCGCTCTATGCCTTGGGTTCGGCGGCGTTCTGGGCCTTGACGGTGGTCACCATTAAAGTGCTGTCGCGCACCGAGGCCAGCGTCACCATCACTTTTTACGGGGTCCTGATCCTGATCCCGATCACTTTTGCCGCCGCCGTGTTCTTTTGGACCTGGCCGAGCGCCTGGCAATTGCTGTGGCTGGCGGTACTTGGCACCGCCTGGATCACCGCCCAGCTTTGCCTGACCCAGGCCTTGAAGGTTGCCGATGCAGGCCTCGTCATGCCGTTCGATTTCGCCAAATTATTATGGGCATCGGCGGCCGGCTTTGTGTTCTTTGCCGAGGCGCCGAGCATCTTTACCTGTTCCGGCAGCGCCGTCATTTTCGCCGCCGCAACCTACGTTGCCTACCGGGAGCGGAAATCAGCGCCGAAAGCGGCGCCGGCGCCGGAACCGGCGTTGTGATCAGAACAGCAACCGCGCGAACAGCAAAACCCCGGCGCCGATCAACACCACGGCGAGCATGCGTTTGACCGCGCCTGCGTTGATGGTACCTGAAAAGCGGGCGCCGAAATAAACGCCGACCAGCAAACAGGCGGCGATCAGAAAACCAAGCTGGAAATCAATGATACCCGATTGCCAGTTACGCAAACTGGCGAACAATCCCACCGGAACCTGGAACACCTGGCCGAGGGCGATGGCGGTGATCACCGGCACCCGCATCCACATCAGCATGGGCACCAGAAGGAGCGGCCCGCCGGCGCCCGATACGGCCGACCCAAACGCGGCCACGAAGCCGATGAGCCCGGTAACCAGGGGCGAAAGCCGGGCGCGCGCATTCTCCGGCTCGGCCTGGCTGAGCATGGCATTGATGCCGGTTCCCAGAACCATGATTCCGACCAGCGCCTCGACCACACCACCCGGCAGTTGGATCAGCACCAATGAGCCCAGATAAGCGCCCACCATGGCGCCGATGGACAGCCACAGGCAGGACCGCCAATCAACCGCGCCCATGCGGGCAAACATGATGGTGCCGAGGGCGCCGGTGAAAATGGCGGTAAAAATGACCGACGCCACGGCCACATGAATTTCGATCCCGGCCGCCAGAACCAGCAGCGGCACGATGACAACGCCGCCGATGGAGACCGCGCCGATCAAAAAGCCAATGACGATCACCGCGATGATGATGACTGCCAATATGGGGCCTTGGAATATCATTCGGACTTCAAATCGAAACCCATTGGGCTTCCGGTGCGCTTCGCCTGTTCCGCCGCATCGCCGCCGGCGTCCCAGAACTCGGCGTCGAAGCGGCGCCCGGTGACACCGTCCGATGCGTCCGAGGCCAGCCATACCACCGGCGCACCGATGCACGCCGGATCGATCAGCGGCATTTTCTTGGCCACCAGTTCGCGTTCTTCTTTGGAGGCAAAGCCGTCCGTGTCGGCGGCGCCGGGGTTGAGCATATTGACCGTGACGCCGGTGCCTTCCAGGTCCTTCATCCAGACCTCCGAGGTCATTTCCAGCGCCGCCTTGGAGCCGCCGTAAGGTGCGCTGGCGGCCCGGTTCATAATCTCGATCTTGGTGGTCAGGTTGATAATCCGGCCCCAGCCCTGGGCCACCATTTCCGGCGCCACCATGCGGGTCAGGCGGTCGGCGGCGATGAAGTTGGTATCTAAAACATCTTCCACGGTGCTGTCCGAAACCTCCCAGAATTTTGGTGTGTCTTCCCGGAGGTGCCGCTTGGGATAGATATAGGCCATGGTCAGCCCGGCATTGTTGACCAATACATGGATCGCGCCGAAGCCTTCCCGGGCCGCATCGACGATATTTGCGCAGTCATCGGATTTCCGAATATCGGCGGTGATGGTTTGCAATTCGCCTGACAGGGCTTTGCCGGCTTCGGCCAACGACGCCAGTTGATCGGCCGAGCGCGCCGCCGCCGTCACGCGCGCCCCGGCGGCCAGCAGCGCTAGCACCATTTCGCGCCCCAGCCCGCGCCCGCCGCCGGTGACGACAACCGATTTGCCCTTCAGACGTTCACTGCTCACGGTGGTTCGGTGTTGCGGCTGCGGTCCCAATCCCAATGGACGGTATCGGGCGCATCGACGATGGTATTGCGCAAAGCCCCGATCCCCTCGATCTCGGATTCCAGCACGTCGCCGGCGCTTAAGAACCAGTTCTCGCCGTCCACCTTGTGCCCGGCGGCAACACCCGACGGCGTTCCGGTCATGATCAGATCGCCCGGCTCCAGGCTCATTTGCGAGACATAGGAAATTAGTTTGGGAATGTCCCAGATCATGCCCGCCGTCGATCCGTCCTGGCGTATCTCGCCATTAACCCGGGTACGGATCGGTAGATTCATGGGATCGGGAACTTCGTCGGCGGTTAACATCCAGGGGCCCATCGGCGCGAAGCTATCGAACATCTTGCCCATAAGCTGGTTGCCCTCGGCCCTTTCCAGGCGCACCACGTCGCGGGCGGTGACATCGATGCCGACCATGTAACCGGCGATCACATCGTAGGCATCCTTTTCCGCAACGTTCTTGCATTGCCTGGAAATGACCAGGGTCAGTTCGGTCTCGTAGTCCAGGGCGTCGCTGGCGGCGGGCTTTTGAATGTCATCGAAGGGGCCGGCGAGGGCCGAGTTGGATTTGATCCAGGCCGATGGCACCGCCTTTGGAAAGCCGGCCCCCGATTGGGACATCTCCTTGTCGTGGGAGCCGTAGTTGCGCCCGACGGCGATGATCTTCCAGGGCTTCACCGGCGCCAACAGCCGGCACTGATCCAAATTGCGGATCAGGGCATCGCCGCTGCCGCCTTTGCCATCCCCTTCGCCGCCGAGATAGGCCGCCGTTTCCAGCAAAGCCTGATGCGCAACGTCGCCGCCGGCCAGATGCGCCGCCAGATTGCCCGGAAATCTTGACGCAGCAATCTCCGCCGCCGCCCGATCGCCGGCGCCGGCCAACATGCGTTCATGGGCGCGGCGCAAATCGCCGATGCGGTCATCGCCCAGCATCAGGCCCAGGCGCGGCGCTTGCTCTTCGCTGGCGCGGTTCGGTGTATAGCGAACGATACGCAATGGTCTGGCCTCAAGCTGCGGCGTAGAGATGGGAAACCAGCGCCTCGGCTTCCAGCCTGCCGGACCGGATCAACTCGCCGCGCGCCCGGGATTTCCATTCTTCGCGCATCATGAAGCCACCGGTCTCGCGGCAGGTCTTCTCCACCGAGGCCATCAATTCCGCGTCGCTCATTTCGAAATCCAGGGGCCAGGCCAGGGGCGCCGGAATATACCATTCGGATTCGTAGGAAATCTCCAGCGTGTTGCCTTCCGGATCATCACAATAGAGGGAAAAGGAATTGCCGTGATGGACCGGGCGGAAATTGCTCACCCGCGCATCGGCGAGGGCAAAATCCTTGAAAAGGCGCAATTCGCTTAAGGATTCCACCCGAAAGGTGATCTGATTGACACTGGACGGCACATCTTCGGCGCGCCCGGAGCGCAGAATTATTTGCGCGATTTGTTCCGAATCGCGGGTCAGCCAGGCATAGTCGGAGGCCGGCGTTGCGCCGATGGCATCCATGCGCCCGCGTGCCGTGATCGCATAGCCGAGGCCATCGCCATAAAATTTCACCATGGCGTCCAGATCGGTGACATCGATGCCCACCTGATGCATGGCGATTTCCGGGAACGGTGCCGGCGGCGGCTGGGCGCCAACGTCAGAGCGGAACACGCTGGCCTCGCCGTCGGCGGGATAGATGGGATCGACCACCGGCGTTGCCTGCGAGGCGATCGCCCCCGATGCCGACAATTCCCGCTTTATTTGGCTGCGCCATTCGGCGCGCGGCATGAAGCCGTCGACGGTGCGGCAGCGTGCTTCGGTGGCGGCGGTAATGTCCGCGTTAGACGCATCCAGGTCGAGCGGCCAATTGATGCCCGGCGGCACAAACCAGCCGGTCTCGGCGGAGATCGATATGCGGTTGCCGTTGGGATCCAAAAAATACAGGGTCCAGGCACTGCCATGATCGGCCACGGTGATATCTTCGGCGCCGCTTGCCTCCAGCAACGCCTTGATGCGGCGCAACTCACCCAAGCCCGTGGTCAGGAAGCCGATCTGATTGACCGTCGAGGGGATGCCCGCTTCGCGCCCGCCGGCAACCACAAGCTGATGATGCTCGAACGGACGCCGGGTCATGAAGCGCATGGCCATGCCCGGCCGGGGCTCGCCCTGATCGGAGACCGCGAAGCCGAGGACATTTGTGTAAAACTCAGCCAACAGCCCCGCATCCTGGCAAAAGATGCCGAAATGGCTGAACACCAATTTAGGGGTGGTTGCGGTCATGCGGCCTGGGCGCGGGCATATTCATCGATGGGCAAGCCGCCCTCGGAGGTCGGGCCGCTGCCTTCGGTGGTCGAGCGGCGCACGTCGCGGGCTTCGCTTTGCTCGTCCCACGCCAGGCCCCGATGCAGGCAGCGCCGATTGTCCCAGATGACCAGCTCGCCCACCGTCCATTGGTGGGTATGGACGAACTGCTCCTGGGTCGAATGGGCCACCAGCTCGTTGATCAGCGCCGCGCCCGCCGCGTCATCCAATCCGCTGATGCCGGTCACTTGCGAGCCCACATAAAGGGCGCGCTTGCCGGTTTCATCGTGGATGCGGGCCACCGGATGTTCGATCGGCGGCCAGCGTTTGCGGTCTTCCTCGGTCAATGTATGGCCGGTCTTGGCGCGCGATTTCTGTAAATCATTGATCCCCATCAGGTCCTGCAAATCGGCCTGGCGCGGTGGCGGCAACGCGTCCCAGGCGGCGCGGGTGTCGGCCCATTGGGTGGCGCCGCCCTCTTTCGGCATGGCGACGGCGCGTAAGAATGACAGCGCCGAGGGAACTTTAAAAAACTGACTGTCCGAATGCCATTGCTGGTTGGCGCGCAAAAAGCTGGCCTGGGCGGTGTTGGGATCGCGAAAATTGCCCTCCAGGTCCACATTGCCCAGCGCCGCGACGTGATCCACATCACTCCTGAGG
>CAUZTZ010000094.1:0-12571 GCA_963582805.1 Alphaproteobacteria bacterium
TAAAATCAACATGGGTGAGACCAAGACGGCGTCTGTTACCGCACCGCCCAAACCCACTGCCAAATCCAGCATGGCCATTGCTGCATCTATTGTAGTGGTCATCGCCATTGCCGGCGGATTGTTCATTTGGGAGCCGTGGGTGCAGCGGGTGGAACCGGCATCGGTGGCGAAGATGGCGCATCCGCTGCCGCAAATACCGTCCATCGCCGTTTTGCCGTTCAACGATTTCTCTGAAAACAAGGACCAGGGATACTTCGCCGACGGATTAACCGAGGAGATCATTTCGAACCTCGCCAGTTTCGAGAACATCTTCGTCATCGCCCGCAATTCCACCAACAAGTTCAAGGGCAAATCGGTGGACGTGCGCGAAGTGGCCGAGGATTTGGGCGTCCGTTATGTGCTGGAAGGCTCGATCCGGCGTGCGGGCAATTCGCTTCGGGTCACCGCACAGTTGATCGACGCCATAAACGGCAAGCACATCTGGGCGGACAAGTACGACCGCCAGATGAAGGACATCTTCGCCCTACAAGACGAAATCACGGGCGAGATCGTGAGCAGATTGGTGAGTAAAGTGGCAGTCGCCGAGTTTAAAAAAAGCTCACGCAAACATACGAGCAGCCCGGAAGCCTACGCCCTTTTTCTGCAGGGATGGGCCACCTACAACCAACTTACTCCGCAAACCAATCAGCGAGCTATCCGATTGTTCGAGCAGGCCGTTGCCAAGGACCCTAGCTACGGCCGCGCCTATGCCATGCTCGGCTTTTCGCGCCGCCACAACGCCGTGAACCGATGGGGCAAGAATGCCAAGGACACATTGAAGCATGCTCTCGAATTGACCAAACATGCCGTCGCCCTGGATCCCCGCGACAGCCTGTCTCAAAGTTACTTGGGAAATGTCCACGCACTTCTTCGCCAGTATCGCGAGGCCATGGCGGCGGCGGAAAAGGCTGCCGCTTTCAGTCCTGGCGACGCGAATGTGTTGATGAATTACGCCAACACTCTGGTATTGGCGGGCCAATCCGAGGACGGAGCGCGCATTATGGACAAGTCGTTCAGGCTTGACCCCCATGGGCGCTTTGCCAGGCATATGATCGGGGGACGCAACTACTACGCTGCGCGTCAGTATGAAAAGTCTGCGCAGGCGTTCGCAAGTGCACGCCGGATGAAGTCACGCAGTCCCGTCGCTCCAATGGCCTTACACGCCGCTGCTCTTGCCCAGCTTGGCCGGATGAACGAGGCACGGACCGCGCGTGAACAATTCATGGCGCTGAGCCCGAACTATGCGATAGCGACAGACAGGCATCTGGCATCCATGCCAGATGGCGTCCGGGCGCATCTAGAAGAGGGTCTAACGAAAGCCGGCTACCCTAGAACTCCAGCCCTCAAACTCCCCGACAAGCCATCCATAGCCGTCCTCCCCTTCGCCAACATGTCTGGCGACAAGGCGCAGGAGTATTTTTCTGACGGCATCACCGAGGACATCATCACCGATCTTTCCAAGGTCTCCGGCCTGTTCGTCATCGCCCGCACCTCGGTCAACCGCTACAAGGGTAAATCGGAAGATGTCCGCAAGATCGCCCGCGAGTTGGGGGTCCGCTATGTGGTCGAGGGCAGTGTGAGGAAGGCAGCAGGCAAAGTGCGCATCACGGCCCAGTTGATCGATGCCTCGAACGGCAACCATGTGTGGGCGGAACGCTATGACCGGGACCTCAAGGACGTGTTTGCCATCCAGGATGATGTGGCGGGGAAGATCGTTTCCAACCTCGCGATCAAGCTGACGTCCGAGGAGCGCGAACGCACCCGGCGCAAATACACGCCCAAGCCGGAAGCCCATGAATTGACCGTGCGCGGGATATTCACCACTGCTCCGCCGACGCGGAAAAGACTGGCCGCCGCCCAGGCGTTATTAGAGAAGGCTATCGCCCTCGATGCGAACTACGCCCGGCCCTATGCCGGATTGGCGCAGGTGCATGCGCTTCGCGTGTTGACCCAGGCCAGCAAGTCGCCCGCCGAAGATTTGGAGATCGCAACGCGCATGGCCCGCAAAGCAATCTCCCTCGACGATGCCTTTGCGCATCCCTATGTCGCCTTGGCGCAAATTCTGAGAGCCAGGGGCCAGATTGAAAAGGCGGTCGTGGAACTGGAAAACGCCGTGCGCATCGAGCCCGGTGCCGCCAGGGTTCGTTTCTTTTACGGCTATTACCTAGCCCTCGCCGGCCGGGCCGAAGAGGGCTTGGCACCGACGGAACGGGCCATTCGTATGGCCCCGCTGAACCCCACGGTGCATTCGTTCGCCGGGGCGACCTATTTCATCGCCGGTCAATACGCCAAATCGGTGGCCCATTTCGAGCGCCGGGAAGTCCTCCATCGCCGCTCAGGCGTTGGCCGGGAGTCGGTACGCGCGGCGGCGGAAATGCTCGCCGGCAAGGAAGACGCGGCGCGGACCACGATCAAGTGGATGCTCAGCAGATCGCCAAAATATACCGTGAAAGCGGCGGTCCGGAACAACGCCACGAAACAGCCCGGGGTTAACGATCGGCTCGCCGACGCCCTCCGCCGCGCCGGACTGCCGGAAGGCGCGCCGCCGAAATCCGCCGCCCCGCCGCTGTCCATTGTCGTGCTGCCCTTCGACAACCTTTCCGGCGACAAATCCCAGGGCTATTTCGCCGACGGCATCACTGAGGATTTGATTACAGATCTGTCGCGCATCAGGGGCATGTTCGTCATCGCAAGGGGCACGTCGTTCACCTACAAGGGTATGGCAGTGAAGGCGCGCGACGTGGCCAAGGACTTGAACGTCCGTTACGTGCTGGAGGGTAGCGTGCGCCGCGCCGGTGATCAGGTGCGGGTCAATGCCCAGTTGATCGATGGCGAGACCGGCGCGCACATCTGGTCCGATCGCTTCGACCGCAAAGTCAGGGATGTATTCTCCCTCCAGAACGACGTGACCGGACGGATCGCCGCCGTCCTTAAGTTTGAACTTTTGGCGGCCGAGAGCCGCCGGCTTCAGGCGGGACCGCCGGCAAACCTTGAAGCCCGGGACTACGCGCTACGTGGTTCGGCGGAGATTTGGACTAAACCAGCGTCAAAGGAAACGACGCTTGAGGCGAAACGCCACCTCGAAAAGGCACTGCAACTGAATCCCGACTCGGCGCTGGCTTGGACCGGCATGGCACAAGTATATATGGCCGCCGCGATGTCGCGCTACGGCATCACCAAGACACAGGGAGAAGCTCTAAGGCTTCAACTCGAAGCCGCCCGGCGTGCCGTCGCGCTCGACCCCAAGAGTTCCGGAGCTTTTCACCAGTTGGGCACGGCCTACCGCGTCAACAATCAATTGGACAAAGCCAATTCCGCCTGCAAGACCGCCATCGAGCTTAACCCCAACAATGACCTCGCTTACATTTGTTTAGGCGCCATACTCAATCAAACCGGAAGATTTGCCGAAGCCCTGCCTTTGATAGAGAAGGCCGTTCAGCTAAATCCAAGGGCGCGGCGGAAAGCGGCCAGGAATTTCTACCTCGGCCGATCCTATCTCGGGCTAGAAAACTATAAAAAGGCCGTTGCCATTGCGAAGGAGGGCATCACCTTGAGCCCCAAGTTCCCGCCGCAATACTGGATTCTGGCATCCGCCCTCGGCTGGCTGGGGCGAAAGGAAGAAGCCCGGTCCGTGTGGGCCGATTTCGTCCGCATCGACAAGGGCCGGCGCGGTACCATCGCCAAGATGCACAAGCGCTATTCCCATATCCAAAAGTTCGACCACGTCCTCGAAGGCCTGCGCCGCGCCGGCGTGCCGGAGAACTAGTGTTTTCTAAATCGGCGAACGTCCGCTTTTGGCTGCCAACTCAATCGAAACCCGCGCCAGCCGGCGTGATCTCCAAAGCCGCGCCGAGGGCTTGGCCCGCGTCGACCACCAGCCGCCCGTTGCCTGCCTCCGCCAACGGAATTCCCCGGCTTCGAAAATACTGCCAGGTTTGTACCAGGTCGCGGGAAACCAGGCCGACCGCCGTTCCGAAACTATCGGCGCGGACGAAGCGCAATTTGCCCCGGTCCAGGATTATTTCCATGCCGCCCTCCGTGGCGCTTGGCGTCCGCCCAGTGAAAGCGGCCAGCCGTGCGGCGCTGGCCTCCGGGTCCGGCACCGAATAGACCAATTCCGCGAGGCCGATGATGGCGTTGTCCTTTGCGATGAAACGGTCCTGCCAGACATGGGCCGGCGTCAGGTGGGTGAGGGTCTGGATGCGGCCTTCCGGGAACTGATCGAATGCGGCGCGGATCACCGTGAACCCGGCCTCCGCCTCAGATCCATCGGCGGCCTCAACGCTGCGCCGCAAATTCACGGTGGGCTGCAAGGTGATGCCGGTGGTTTGCAGCCGCGCCGCCTCAGCGCCTGCGTCGGCGACCGAAAAAGCGGTCAGGTGGACGCCGATATATTGGCCCATGCGATCCCGCATGTGGCGGGCGACGGGGGTGTCGGTGCCGCTTACATCGGTGAGGAATTCCAGGTAGCCGTGCTCCAGCATGGCCAGCCGGTTGGAAGAGCCTTGCGGGATCACCGCGCCCGTATCCGGGTCCTTGTCGCCGTGCAGCGCTATGGGCGTCAGCGGAAAACCAAGCCCGCCAAATACCCGCCCAACTTCGTCCAGGTCGGGCACGTACCAGCCCACATGGTCCAGAAATATTTCGCCGGGGCCGGGCAGGCGTGGGTCTGATTCTGCCATCATTCGAGCACTCCGGTGTCCTGATCGTAAAATTCGCAGATGCGAAATTTGCGTGAATCAGGCCGCCCAAAATTAGAATCTAGGGTGATGGCCACATCACCCTAGGGCTCGACGATGACTTTGCCGATCACCTCGCGGTCCTCGATCAGGCGCAAGGCCTCGGTGGCTTCGGTTAGCGGATAGGTGCCGGCGATGGGCACTTTCATGTCGCCGGCCTGTATCATGCCCAAAAGCGCGGTCAAATCTTCCGGCTCCCAACTGTTGGAGCCGCGAATATCAAATTCGAAGCTCCACACATAGCGCAAATCGGTTTTCGGATCGAAGCTGTCGGTGGCGCCGCAGGTGAGCATGCGCCCGCCGCGGCGGAGGCAACGCATGCCCTGCACCCAGGTATCGCCGCCGGTGAAATTGACCACCACGGTGACGCCGCCTGCATATTCGCGCCGGTGCGGCTTGGTATAAAGCTTCCAGATTTCCTTGACCCAGTCGGTTTCCAGATAGTTGATCACGTGATCGGCGCCCATATCAGTCAGCGCCTGCATCTTCACTTCCGACGACGAAAGAGCCACCACCTCGGCGCCCAGGATTTTGGCGAGCAGCACGGCGCCGGTGCCGACGCCGCCCGAGGCGCCCATGATCAGCACCTTGTCATCGGCGCCCACCTGGCCGCGGGTCACCATCATGCGGTGCGCAGTTCCGTAGGCGACCGGCAGACTGGCGGCATCGGCGTAGGAGACGCCGTCCGGGATTGCGATTAACTGATGCTCCGGCGCGCGGCAAAATTCGGCCAGCCCGCCATCGATGGTCTCGCCCACCAGGCCGCCCTCCACCCGGTTGCGGGGATCGATGAGAACCGCGTCGCCAATTTTGAAATTCTTGACGTGCTTGCCGGTCTCGGCGATCTCGCCGGCCACGTCGAGGCCGCAAATCCTGGGCAGTTCCAGGGTCACACCGGGCATGCCGTTGCGGGTAAACAGATCGTGGTAGTTGAGCGAGGTGGCTTTGACCCGGACAACCACATCCGATGGCCCGCATTCCGGGTCGGGATAGTTTTCTTCGTAAATGAGCTTGTCCATCTGGCCATGCTCATAAAGGACGACGGCTTTCATGGTCTCTCCTTAAATCTTTGCGCCCTTAGCCGGCGGGCATGTGGAAGACGCCGCGCCCGCTGGCCAGCAATCGGCCATCGGCATCGAAGACCGAGGCTTCGGCGGTGGAAAAGGTGCGGCCCAATTTGATCACTCTGGCTTTAACCGTGATTTCGCCTTCCAGGGCGGCCCGGTGGTAATCGACGCGCAGATCGACGGTCGGCACCGGCCCGCCGATCTTTGCCGCCAGCGCATAATCGGACGCCGTGTCAATCAGGGTGGCGAGGATGCCGCCATGGGCATAGCCAGCCTTTTCGTTGACCACGAATTCGCTACGCCAGGGGACGGTGATTTGGATGCCGTCCTCGGTCACTTCGGTCACCCGAAGCCCAAGCCATTGATGGAAGGGTGCCTCGGCAATGCGTTCCTGCAGTTCTTCCAAGCTCATTTTATTCTCGGCCATTATATTTTCTCCCCGGCCAGGGCGCGCAACGCCTCCCGGTCGGTTTTGTTGGTTCCGGTCAACGGAATTTCGGGCATCACGAAGACCCGCCTTGGATGCGCATAGGCGGGACCGTTTTCAAGGGCGTAGGCTTTGACGTCGTCCTCGGCCAGCGCTGTGCCTTTTTCGGCGACGACGAAAGCGTATGGCACCTCGCCCTTGGTTTCGTGGGAAAAGGGCAGCACCACGGCCTGGGATATGGCGGCGAATTTCTCCAGCAGGGATTCCACCTGGCCCGGAAAGATGTTCTCGCCGCCGCAGACGAACATGTCATCGACCCTGCCGACAAAGTAAAACCAGCCGTCTTCGTCCTGGCGCATGATGTCGCCGGAATAATTCCAGCCATCCTTGAAGCAGCGCGCGGTCTCTTCCGGGTAATTGTAAAAGCCCGAGGCGACGCCCGGATTGCGCAGCACCAGCTCGCCCTGTTTGTCGTTGGGCCCGCCCTCGAACCGGTATTCGCAGCCCGGGATCGGATAGCCAACGGCGCCTACCGGGCGCTCCAACCCATCGGGGTGGAACCAGCCGAGCATGATCGGGCCGCCCTCGGTGGTGCCGTAGTTGAGCTGGATGGCGGCGTTCTTGAAGACCGCCGAAATATCGCCGAGCAGCACATCGGACGCCGGCGCCGAGCCCATGGAGACGGTGCGCACAGCTGAGAAATCGGCGGCCTCGATCAGATCGCGCTCGGCCAGCATCATATACATCATGGTCGGAACGCCGGTGACCATGGTGCATTTCTGGCTCGCCACCGCATGGATGGCGCCCCGTGCCTGGAAGCGCGGCATGATCACCAGCGAGGCGCCCGGCAGCATCGCCGTCTTGATCGCCACCAGCGCATTTTTATGGAAAAACGGCGCCGAAATCAGGATGCGGTCATCAAAGGTAAGCCGCCGCGCTTCGACCAATGCCCTGGACGCCCAGCCCTGGCCCGAATGGGTTAAAAGCACGCCCTTGGGGCGGCCGGTGGTGCCGGCGGTATAGAGCTGCATGGATACTTGGTTTGCGGTGACCGCTACCGCTTCGAAATCGCCCGGGTCCAGGAATTGGGAATAGTCTGCATCGAAGTCGGTGCCGGGTATCTCCTCGCACACCCTGGCCTCCCAGCTTGCATCGTAGAACATATGTTTGACGCCGGCGTCGCGGAGGATGAATTCCACCGTGTCGGCGGGCAGCTTGATATTGACCGGCACCGGAACACAGCCCAAGCGCAAGGCGCCGAACAGCACTTCCATAAACGCCAGCCGGTTTTGGGCCAAGATGGCGATGCGGTCGCCGGAGCCCAAGCCGCGCAGCTTAAGCCCGCGCGCCACGGCATCGCAACTGGCATCCAAATCGGCGTAGGTGACTTGGCGGGGGTTATCGGCATCCAAAAGATCGATAGCCGCGATGCGCCCGCTCGCCACATGCGCTTTAAAGAGATTGCCGAGATTTTCCATGGGCGCCGATTTGCTTGGTATGAGGCCGGGGTTTCGCTATCCTTGGCGCAACCCTGAAGCCTGGATATTGGCTTTACAAGCAAATTAAGGAGACGGTCATGGACGAAGCAAGCGGCAACAGCGCTGCGGGCGCAAAGGCCGGAATTTCGCGCCGGAACCTGGGCGGTTTGCGCGATATCGTTCCCGACCTGGAAGCCGCCGGTGAATTGCGGCGCATCACCAAAGCCACCGATATCCGCCATATCGCCACCCTGGTGGACCAGTCGGAAACCGCGCTCCTGTTCACCAATGTGCTCGGCTACGACATGCCGGTGATATCGGGGGTAATGAACTCCCGGATGCGCCTGGGTATCGCCATGGGCTGCGATTTTGCCGAGATCGAGGCGCAGTTACGGCGCGGCCTGGCAAACCCCATCCCGCCCGAAACCATCGCCGCCGACGGCCTCCACGACGTGATCATGGAAGGCGATGATGTGGATCTGTTCGCCCTGCCGGTGCCCATCTTCGGCACCCTGGACGGCGGCCCGATGATTACCGCCGGGGTAATCATCGCCCATGACGAAGAGTTCGGCTACAACGCCGGCGTCTACCGGCTATTGGTGAAGGACCGGAACACCACCGGCATCGATATCGTCACCCCCAATAACTTACGCAAATTCGCCGAAAAGGCCCTGGCCCGGAACGAGCCATTGCCGATCTCCATC
Organism: Alphaproteobacteria bacterium; assembly: GCA_963582805.1. Lineage (GTDB taxonomy): Bacteria > Pseudomonadota > Alphaproteobacteria > Rhodospirillales > UBA2165. Next base: position 8,455 of record CAUZTZ010000094.1, read on the forward strand.
AATATCGGCACCCATCCGGCAGAATTGATCGCCGCCACCTTCAAGGCCGCCGCCGGCGTCGATGAAATGGCCCTGGCCGGCGGTATGCGCGGCGCACCGGTGCAATTGGCGCCTTGCAAAACCGTCGATATCCCGTTCATCGCCGATTCCGAGATTGTGCTGGAGGCGGAAATTCTGCCCACCGGCTGGACCAAGCCGGAAGGCCGCTTCGGCGAATTTACGCGGCTCATGGGCGGGCTGCACTGGAACCCGCATGTGCGCATCAAATCCATCCGCTGCCGCGCGGGTGCGATCTATTACGCGCTGCACATGCCGTGGGAGAATATCTGGCCGAGCGGGCCGATTTACGAATCCGCAATCCGCCGCGTCCTGCACGAGGCCGGCGTGCAGGTGACCGCCATCAACGTGACGCCCGGCGGTTGCTGCCATTGGCACACGGTGGCCGCCATCAAGCCGCTGCCCGGCGACGGCAAGAACGCCATCATGGCCATGCTGTCGGTGGCTGATATGAAGCACGTGACCGTGGTCGATGACGATATCGACGTCTTCGATCACATGGACGTGGAATGGGCGGTGGCCACCCGGGTGCAGGCGGACAAGGATGTGATCATTGTGTCCGGCGCCCGCTCGAAGCCGCTGGATCCGAGCCTGGTTCCGACGCCGGGGCGCATTCCGACCACCGCCAAGATGGGCATCGACGCCACTATTCCGGACGACGTGCCGCGCGAACGGTTCGAGCGGATTTATTACGCCTACGCCGAAGAGGTAAAACTCACCGATGCGTTAGGCGATGGCCCGGCGAAAGAGCCGGCGCCGTTGGTCGGTAATAACGAGGTGACGGCGCTGGCCGCCGAGATCCGTGAGGCCATCAAAGAGACGCCGCAATATTTCTTCGATCTGTCGGAGATGTTTGCCGATGCCGGCGTTCCGGCCCTGTCCCGGGCCTTGGGCCAGCTCCACGAAAGCGGTGAATTGTGGCAGGACAAGCTCGGCCGCTTCTGCCTCACCGGATCGGAATTCGCCGCCGAGCCCGGCTGAGCGCCTAAGACAAATATCAAATATATCTGGGGGTAATTGCGATGCTGATTTCGGGTGCGGAGAAACTGGAAAAGATGCGCGACGGGCGCCGCGTGCTGATCGGCAAGGAGCGCATCGACGATGTCACCAAGCACCCGGCGTTCGAGGCCGCCGCCCAGACCGTGGCGGCGCTGTACGACCAAAAAGCCGATCCGGCCAAGCGCGATATTTACGCCTTCGAAGAAGATGGCGAGGCGTTCTCCGTCTATTGGCTGCGCTGCAAGACCCGGGGTGAATTGGCGCGCCGGACGGTGTCAGCCAAGGCTTTGGCGGACGCCACCTATGGGCTTATCGGCCGCTCGCCCGATCACGTCGCCGGGCTGGTGACCGGCCTCGCCATGAACCCGGCCGTTCTGGAAAAAACCGGCAAGGGGTTCGGCGACAATCTGCTCCGCTATTACGAATTTGCCCGCCATGAAGATTTGTTCCTGTCCTTCGCGGTCACCGCGCCGTCCGGCATCAGGGGCCAGGAGGTTGCCACCGGCGACGCTGGGTTGGAGCAGCCGGCGCTGCGCGTGATCCGCGAAGACGATAATGGCGTCGTTGTGTCGGGCATGAAGATGCTGGCCACCGGCGCCGTCTTTGCCGACGAGATTTGGATCGGCAACCTGTCGCCCATCGATGAGAGCCGCAAAGCCGAAAGCATCACCGCCGCCATGCCGCTCAATTTGCCGGGGCTGTCTTTATGGGCGCGCCAGCCTTACGCCATGCACGCCGCCCGTCCGGCCAATTACCCCTTAAGCCACCGTTTCGACGAGGGCGATTGCATGCTGGTTTGCGAGGACGTGAAAATCCCCTGGGAGCGGGTGTTCCTGCACAATGACGGCGCCCAGTCGCGGCAGATCTATATCGACACGCCGGCCAACTGCTACGCCAATCATCAATCGAATGTGCGCTTTTGGGCGAAGATGGGGCTGATGGTCGGTCTCGCCAGCCGCGCCTGCCTCGCCAACGGCATCGATCAGATACCGGCGGTGCGCGACACCCTCGGCCGCTTGGCGGCGTTGGAGGCGACCGTCGGCGGTCTGGTCGCCGGCCAGAACGAAGCATGGGAAGCCTGGCCCGAGGGGCCGGTGCGCTACGCCACCCACAACCGGCGCATCATGTATGCGACCCTCAACTGGTGCCAGGAACACCACACCGAGATCGTCGATATCGTCCGCGATTTGATGGGCGCGGCGCCGCTGCAGATGCCGGCCAGCACCGATATTTTCGACGATGCCGAGCTTAGCGCCCGCTTCGATGAATGGTGGGCGACGCCGACCATGGATGCGCGGCGGCGCATGAAGCTCTACAAGCTGGGTTGGGATCTGACCGGCTCCGAGTTCGCCGGCCGCCACCAGCTGTACGAGAAGTTCTACGCCGGTTCGTCATTGATCGTGCGCAACTCCTGCCACCGGGAAGCGCCCTGGGATCATTTCCACGCCATCGTCGATAACCTGCTGGATGAAATGGAGATGTGATCCCGGCATTGCTGGATTATCAGCACCCGGCCCGGCTCAGCCGAGCGTCTGCAATCCTTTTCGTGCGACCAGCTCCAAGAGTTTCAGCGATGAACCTCGAGGCTTCTTTTCGCCCTGCTCCCATTGCGCGACGGTGGACTTGGTAACGTTCAGGTAGGCGGCGAAGACAGGTTGGCTGACCCGGGCGCCCAACCTGATTCGCTTTATTTCCGCTGCCGTGTAGCGTTTGATCTGGGGCAGGCACATGGCGTCGAATTCACGCATGGTCATTTCATCCATGGCCCCGGCTTCGTGCAAATCCCTGGCGGTATCGTGCACGTTATCCAAAATTCGGCTTTTTTTGCTGTCACCCATTTTCGCACCTCAATTTCCGAAGGGCCGTGGCCCGTACCGCTTTACCGATGGCCTGACATAGGGATTGATCCTTAATCCCCACGCGCCGCGCCCAACGGGCAAAACTCTTGGTAAGGTACCCGGCCAATAAACCACCCAAAATAAGCCACGTAGTGTTATCGTAATATCTATAACACCTAGTGGTTTATCGATCAATAGTTCGCTGGATTTGTATTCGTCTGATCAATAACCAGCCGCATCGCCTGAGAGCAACGCCCGCGCGGGAAATTCCGCTACAAGCTGGCGTCGCTGATGCCGGCGATGAAGTTGTTGATGCGCATGCGCAGCCGCTCGCCGTCGTCGGTCTTGTCGTCGGCCAGCAGATAGTATTTGGCCAAGGTGGCGCTTAGCCGGGCCGGATTGCGCGTCGCGTTAAACTTGGAAACCGGAACCGCGCCTAGTGACTTCACCGCCCGGTGTGCGTTCTTGATCTTGCCGGCCTTGAGATCGCGCATATTCGCGACGATCGTGTCCTGGGTTTTGCCGCCGATCTCGTGGAAGCCGACGGCGTTGGAAGAGTTCATGATAACGTCGATAAGCTGTTTCGCTTCCCGGTCGAGACGCGCCGGATTTTGCGCGCCCTGGAAGGATTGCCGGGCCGCCTGATTGCCGACAAACCAGATCGGCGCAAACAATAGAACCGCGGCCGCCGTGCCGATCATTGGCAGCATCGCCGCGTCCGGGAATAGCAATATGGCGACCGCCAACATCAGGATCAAAAGCAGCGTCAGGGTGATACGCGTCAGCATGGCCTCACTCCCTCTAGGTTGCAACGGCGCTGAGCACCGGCCTCTCGCCGCGCCGGCAGCCGCCATCAAATTCCTTGGTTCGGCGGCGCCGGTCGGGGCCGAAAAACTTCGAAGCCTGAACAAAGTTGCGATTGGATTTCACGATCGACGAAATGCGCTGATACAAGCGCGTGCCCGATATGGGTTTGGTGAGGTACTCGGTCATGCCCGCGTCCCGGGCCTCGAACACCTTTTCCGCCTCGCCGTGAGCGGTCACCATGATAACCGGCACATAGGGGCTTTTGCTGGCCTCGTCGGCGCGAATTTTCTTCAGCAAGCCAATGCCGTCAAATCCGGGCGACCAGTCAATCAGCACCACATCCGGTACCGAAAAGTTAAATTCCTCGAACCCGGCTTCGGGCGATGAGGCGTCATATACTTCCGTTACGCCCAATT